>JAIRQD010000212.1:0-23378 GCA_031256655.1 Treponema sp.
TTCCCATCATAGTTTACAACATCGCTTCCCGCACTGGGCGCAACATCCCCACCCCGCTTATGGAAAAAATCGCCGCCATTCCGGGCATTGTAGCCGTTAAAGAGGCATCTGGGGACATCACACAGATGACCGAAGTGCTGGATGCGATCGCCGCTCCCCGACGCGCCACAACAAACCCTTTTTCGGTGCTTTCCGGGGACGACAGCTTCAGCCTGCCGCTTATGGCGCTGGGCGGCAACGGTGTTATTTCAGTTATCTCGAACTTGGTTCCCGCGAAGGTGAAAGCTATGGTCAAAGCCTGTCTTGACGGGGATTTTGAGCACGGGCGCAGAATTCACTTTGAGCTTCTGCCGTTTATGAGGGCGGCTTTTGTTGAGACTAATCCAATTCCCATAAAGCAGGCATTAAATTGGGCAGGGCTTCCGGCAGGTCCCGTGCGACTTCCGCTTGGGCGGCTGGATCCGAAAAACGAAGCGGTATTAAAAGCGGCAATGGAAAAGGTCGGTATTAAACTTTAAGAGCCACAAAAAGGAGCATAATATGGCAAAGATTCCAGTAGGAGTGCTTGGCGCTACCGGCATGGTAGGTCAGCAATACATTTTTCTTTTGAACAACCATCCCTGGTTTGAAGTCCGCTACGTTGCGGCATCTTCCAAAAGCGCGGGGAAAAAGTTCAAAGACGCAACGGCGGGGCGCGTGCATTTCCCGGGCATTGAAGGAAGCGGCGTTGGGGAACTTACGGTGGCTGACGCAAACGATGTTTCCTCCGCCATAAGCGCGGCGAAGGCGGGAAACTGCGCCTTTGTGTTTTCCGCCCTTGAAATGGGCAAGGACGAAATCCGCTCGCTTGAAGACGCTTACGCCGCAGCGGGGATTCCGGTGGTTTCCAATGCATCCGCTCACCGCTGGACAACCGATGTGCCTGTTCTCATCGCCGAGGTGAACCCGCACCACACAGACATCATTCCCGCCCAGCGTAAAGCGCGCGGCTGGGAAAAAGGCTTTATCGCCGTGAAACCCAACTGCTCGATACAGAGCTACACAACGCCGCTTTACGCCCTGTTTCAGAAAGGCTACGAAATAAAGCGGCTTATCGTTTCAACCCTGCAGGCGGTTTCCGGTGCGGGATACCCGGGCGTTCCAAGCCTCGATATAATTGACAATATCATCCCGTACATAGGCGGGGAGGAAGAAAAGTCCGAACAGGAACCGTTGAAGATCCTCGGCACAATTGACGGTGGTGTTTTCAAAAACGCCGAACTCCCGAAAATTGCGGCGCACTGCAACCGCGTTCCGGTAATTGACGGGCACACTGCCTGCGTAAGCGTTGAATTCGGTGAAAAAAAGCCGTCAGTTGACGAGGTGAAAAAAATCTGGGCGGAGTTCAGAAGCCTTCCTCAAGAACTGCAGCTGCCTTTTGCGCCTGAACGCCCCATCATCATCCGCCATGAGGACAACCGCCCGCAGCCCCGCAGAGATCGGGACGCAGACAAGGCAATGGCGGTGACGGTAGGCAGAATACGCCCATGCACGGTGTTTGACCTGCGTTTTGTGGGGCTGTCGCACAACACAGTGCGCGGGGCAGCCGGCGGCGGGATACTCAACGCGGAGCTTTTGAAACACCAGGGATATTTGGGCTAATTGACTTGTTTGACAACCCAGTTGGTTGTCAAACAAGTTTCCGGGGCGGTTATCGTGCGACGACAGCGCCGCTAGATCCGCACCCCTTCAACATGGCTGTACGCCGCCGCCCGCAGTTGCTTTACCGAGTCATCCCGCAGGTATTCCTCAAAAGGCATCATACGGTCGATAACCACGCCGGGGGGTCCTGCGGTTTTGCCGTCATCATCGGGAACGATTTCCACTATGCGATTGGCGATGGAGTTGATAAACTCATAGTCATGGGAGTTGAACAAAATCACGCCGGGGAAAGCGACAAGCCCTTCGTTGAGCGCGGTGATGGCTTCAAGATCAAGGTGGCTGGTGGGGTCGTCAAAAATCAGCACGTTTGCCCCGGATAGCATCATTTTAGCAAGCATACAGCGCACTTTCTCGCCGCCTGAAAGGACGTTCACAGGCTTTAGGGCATCGTCGCCTGAAAAAAGCATGCGCCCGAGAAAACTGCGGACGTAGGTTTCATCCTCGTCAGGCGAATACTGTTTCAGCCACTCGGTTATGGACATCGTCGAATCGAAAAAGGCGCTGCTTTCTTTGGGGAAGTAGGAAAAGTTCACCGTCTGACCCCAGTAATAATCGCCTGATTCGGCATCGACTGTCTTTGAGATGATGTTGAAAACTGCCGACTTGGAAGCGTGTTCCATGCCCACAAAGGCGATTTTGTCGGTGCGGTTCACGGTCAGGCTGAAATCGCGAAGCACCTGCGTATCTTCAAGCGTAAAATTAAGCTTTTCGATGCGCAGGACATTGTTGCCGATTTCACGGTCGCTTTTGAAGCCGGCATAGGGAAATTTGCGGCTTGTAACGTAGATATTATCCAAATCGAGCTTTTCAAGCACTTTTTTGCGGCTGGTTGCCTGACGGCTTTTGGCGGCATTGCTGGCAAAGCGCTGGATAAACTCTTTCAGTTCCCGCGCTTTCTCCTCGTTCCGCTTCTGCTGGTCTTTTGCCTGCCGCTGGAGCATCTGGCTCATCTGATACCAAAAATCGTAATTGCCCGAATACAGCGTGATCTTGCCGAAGTCTATGTCGCAAATGTGGGTGCACACGGCGTTCAGAAAATGGCGGTCGTGCGAAACCACGATAACGGTGTTGGGGAAGTCCATTAGGAACTCCTCAAGCCAGGTGATGGATTCAAGGTCTAGTCCGTTGGTCGGTTCGTCCAAAAGAAGTATGTCGGGATTACCGAACAGCGCCTGCGCCAAAAGCACGCGGATTTTGCGGCTTTCGTCCAGCTCAGACATCAGTTTTGTGTGCTCCTTCTCCACAAGACCCAGCCCCGATAAAAGCTGGCTTGCCTGCGCCTCCGCTTCCCAGCCGCCAAGCTCAGCAAAGTCAGCCTCAAGCTCCGCCGCCCGCAGCCCATCGGCTTCGCTGAAATCTTCTTTGGCGTAAATCGCCTCACGTTCTTTTTGTATGTCGTAGAGTTTCCGGTATCCCATAATCACGGTTTCAAGCACCGGATATTCCTCAAAGGCAAAATGATCCTGACTCAAAACAGCCATACGATTGCCCTTGCCGATTATGATTTCCCCCCGGTCATATTCAGTCTCACCGGAAAGGATTTTTAGGAACGTGGATTTGCCCGCGCCGTTTGCGCCGATAATGCCGTAGCAGTTACCGGGAGTGAATTTTAAGTTGACATCTTTAAAAAGAGCCCGTTCGCCGAATGAAAGGCTGAGGTCGCTAACAGTTATCATACATAATAAAGATACTAAAAAACGGCGGCTGATACAAGCGCTACGTTAAAAACTTAAAGCACACTCAAAGCTTTTGCGATTTAAGTGTGCTTTTCCTGCGCTGTTTTACGCCGTGATCTGAATTACGCGTTTTTGCGCTTCAGGCTTTTTTGCGATCTCCATGCCAAGAATGCCGTTTTTGAACGAAGCGCTAATTGCCTCGCGATCCGCATTTTCAGGCATTTTGAACGAGCGGCAAAAGGAAGAAATCCTGCGCTCACGAACCAGGTAGCCGCGATCTGCACCGGAATTTTCGCTATCCTGTGCCGTTTCCCCTTCGGCAGTCTCCTCTTTTTTTGACTGGATGGTAAGTGTGTTTCCATCAAGATGGATTTCAATGTCCTTCTCATCAAAGCCCGGGAGCTCTGCCTCAAGAACATAAGCATTTTCGGTTTCCCGTATATCAACCGAAGGTGAGCGGTTGAATGCGCGAGTTGCCGGAGCAAGGAAATTGTCCCCGAAAAACGAATCCAGGTAGCGATCAAAATCGTTCAGAGTGTTCTCCAAAAAGCGCGGACGATAAAAGGTAACTTGTTTCATTTCTTTCTCCTGTTCAGCGGTTTGTTTTTTCACAGACCCTGGGTTTTTTTGCCCTCGTTCAGGCGCTACCCATAGGCTGACAGCCTATAATGGCGTCTGCGTTTTTTCCGCTAACACTTATATACTAGCAAGAAACGTGCCAACTTTTCGTTTTTCAGGAAAAAAATGATTTTTTGCCGATTTTTGCGGTTTTTTGCGACTCCGCCTGAATCTGCAAAGGCAAATCTGCGAAAATATGGGCATTTTCATTAACAGTCTGGTCAGAAAATGGTCGCGTTCATGGAAATTCTCAAGAATAAGTGAGTCAAAATGACGCAAATGCTCTTTTCGTGCCATTTTAGTGTCATTTTGACTCACCGGATTCGATATGGCTTGCGAAACATGGCGCATAAGGGCATAATGAACCTCAAATGACTGCGAACCAGGAAGAGCACCTTTATGATTTTCTCGATAACACAGCGGGAACTTTTTCGCTGTTCGAGGCAGCTTCGTACCTGCTTAACATCGATCCTTTGCACGCCGATGAACTGGCGGCTGAAACGGCGGCGCTCATTAACTTGCGCAATTTGGCTTTCCCTATCGGCAAAAACCGCTGGCTTTCGCGGAGAGGCTTTTTTGAGAACCTTCCTTTTGTCATAAGCCCAAGCCGCCTGGAGTTGGTCAACGGCATTCTTATTCCCGGGCACCGTTGCGCGCCGTTTGCCAACCCCGCTTTACTTCCAAATGAGTACTCTTTCGTCTGGATGGGCGCTAAAGTTCCGTACACGACAAGCGAGGGGTCGCCTGAAGAGTTTTATCCGTTTTACAGCATTTTTGGTGAAGAGTACGCGCCGCAGTATGTTGCCCGCGATAATGACGAAAACGAGGCGGCCTTCAACAGCGACCCTTACGACGATCCGCCTGAGGTTTCCATTCAAACGCTTGATATGCGAAACATTTACCGCGAGGCAGCTTTTGTGCCCGGCGACCGTTTTAAGGTTTTAACGCTGGATTGGAAAAAAGGGATTTTTGCGCTGCAGAAAGTCGGTAAGGATGAATGGAGCGAAAGCGAACTTCAAGCGTGGCTTGAAGTGGCGGAAGACGGTCTTGAAAAATCCTTTGCCCATCTTGGCACGGCTTCCAGCACCGAAGAGCAGCTTACGTATGCGTATTGGTATGGAAAGGAGCGGATGCAAAAATTACCGGCATATTCGCTTGAGGAATTTCTTTTTCAAAAAACTGATAAAATTGAAATTACTTCGTATGGAATTGAGACGCGCTTTTGGTATGCCGGACAGGAAATTCCTGATTTGAAAGAATTGGATTCAAGCAATACGCGCCCTGATAAAACTCCTGTCGAAGAAATACTGCACAAGTTTAATATTCCGGCTTCCGAATATGTGATCCAGTCTTATGCGCGTGACGGTCTGCACCGAGGCGAGGATGATGCTTTTAAGATCATCACGCGGCTTGTTCCGCCAAGTTTAGAACTTGAAAGCCATGATTCAAATATTCTTGCATGGTACATCGAAAGCGTTCTGGAAAAATTCCGCGAAACGTACAATCCTTTTGTGGATAATTCTATGGGATCTGTGAGACTGCGGGTTGGGGAATTGCATACTGCAATTATCGATTTGGTCGCAAATTTGCGCAAAGGCGACATTGACCTTTCGTGGCTTCCCCGCCACACGTTCATTATTCTTTCACAAATGCAAACGCACACAGCTTCGATAATGGAAGATTTAAACAGCGATCAGCCGCCAGAGGAAGCAGAGCTTGATGCGATGGATAGTTCGCTTGACAGCATGATCGAAACTTATGAAGACATAAAAGAATTAATTGATGAATCGCTGGATAGCTTTCGGCGCACCAAATTAACACTGATTAGGGCGGGTAATAATTCTTCATCTCTTTTGCATCGCTTCGTACATTTAAGTATATCAGGAAGTGATGTGTGGCGAAAAATTGTTATAAGTGAAAATTGTACGCTTTGGGATCTTCACCAAATAATTCACGTTGTTTTTGCTCAAGACGGTAATAAGGAATTTAAGTTTTATGCGGAGAATGTTCCGAAAAAAGAAGAAGGAAAATCGCAAAAAATTATTAGTTTTCAAAAAAGACTTTTTACCGGAGCTTTAAACATAAACACTCGAATTAGAGATTTTGAAACTGCAAACATTTCCCAACTGCGCTATGAATATAATGAAACTCAAACGATTGAAATTACGCTTTCTTCACACAGCGAAAACCATACCAACAAACTTGTCCGCTGTGTTGCGGGAGCGGGAATTCTTGCGGCGGAAACACCGGCAGAAAGTGAGTTTGATTTAGATGCCTGCAATCGAAACCTGCGCACTTTGTTTTTAACCAAACAGCACAGCGGCAAAGAGATTTAAAGTTTATGAATCCGGTTATTTGCGTGATAAAGGAACATATAACAAACAGAAATGTTTACTTTGTGTTCCCTTCGCAAATTGTGGCAAGCCAATGGGCGCAAAAAACGTGCACACTTGGAATTGCGAGATCTGTGGCGGCAGATCGCTTTCTTGCGTGGGACAGGTTCAAAGAAGAAATTGCCGGAACCAAAGACACAAGCCGCCGCCCGGCAAATGCGGTAATTCGCAAATTGTTTGCGTTATCCCTTTCGCGCGAAAACTCAAGAAAAGTTTTTTTAAAGTCAGTTATCCCACCGGATTATGCCGGAAACGGAAATATATTTGTTCCGTTTATCGCGCGTATTCTGCCTTCGCTTTTTTTGTGGGAAAAACTTACAAATAAAATGTCTTATAAAACCGGTGCAATCCCTGATTCAGACGATGAAGATTACACGCTCATTAAAAAGCGGTACAAAGAATTTCTGGAACAGCACAATTTTTTTGAGCCGTCATGGGAAGAGACAAAAATTAAAGATGGCGAAAATTTTTACGCGATTATTTTCCCTGAACTTATGGAAGACTTTGCCGAATACGATTCGCTGCTTTTGCCACCGCGTTTTTTCCGCATTACAGCAGAAGCCGCAATAGGTTCGCACAAAACCGGTTTACAGTTTTATAAATCCGCCCGTGAAGAAATACGAAGCGCCGCAATGGAGCTACGCAGGCTTCATGAAGAAAATGGTATCCCATACGAAGAAATGGCTGTGAGTGTTCCGGAACTTGAAGACATTGAACCGTGCCTTATAAAAGAGTTTTCGCTGCGGCACATTCCCATTGTCCGCCGCGCCGGAAAAAAGCTGGGCAAAACCGGAGCGGGAAGGCTTTTTGCGCTTGTAAGGGAATGTGCTGTGTCCGGCTTTTCATTTTCCAGTGTTAAGGCACTTTTATTAAACGACCGTTTGCCGTGGAAAGACAGAGAAAAAAACAAGGAGCTTATTAATTTCGGGAGAACTTACAATTGTGTTTCCGGTTACAAACAAAATGGCAAAGATATTGACATTTGGGAAGAAGCTTTTGACAGCGCAAAATATGACGGAGTAAATGAACTTAAGCAGTATTACAAAAAATTAAAAGAGCAAATTAATAAACTGAATAAATCTTTAAGTTTTTCAGATTTACGCAAAAATTATTTTTCCTTTCGCGGAACAGACGGGAATTCCAATTTTTTGGACATGGAAAAAATCACCGAAGAAGATAATGCATTATTAAGCCGCTGTGTAATTGAACTTAGCGCTTTAATCGAAATTGAAGAATTGCCAAACTCATCAGACCTTGTTCCTGACTCTCCAATTGTTTTTTTTGTCTCGCACCTTGAAGAAGTTGAATATGTAAAAGACAAACAGGAGCCCGGCGTTAATATTTACAAATGGCGCGTTGCATCGGCAACTCCTTTTGCCTGCCATTTTGTGCTTAACGCTTCACAAAGTGCTTCTTCGGTACTTTATCAGCCGTTGGGATTTTTGCGTCCGGACAAACGCAAAGCCCTTGGTCTTGAAGACTCTGATGCCTCAGCCGCTTTTTTTGCCCTCTGCGACACAGGTGAAGAAGACGGCTTTGCGACAATTACCCGCATAAGCGCTTCAGAGCAAACTTTTTCAGGCTGGGCAATTCCGCACAGTTTTTTTGCGCGCGGAAAAATTTCTGAACCCCCGACTTGCCCTGAAGACGCTTATGGAATTGAGCGCCGTTTTTGGCGCAAATTGTCCTCGCCTTCAAAGGAAACAAACAACGTAAACAATAATCAAGCGATTGAAAAAAATACTGTTTTCCCAGCACAGCTAAGCTCATTTCTACGCTGGAAAAACTCACTTGCAGATAAAGAGAATTATTTTTCTTTTTTCAATTCCAAAGTTCCGGCAGATTCTCACAAGATACAAAAACTTTTTTCTCAAGCTTTAGCAGGAAAAGATGAATGTCTTACCGTAAGCCCAACAAGAGATTTAAACAAATATTATAGATGCCAGCTTTTTTGGCTTTATGAAAGGGTATTTAACTTAAGCAAGTTTTCTCTTGAAGCGCAGTTGCTTGACAATACCGCTTTGGGGCTTTTGTATCACAAGATTTTAGAAAGCCTTTTTACAAAAATAAAAAATGAGAATTCCGTTTTTAATTCTGCCAACATTGAAACTTATAAACGCTGGGCTTTTGAAATTACCAGTGAAACAATCAAAAAAGAGCCGGCATTTAAAGGCCCGCTCGCTGTGCCGCTTGTTCTGCCGCAAAGCTATGGAATGGCAAAAAAAATTGCGGCGCTTTTGGAACTGGAAATTAAACATTTTAACGGCTACACAATTGCCCAATTGGAATATCCGGCTAGTTTACGGAAAGGGAATATTCACATTAAAGGCGTTATCGACAGGATTTCTGTTTCGCCTGAGGGTGAGCCAATAATTGTTGATTACAAATCATCTTACACTGACAAACAAACGGATATAGAAGACTTAGATGAACAGCACCTTTCGGACTTTCAAATCCCGCTTTACATTAAACTGTATGAAGAAAGTATTGCCGCAAAATCAAAAGAACAAAACATTAAAGTGCAGGGTGCATATTATTACAACATCAGAGACGGGAAAATACAGCCGCAGATGGGCAATAAATTAACAAGCAGATCAAACATTCCCATGCGGGATGATTATGATCCGTTTTTAGCTGCCGTGCAAAATCAAATTGATGAATTTTTTGAGAATGTCAGTGAATTGAAATTTATGCCGTGTTCTGTCGATATAATCCAGTGTTTTGAATGCGATTATAAAACTATCTGCCGTTCCGCTTATTTTCTTAACCGCAGCCAATTTTTGGAAGGAGAAAATTAATGTCTTTACAAAAACTCCTTGAAGGGCTGGATAGTGATCAAAGAAAAGCCGTTACTTTGCAAACAAACGCTGTGGTTGCCGCAGGCGCAGGATCAGGCAAAACCAAAGTATTGGCAAGCCGTTATGTTTGGCTGGTCATTGAGCATGATTTAAAACCTGAAGAAATTTTAACTCTTACTTTTACCAATAAAGCTGTAAGTGAAATGTACAGCCGCATTTACAATTATTTGCTTGACCAGGCTAACTCACAATCAAATGACGGCGAAAATACGGCGGCTGAAAAAGCGGAAAACGCAATTAGAAATTTTCACAAAGCAAAAATCAGGACACTCGACTCTTTTTCTGCGGCAATTGCCAAAACCGCCGCTGCCCGTTACGGGATCAGCCCCGATTTTTCAACTGATGACGCGGCTCTCCGCGACCTGGCGCGCGAAGCCGCATTGCGCTTTGTGCTTGACAACCGCGAATCACCCGCAATCAGACAGCTTTTGGTTGATCACAGAATCAGAAAATTAAGCGATGACATTTTCGCGTCCGTTATGCTTGAACATAGCCCAATTTCAAATCCGCCTGATTATAAGCTAATGCTTAAAACACAAAAAGAAGAAATATTAAAAGTATGGAAAGAAAAATCCGGACAGCTTCTGGAATTTACAAACAGCATTAGCGATTCCTTGCGGGAATGTAAAGCCACAAAAAAAAGCATAAAACTTACAAATCATTTGGAAAAATATTTGCTTGAACAGTCACCGCCGGTTTTGCCTGATATTACATTGCTTTTTGAAACAAGCGAAGAAAAAACGGGGATTGATTTTAACGGGGAAAATACTTTTTCGCAAATCAGGCAGCAAATGAAGGCGTATTTTGATTTTTACGGGGAGATCATCAGTGAGCGGACACCTTCAAATTACGGAAACGAATACCGGCAGATTGTAAATCTTTTCGGACAGATAAAGGGGAAAAATAAAGATGGACTTTATTATTCCCTTGAATCTGTTGCAAATTATGTATTTAATTTTAATTTATCTTCAAATCTTTTTTCGTTAATCGAAAAATTTCAGAATGAGTTTAATGCAAAAAAAAGAGAAACATCTCTTTTGCGGTTTAACGATGTAGCTCATCTTGCGGTTGACGCATTAAAAAATCACGCTGATGTACGCAAAATACACAAGGATACTTTGCGCATGATCATGATTGATGAGTTTCAGGACAACAATGCGCTCCAGCGTGATTTAATTTATTTGCTTGCAGAAAATACAGATCGCACTGAAAAAGGAATTCCCAAACCGCAGGAATTGGAAAATAACTGTATGTTTTTTGTGGGGGATGAAAAGCAGTCGATTTACCGTTTTCGCGGCGCAGATGTTGCGGTTTTCAGGAGTTTAAACAAAGACATGGGTAATATTCCTGGAGGCGGCGGGCTTGAGCTGTCATGCAATTACCGTTCCCAACCTGCTCTCATCGCCGCATTTAACTATATTTTTCAAAAAGTATTTTTTCCCGTTCGCGATGATGTTCCTGATTATGAAGCATCATACTCAAGTGTTCATGCGCCAGAAAGCGCGCCTTCTTTTGAAAAACCTTTAGCGCATTTTTGTTTTTTAAATGCTGAAGAAATTCCTGAACAAACAGAAAGCGGAATTAAATCGCAAGACCTTGAGGCTATTTTTATCGCAGGAAAAATCTATGAAATGGTTTTGCGCAAAGAAAAAATCCCAAAACGAAACGGGCAGGAAACTGTTTGGGAAGATTGTACATGGAACGATTTTGCGGTTTTACAGCGCTCTTATGCGCATCAAGGAACACTGGAAAAATATTTCCGCGAGTTTGGGATTCCCTATAACACCGACAGACCGTCAGGACTTTTTAACGATGCTCCGATACTCGATCTTTGTGCTTATATAAGGCTTTTGGTTTACCCCGAAGATCGCATCGCATACGCCGCCCTTATCCGCTCGCCATTTATGCGCTTAAGTGATCTAACATTGGCTGTTTGTTTATTAAGTGAAAATCCCGCCCCCTTTGCCGAAGAAAACGAAATATATATTCCTGAAAACGATTTAATGCTTTACCGCGATGCACGAAAAAGGTATAACCAATTGCGCGAGGAAAGCAGAGTTCTTTCGGCAACTGAACTTGTAACAAAACTTTGGTTTGAAGAGGGCTACCGCTACGAAACTATTTGGACAGAATCCGCCCAGGCATATGAAAGTCTTTTTGATCTTTTTTTCAGCCTTGCAAGTGAAAGTGATGAGAGGGGAAAAAGCCTTGCAGAATTTATCGAATATATTGATGACATAATGACGCATGAAGAAAAACCGGATGTTAAAGATTTGCCAAGCGAAGGTCAATCCGGTGTAAAAATTTTATCCATTCACAAAAGCAAAGGTTTGGAATTTCCTGTTGTGTTTATATATAACTGCGCACAACCGGGAAACATTAGGGACTCAAACGACTTAATAAACTTTCATGAGAAATATGGTGTTATCCTAAAAATACCGCGTGCAGAAGAATTGCCTGTCGGCGGAAATTATTTCCGCCAGATTTTGCTTGAAGAGAAAATAGCAAAAGACACAGCGGAGCTGAGGCGGCTGCTTTATGTGGCAATGACAAGAGCTGAATACCGTGTTTTTCTTACGTTTACGTTGCCTAAACAAAACAAAGATGAAAAAAAGGACAATGACCTAAGCGGGAAGGAATTTAGCGAAGAAGTAATTCGTGCGCGGCTTGCGCAATTGGCAGAAAAAACAGAAGCAAAGCGGAAAACATTTCTTTCGCTTTTATCGGATGTTCTTTCAGAAAGCCCGGAAAACATTTGCGACATACAGATAATTCCCGCCTCAAAAAACCGGATAAAAAAACAGCCGCTTCCGAAAAGCCAAAAAGAAACTGCCCTAATAGCGGCTTTATATTATGAAAATGCCGAACTTCTTCCTGAAGGAAAGGCAGGAATTTCAAGCCTTGATGCAAGCAAGCTGCAAAACAAAATGCAAATAACAGATGCGGTTATCCTTGAGACTGAAACTCCTTTTGACATTCTTGTTAAAAAAGCAAAAATTAATGCGGCAGAAGCGGGAACTTTAGTTCACGCGGTTTTGGAAGCCCACATTAATAATGCGCCAACTTTCATTCCGGCGAAAATAAGAGCGCGCATTGATAATGAAAAAGTCATGCAGGAACTTCTAACGCACGCAAAAGAAATGACAGATACTTTTTTTGCTTCACAGTTGGGAAAACGTGTAATATCGGCAACATATAAAAAGCCGGAATTCCATTGTTATACAAAAGTTAACGTTGAAGGAAAACCAATAGTTTTAACAGGCAAGATGGATTTGCTTTTTGAAGAACCGGACGAAGTTGTGGTTGTGGACTTCAAAACTGACCGTGTTGAAAAGCCTGAAGACCATTTGAATCAGCTCGCAACGTATTACCAAGCGGCATTCGATATTTTTGGGAAGCGCGTTTCGGTGTGGCTTTTTTATCTGCGTTCCGCAAGCGCTGTGAATGTTACAGAAAACGTGCGCCAAATCTCTTTGGAAGATTTGGCGGCACAAGCATTGCAGGAAAAAAATCTTACTGATACATTATAACAAACGGTCTTGGATGAAGTTCCATCACTTCCTGCGGAGTCATAAGCGGAATGTCATATATAGAGCCAAGCGTTTGCGGATACCAAAGCTTAAAACCGTTCACAGGCATATTTGTATACCGCGTGGTAAACGTATAAAGGGAACGTTTCATTTCCGGAGTGCCGATGCCGGATGCGTTATGCACGAGCCTTACTCTGGTAAAACGCCTTGTATCAACAGCTCTCGGCTGGCTAATCATGCGCCAATGGAATTGATGAACCACCAGAAGGCGCTCGCCGGGAAGATTGTTTTGAATAATGTAATCTTCCATGATCTGCTGGATGTGGTTAATTTCGGCGGCGCTCACCGTGCCAATTTCTATCATTGGTCTGTCAGTCCGCCACTCCGGGTCAATGGCAAGGTGGACATTGGGATAGTGCAACCACGGGAGCATTCTCCGCATCGCATGTTCCGGTGTGTAACGCCCAATTTGATGGTCGATAAAAACGAGCATATCGTGTTCCAGTGCAAAGTGAATCCACTCCCTCAACACATTTTCGTTGATATAACCAATTTCGCCTTCAGGCCAAACCGTGCCGAAAATAATATAAAAACCGATGCGAACTCCCCTGGTTCCTGAAAACTGGCGGTACTCAGCGGCAAGCCGAATCAGCCTTTGGCGCAGTTCCTCTTTTGGATAACGCCCAAGAATTCCCATGTGATAAGAAAGCGGGTGACCGTAATAAGCGAGGATATAATAATTCAGTAAAATCGATTCTTCGCGCGCAGCAATTCGAGCCAAATGTTCGCTTTCACTTGCAACCCAGTAAGTATTGGGAGTGTTCTCCGAGTTTATTGCCCGCGCGTGTTCGATAAAAAAGGCAGCCGGAAAAACACGCTGGATAGCATCAGCATTGACGCTGAATGCAAGAAGGAAAAGAGGAACAAGACCGTAACGTAATTTGATGAGATTTAATGGGGAAAACGCAAATGTCATACTATACATTACGGCAAAAATAAGGAAAAAAACAAGGGGGCGCTCCTAATAAACACAAAATTACCGAAGCCCAAGCGCCTGCTCAAACGCAATCCGCGGATCCGCCGCTCGCCGTGTTCGCGGATTAAGTGTTCGCGCGGCGGCAATAAAAGCGCGCAGATCGCTTCCTGACCTTTCAAACAGATCCCTGAAAAAGTGATCTTCTTCATGGTAAAGCCTGAACAGGTCGAGGTACGCAAGATTCACAGGAAAATCATCGGAGTAGAAAAAGCGAAAACGGTCGGTGTAAAAAAGCTCATCGTACTGCTCTCTGAACTTTGCCCGGCTGGCGGCTATGATTTCGTCCCTGCGCTGCAAGCGTTCTTCGCGGGATTCAACACGCTCAAACATTTCCTCAAGCTCAGCGATTAACCCTTGAAGAAACGCAAAATAAGCGGTTAAATCCGCGCGCCTTTTTACAGCGTCATCTTCATAATCCTCGATACCCATTTTTTCCAAAAACTGCCGCGCACCTTCCACACCAATAAATTGCGCCAACTGCTCGTTAAACTGCGGATGGTTTGTCAGCCAGACTGTGGCGTGGACACTTTCGTGGATAATGAGGTCGGCAAGCTCGCGCGTAGTGTATTCGCGCATAAAAGTGAAAAGCGGATCCCTAAACCAGCCCAGAGTGCTGAACGCGCCGACTCCACGCACCCACACGTCCATGCCGCGCCGCTCAAGCCGTTCCCGTTCCCGCCGTGCGCCATCGACATTGAAAAAACCTTTGTAGGGAACTCTGCCCACAACGGGAAACCACCAGTAATGGCGGGTGAAAGAATCCGAGGCGCTGGCAGAAACCACCGCCGCAAGAAAATCGCGGTCAAGCGCGACATAACGAGTGTAATTCCTGCGCCCATCAAGCCCCAGATAATCGAATGCAAAGCCGCGTATATCCTGTACACGCTGAACGAATAGGTGGTCTTCTTCGGTTGCATCATCTGCGATGATAAGAGACTCAAGCGGAACGGCGCGGTTTAAGTAGCCCAAAAAGGCGCTTCCCTGCCTTATTGTGTAGCAGCCTGAAAAAACAGCCCCCGCAAACACGAAAAAAATGGCGGAAAGGATGATAGGCAAGTTTGAGTAAACGTACGAAAAAGCGTGCTTCATATATAGACTATAACACAAAACGGGGCGTTTTGAAACGGCGTACAGATGCTAAATTAAGGAAAAAAAGAAGCCCCCCGGGAAAAGGAGGTGAGGAAACCCGGGGGGCCAACTTAGGCACGTTGATAGATAACTACGTGTTGCAAAGCATATCGGCTACCGTCGAACGACAGCAACCAACACCGTGCCATCAGTATTATTATAAATATACGTAAATTATTTCGCTGGGTCAAGGATTTTAGGAAAAATTATTATCAAATATGCGCCTAATTTAAGATAAAATGTTGTTTTTTCTAATAATTAGAGAAAATTTAGAGAAAATTTAGATATTTTCCTCTATGTGTCTTCAAAAGAGCCATTGCCGGAGGGGCATTGCCGGGCATTGACCAACATTGATAAATTTGCCATTCTTATTCTGTGTCCAATACTACTCAAGAAGCAAGCATCAACCGGCTTGAACTGATACGGCATTCCGCTAGCCACGTTATGGCGCAAGCAGTTGTCAACCTTTTTCCGGGAACGAAAGTCGCGATAGGTCCGTCTATAGAAAACGGCTTTTACTACGATTTCCAGTTCCCGCAAACTGAAACAGGCAAAACACCACTTTCCGCCGAAGACCTTCCCGCAATCGAGGCGGAGATGAAAAAAATAATCGAAAGCCGTCAGGATTTCGTGCGGGTGGAAATGGCTGGTGAAGATGCGGCAAAGCGTTTTTCAGACGAGCCCTTTAAGCAGGAGCTTATCGCCGATCTTGTTGCCAACCAGCCGTCCGGCGGGGATGACACCGGGGTGCCAGTCAGCATCAGCGTGTATGAGAACCGTTCCGCGGACGGCACGCTTTTGTGGGCGGATCTTTGCCGCGGTCCCCATGTGCAGAACACACGGGAACTTCATTCCGGCGCGTTTAAGCTCATGAGCATCGCGGGCGCGTACTGGCGGGGGGATGAAAACCGCCCCATGCTTACCCGCATCTACGGCACGGCGTGGGAGAACCCAAAAGACCTCAAAGCGCACCTTGCCTTTCTTGAGGAAGTGGAAAAGCGGGATCACCGCAGGCTTGGCAAGGAACTTGACCTGTATTCCACGCACGAGGAAGCGGGCGCGGGACTCATTTACTGGCACCCCAAAGGCGGCCGCATGAGAGTCGCCATCGAGGATTTTTGGCGGCAGGCGCATTACCGCAACGGCTACGAAATCCTGTACACGCCGCACATCGGCAAGTCGTGGCTGTGGGAAACATCGGGTCATTTGGGCTTTTATAAAGAAGGAATGTACAGTTCGATGGAAATCGACAAGCAGGATTATTACATAAAGCCAATGAACTGCCCTTTCCACATTATGATCTATAACAATACGGGACGCTCTTACCGCGATCTTCCCCTGCGCTGGGCGGAGCTCGGCACGGTGTACCGTTACGAGCGGTCGGGCGTTCTGCACGGGCTTTTGCGGGTGCGCGGCTTTACTCAAGACGATGCCCACATCATCTGCACGCCTGAACAAATGGAAAGTGAGATTCTTGAAGTCTTGCGCTTTAGCCTGTGGATATGGAAGGTTTTTGGGTTTAAGGACATTAAGGCGTATCTTGCCACAAAGCCCGCCGAATCGGTGGGCGAGCAAAGCCGCTGGGATGCGGCGCTGGAAAGCCTGCGCAAAGCGGTTGATACCGAAGAATTGGCATACGAAATTGACGAGGGCGGCGGGGCGTTTTACGGCCCCAAAATCGACCTTAAAATCAAAGACGCGCTTGGGCGTGAATGGCAGATGACGACAATACAATTTGACTTCAACGAGCCTGAGCGTTTTGACATGACCTTCGTTGACGCGGACGGAAAGAAAAAGCGCCCGTACATGATACACCGCGCCCTTTTGGGCAGTTTGGAGCGCTTTTTCGGCGTGCTTATCGAGCACTTCGGCGGGGCGTTCCCGGTGTGGATTGCGCCGGAACAAGTTGCCGTGATCCCCGTGTCTGAAGTTTTTAACGATTACGCAAAAAAAGTCGCCGAAGAACTGAAAGCGCATTCGTTGCGGGTTACGGCGGAGCTTGACGATAACCGCATGAACGCAAAAATCCGCGACTGCCAAAACCGCAAAATACCCTATATGCTTGTCGTGGGCGAGCGGGAATCAAACGAGGGAACAGTATCCATCCGCCTGCGGGACGGCAGGCAAATGCCCGCGATGAAAACAGCCGATTTTGCCGCTTATGCGGCGGGAAAGGTCGAAAGCAGAGACTTAGAACTGTAGGAGCGTAAAATGGAAAAGCCTGAAACCGCCGTTACATATTTTAACACGTACAACTGCGCTCAATCGACATTGCTTGCGTACGCGACTGATTTTGCGCTTGATAAAGATACGGCGCTGCAAGTGGCGGTCGGGTTCGGCGGCGGCATAGGCCGCATCCAGGACGTATGCGGGGCTGTAAGCGCCTCCGTGATGGTGCTGGGGCTTGCAAGCGGTTTTACCGAATCCGACGGGCGGTCGATGATCAACGAGTCTTACGATATAACGCGCCGGTTCGTGGAGGAATTTGAGCGGGAATACGGCACGATAAAATGCCGGGAGCTTATCAAATGCGACCTGTGCAGCGAGGAAGGGCAGAAGTATTTCAAGGAAAACAACGTGAAGGAAAACTGCCGTGGTTATGTCCGCTTCTGCTGCACTTTGCTGGATAAGTACATGGCGGAAAAATAAAGCAAACTTGACACCGCCAGGAAAATATCTAAAAATTAAAGTATACGAGGCTCTTCCAAAAACTGAAGTTTTGGAAAAGCCTCATCCCATTTAAAAAATTTGAGGAGAACAACATGAGTCTGGGAAAAACTGTTCGGGATATTGTTCAAAGCATACCCTGTGAAGTGGCTTTTGATGTGCACACGGTTGTGGAGAAACTTCTGCAAGAGCATGATGAAATTTACCTTGCAAACATCGGTCATTACGGATCGGCTGCTCAGTATCATGCAAAGATAAGCTCGGTTATCGCGCAAAACGCCGATCTTGCGGATCAAATCGGAAACTCCTACTCAAAAAATATTCATGACAAATTCAGCGAATGTCATCTTTTCAGGCGCAAAAAACACCACCATGCGGAAGAGCAAGCGCCTATAGCTGTTTAACTAACAGGTCTATTGTAGAAAAAGCCAAACATGGGTAAAATCCTTTCAGGAGTTGCCCATGTCGGAAAAACGGTTAACAACAAAACAGAAGCTCGGGTTCGGAATTTTTGACCTGGGTGGAAATATGTTTTTTACCCTCATGTCCTTCTGGGTGCTGCGGTATCTTACCGACACGGTAGGTATCGCTGCGGCTTGGGCGGGAACAGCGGTGATGATAGGCAAAGTCTGGGATGCGGTAACCGACCCGCTGATGGGCTATATCACCGACCGCACCTTATCCCGTTGGGGCAGGCGTCGGGTGTACCTGCTGTTGGGTGCCGGTCCGATGGCGTTTTCCATGTTTTTCTTTTTCACGGCTCCCATCTACCTGCCCACAACGATGCACTTTGCGTGGGCGGTCTTCGCGCTCATTTTGCTGAACACCGCCGCCACCATCATCAACGTGCCTTATTCTTCGCTCACTCCGGAACTTACAAGCGACTACCACGAGCAATCTTCGCTGAACGGTTACCGCTTCGGCTGTGCGGTGTTCGGCACCATCGCGGGTGCCGGCGCGGTTCAGCCTTTGGTACAGCTTTTTTCAAGCCCCGGCGCTGTTGATCCGCTCATCGACCAGCGGGGGCATTCGATAATGGGGCTGATTCTCGGCCTTGTGATAATGGTTGTCACGCTCATCACCTTTTTTGGAACGAAGGAAAAAAAAGTATACCGTAAAGAGGATTTGCCCACCGAAAAGTTTTTCGCCACGTTTTTGACGGTATTCAAAAACAAGCCGTATGTCATTTTGCTTATGACTTATGCCTTGCACATAACAGGCATTACTTTCCTTACGGCAATTTTGGTTTTTTACACCGAAAACGTTTTGCACCGCGGTGATATAACGACAATCGCCATGATTTTGCTTTTAGTCACGGCGATGCTGTTTATTCCAATTTCGGTGCTTGTTTCCAGGCGGATCGGTAAACGCCGCACCTACCAGATTTGTTTTATCGTGATTTCAAGCGCCTGTGCGCTGATTTATTTTCTGGGACACCAAACGCCCATTGAGTTTTTCTTCGGCATTATGGTTTTCGCAGGCATTGGTGTAGGCTTTAGTTACGTGGCGCCATTTGCAATGGTTCCTGACGTAATAGAGTTTGAGGCGGCAAAAACCGGCGAACGGAAAGAGGGCGCTTATTATGGCGTGTGGACATTCGTTTCAAAACTGGGGACTGCCCTTGCGCTTTTTGTCACAGGTCACGTTTTGGAGTGGGGCGGCTACATCGCCGAAGTTGGCGCGATTGCCGTTGTTCAGCCGCCGGAAGTGTTTTACGCTATCAGGCTGATTGTCGGCCCCATTCCGATTGGGGTTCTTTTGGCTGCGGCTGTTCTTATCAACTTTTACCCGCTGGACAAAAAAAGGCTGTCATCCTAAGGGTGTAAGACACCGCTCTCCTGCTCCGCCACGGTTTTTATGCCGCTGTGTAAGCAACCTTGCTCGTTCCCTTTGCCTGAGCAGCCGCGAGAGCTTTCTCCGCATTACTAATGATGTCCACAAGCGTTCTGCCGGCATTTGTCATAGAAGCAACACCGAGGGAAACGCTGATATTAAGGTTTACACCTTTTACCGAAAAGGGGTTACTTTTTACGTTCTTCTGGACTTGTTCGGCAAGTTTCGCGGCGGTTTCACTCCTGACATTGGGGAGTGTAAATACAAACATATCATCGCTGTATCTGGCCAGCAAAGTGCCTTGCTTCAATGAGTGGCTCACGCGCATGGTAAAAACCTTTAGTACCGCGTCACGTATTTCATAGCCGTGGGCATTGGTGATCTGTTCCATGTTGTCAACAACCAATGCGACAAGGTTGAAATCCCGGCCTTCGTCAACGCAATAGCGCAGTTCCCGCTCGGTAGTCTCGACAAAATATTCTCTGTTGCGGACTCCCGTAATGTTATCAGTAAATGCATCGGTCTCAGTTTTGTCGGTTTTATGCATGGCATTTTTGCTGGTTTCAACCATGAGGCGTGCGGATTCTCTTACCTTATGGGTAATATCGTTCACATTGCCGACCGCTTGCAAAATCTGCTTGCTGCCCTTGTCTTGTTCTTCCATGGCCTGAAAGACATTGTCTTCCTGTTCCGCTACCGTTTTTACCCCTCTTTCTATCGTATCGAATCTGCCCAACACAACGTCAGTTGACATGGTTATTTTGTCGATAGAGTTTTTGATGCTCTTCAGTGCATTGCCAATGGTTTTGGACTGTGTACCTGAAGATTCCGCAAGTTTGCGTATTTCGCCCGCCACAACCGCAAAGCCGCGCCCGGCATCCCCGGCATGGGCCGCCTCAATTGCCGCGTTCATCGAAAGAAGGTTGGTCTGGCTGGCGATATTTTCCATCACCGAGTTGATTTCCATCAGTGATTCGGACTCGCGGGCAATCCCCTGAATGGCGGTGACAACATCGCTAAGGCTTGATTGCCCGGCAACGGAAGATTCCTGCAATCCCTTTACGTTTTTCGCGTTGCCGGACAGGGAATTGGTAACAGAACGGATATTGGCAATCATCTCCTCAACGGCAGCGGAAGATGTGCTAACAGAAGCTGACTGTGCTGTTACATATTCGTTAAAGTGCTCCATCATTGCCTGCATCTTTCTTTGAACGATTCTTTCCCTTTCTTTCTCCCTGTAGTGTTCGGTTAAATCACGAATGTAGATGATAATGTACGCCTCTCCATCAAGGTCTATGCTATGTGCGATCTCCTCAACGATAAATGGCGAACCGTCGTGGTGCAGGTATGTCCACTCATAACGGGAACGGCCTTCCCTCACAGCCATATCAATAACTTCTTTGTTTTTGCTGATCGAGTCCGAGCCGCACGGCTGGAATTTTGGTAAAAAATTGTTGAAGTCTTCAATGTACATCTGCTTGTCGGGGATTCCAAACATATTTTCCACCTCTTTGTTCACGTCTACGGCATCCCCGTTTGCATCGAACAAAGCGCAGACTATGGGAGAGAAGTCTATCATACTTCGCATCCTCTGATTGGCAAGAGTTTCTTTTTTCCCCAACTCCTTCGCATGGTCTTCAATGGAAGCAATGAGTTTCTTGGATTCCTCCATAGCGCTATTGAAGTGTGCGGAGACCTGGGCTATTTCATCGTTGCCAATCACCGGAAGTTTCTTGTTAAAATCCACCTCTCCGGATGATATATGGCGAAGGTTCTTTGTCAGCAGGGTAAGCGGCTTCAATAGCTTTGTGATATACAGGCCCATTATCACGGTAACTGCAACAAGACCCGCAAGACCGATTAAAATAACGGTGCGCTGCTGGGTGGCAACGACACGCGTTAGCTCGTACTCAAAAAGATTGACAAACCTTGCTTCGGATACGAAAACATACAAAACGATGAAAACAACAAGAAGAACAAACAAACCACCAGTGGGAACCAGTATCTTGCTTTTCAAGCTGTTAAGCGTGAATTTACGGCCCATGAACCCCCCTTATATTTGCTTTCCCTAAGTAATTTTGGGAAGCCTACACTCCTATTTGACATTATTACAATTTTTGTAAGAAAATATCAAGGATGCGCACTGATTTATTCGTGTTGAGGGGTTTGATACCCCGCCATTCATGACACTTATTACGGCGTGTGGACATTCGCCTCCCGCATCGCAACTTGCTGTCTTTCCATCATCTGTTGTGCATCATTCTTCACACTATGGGTAATATCACTCACACGGCCTATGGCTTGCAAAATCTGCCCGCTTCCCCGCTTCTGCTCTTCCATTGCGTTTAACACACCGTCTTCCTGCTCCGCCACGGTTTTTATGCCGCTGTCTATTTCTTGAAATCTGTTGAGCACCGTTTCCGTTGATCTTGTTATCTTGTCAATGGAATCTTTAATAGTTTTGAGTACCAAACCTATGGTTTTTGACTGTTCGCTTGATGACTCAGCTAGTTTGCGTATCTCCTCGGCGACAACCGCAAAGCCACGCCCTGATTCACCGGCGTGCGCCGCTTCAATCGCCGCGTTCATCGAAAGAAGATCTGTCTGGCTGGCGATATTCTCCATAACAGAGTTGATTTCAAGAAGTGACTCAGATTCCTTGGCAATTCCCCTTATGTCGGCAACAACATCATTAATGCCGTCATGCCCCACCCTTGAAGCAGCCTGCAGTTCCTTCACCTTGTCGGCATTTATAGACAGGGCGTTGGTAACAGCCTTAATGCTGGCAACCATTTCCTCGATTGCCGCCGCGGATTCCGTGACGGCTGCCGCCTGTTCCGTGACGTTTACGTTCAACTGTTCAATCATAGTCTGGATGTTCTGCTGGACGCGAATGTCTTTTTCTTTGTTTGCGTAGAATTCGCGCAGGTCGCGGGTGTAGCAAATGACAAGGTTTTTACCGTCAACGGTTATTCGCTGTCCAATTTCTTCAGTGGGAATTGGTGTTCCGTCCTGGCGTTGGTACAGCCATTCGTAGCGGGCGCTGCCATCCCTCATCGCCAATTTCAACATATCGGATGACTTTTGGATTGAGTTGGTTCCGTCCGGCTGGAGGGGCGGTAAAAAGTCGTTAAAATTGTCTATGTATGTTTTTTCATCCGTTATGCCGAACAGATTTTTGACTTCCCTGTTCACATCCAAAATGGCATCAGTCTCATCAAAAAGAGCGCAGACCATTGGTGCGGAGTCCAAGATTGCCTTCATCCTTTCCTTGACGCCCGCCTCTCGCTTCCTCATCTCGTGATCTTCGCGCAGGTCGCGCGTAAATTCAAACAGGTAATCATTGCCATACAAACTCGCGCGGACAAGAATAAACTCGCATGGCACTGGTTCACCGTTGAGCTTTTTCTGCATAAGCTCAATGCGCTCCTTACCGTTCCTGAAAGCCGACTTGATAACATTATCCAGCCTTTCCTGAGATGGTGTGCCATCCGGCTGTAACTCAGGCATTATATTATACCAATTGTCCATATACTCCTGCTTGTCCTGTAGACTAAACAGCTTGTGGGCCTCATCGTTGCAGTACAGTAAGTCGCCGTTTTTGTCAATCAAGCTGGAAACCATCGGTATGCTGTCTATGACAAGGCGCAGTCCTTCGTTGAAACTCTTTTTTCCATATTCTGTTGTCAGGCGTGCGATAAGAAGTGAGAGACATACATTTGTAACTATCAGGACGGGCACAAAAACGTTCATGGCGAATGCCGTGTTTTGCATTGTAACGCCAACAACGAAAATGAGTAGATTCAAGACTGCCATGATGATAACAACCGTAATCTGCCTGCTTTTGTCTTGTCTCGCCAACTTGTGAAAGCGCGTGACGCTGTTCATGGTATTTCTCACTCTTTCCTCCTACTTTTAAAACGTGCTTTATGTGGTTT
>JAIRQD010000083.1:0-5605 GCA_031256655.1 Treponema sp.
CTCGTCAATGAGAATCTGCAAGACATAACCAAGGATAAACTGTTCAGTGTAATCAGCCGCCCCAATTACGATGACGTTTTCGTCCCGGCGCCTGCACCCTGACATTACAAACGCGATAACAAGCACGGCCAATATCGCCGCAATAATACCTTTTCTTTTCATTTTCCATAACCTCCTTGTATGGTAATGAAAAGTGAACAGTGAAACACGTATCACTGCTCACTTTTTCTCTTTACGGGATCAGCCCCGCTTCAGCAAGAAAGCTCCGTGCCACAACTGCCGGGCTTTGATGCAAGACATCAACGCGGTAGTTGAGTGCGCGCATGCTGTCATCGTCAAGCACGTCAATCAAGCGGCTTAAAACTTCCACCAGCCCGGGGAAGCGTTCGATGATTTCTTCGCGGATCACGACTGCGGCATGGTAGGGCGGGAACAACTGGCGGTCATCTTCAAGAACAACAAGATCGTGAGCCATGATCATTCCGTCAGTGGAAAACGCGCTTATCACCTGCACTTCGTCGTTCATAAGCGCGGTGTAACGCAAAACGCCCATAAGGGGGATTACGTTCGCAAAGCTGATTTCGTACACCCTTTCCATGTTCGGAAGCCCGTCTTCCCGGTTGATAAACTCAATGGTCGCCCCAAGAATAAGCCCGTCAGAAACTTGGGTAAGGTCGGTGATGGTTCTTAAGTTAAACTGCGCCGCTGTGTCAGGTCTGACCGCTATAGCATAGGTGTTGTTAAAACCGATTCGGTCAAGTACGCGAGCGTTGTACCTTTCCCTCATTCCGTCCCGCACAATATCGAACACTTCATCCGGGGTAAGAATCTCGGTGAAGCCCCAAAAGCCGCCGTAAACGTTGCCGGTATATTCAATATACAAATCAACGTTACCTGTGATGAAGGCTGTATAAAGAACAGTGGTCGAAAGGTTGCTTACAAGCCTTGTATTAAAGTCCGTGTTCTCGTCAATGAGAATCTGCAAGACATAACCAAGGATAAACTGTTCAGTGTAGTCAGCCGCTCCAATTACGATGACGTTTTCGTCCCGGCGCCTGCATCCTGACATCACAAGCGCGATAACAAGCACGGCCAATATAGCCGCAATGATACCTTTTCTCTTCATTTTCCATATCCTCCTCGTATGGTATTGTTAGTGGCGGTAATTGTACCACGGTAGTTTTACGGGATCAACCCTAATTCTGCAAGAAAGCTGCGCGCAACATTTTGCGGGTTTTCATGCAAGGCCTCCACGCGGTAGTTAAGTTCGCTCATGCGGTATTCGTCCAATGTACCTACAAGGCTGTTAAGCACAGCCTCCAACTGCGGGAAGCGCCTGAGCGTTTCACCGCGGATCATCACCGCGGCGTGGTACGCGGGGAAAAACTCACGGTCATCTTCAAGCACAACCAGATCATGCGCGCGCAGCATTCCTTCAGTGGAAAAAGCGTCAATCACCTGAACTTCATCGTTCATGAGCGCCTGGTAGCGCAGAACGCCGTCAACAACTATTTCCGTCCCGAAGTACAGATTGTACACTTCCCTCATGCCCAGTAAGCCGTCTTCACGGTTCAGGAACTCCATCGTTGCCCCAAGCGTTAGCTGCCTTGAGACAGCGGCAAGGTCAGAGATGGTGCGCAGGTTAAACTGCTCGGCGGTGTCGCGGCGCACCGAGAGGGTGTAGGTATTGTTAAAGCCGATTCTGTCCATGAGGATTATGTCGTGGTGTTCGGCGAGCAGGCTTCTGGCAAGTGAAAACACTTCCTCTGGCGGGCGCGGCGTGGTGTCGGCAAAATAGATTTGCGTGATCGTGCCTGTGTATTCGATGGACACGTCACTTTCCCCCGACAGGAAGGACTGGAACAGTATCCATGACGGCAGGTTGCTGACAAGCTGGGTGGAAAGCTCGGTGTTCTCTTCGATGAGAATCTGCAATACGTATCCGAGGATGAACTGCTCTGTGTAGTTCTTCGCCGCGATTACGACATCAGCGCGCCGCGCACAGCCTGAAAAGGCGGAAACCGCGGCAAATAGAACGAGTGAGGACAAAAAAAGCACTAAAATCCGTTTAATTTTTTGTTTCATGTAATTCTCCTGTTTTGAAGTTTTTGCCTAAAGCTTTCCCAAAACTCAAAACGAGTTTTGGGAAAGCCTGATTTGCTAAGAGGGTTTTATGAGTTTTTGTTTTTCCTAAAGCTCTTTGGTGTGACGAGTTTTTCTACTATAGACATGAGAAAATCCACTGTCAGGGCGAGGATACACGCGGGAATTGCCCCCGCAAGTACCATATTTGTGTTTGCCATCTGCATTCCTGAATGGATGATAAAACCAAGCCCGCCCGCTCCAATAAACGCCGCGATGGTTACGATGCCGACAGATGTAACCGCCGATATGCGCACACCCGCCATGATGATGGGCAGGGCAAGCGGCAGTTTGATTTTAAAGAGAATCTGCAGCTGCGTCATGCCTATGCCTTTGGCGGCTTCAAGCATTTCAGCATTCTGGTTGGAAAGCCCCGCGAAGGTGTTTTTGACGATGGGCAAAAGCGAGTAGACGATAACCATAAAAATTGCCGGACGCGCGCCAATGCCCAAAAATGGGATGAGAAAGCCAAGCATCGCAAGGCTGGGTATTGCCTGCACAAGGTTGACCACGGCAAGCGTCGGCTTATTAAGCGGCTTGACGTAACTTATGATGATGCCCATCGGAACGCCGATGAGAATGGCGATGATGATAGCGGTGCCTGTGAGCTGTATGTGCTCTGTCAGGCGGAACATGATGGTAGAAAAGTTCTGGCTTATAAACTGAAAAAGCGTCATGACTGTGCGCCCTCCCCATCGTTGATGTACTGCTGGCTGACGGCGGTCAACAGACTCGCTTTGGTGACAAGCCCGTGCAGTTTCTTCTCCGTATCAATCACCGGGAACGAGGAGCGGTCACTGCGGTTCACCGACTGTAAAATCTCCACGATGTTGGTCTCCGGGCTTACAAACTCATACTCGGTGAGCATGGAAAGCGAAACAGGGGCGTTTTTGTCTTCAAGGTCGCGCAAATCTTTGGCGTACGCTATGCCCATAAGATGCCTGTGCCTGTCGGTGATAAGAAGGCTGTCCACCTTGAACTGGCTCATTTTGTGCATACAGCGAAGAACGGAGGTTTCAGGCGCGGCGCAGACAGGGTGGTTTATCATGATGTCTGTCGCCTTTATGTATTCAGGGGACGACCAAATCCTGTTCCTGCCGATGAACGCCGCAACGAAATCGTTGACAGGGTTCTTCATGATGTCTTCCACCATGCCGTACTGCGCGATGCTGCCCTCGTGGAGTATGCAGATGCGGTCGGCTATCTTGACCGCCTCATCCATGTCGTGGGTGACAAACACGATGGTTTTCCGCACACTTGCCTGAAGCTGCGCAAGTTCGTCCTGCAACTGTATGCGCGTGGGCGGGTCAAGGGCGGAAAACGGCTCATCCATCAAGATTACTTCCGGGTCGCAGGCAAACGCGCGCGCAACGCCTATGCGCTGCTGCTGCCCGCCTGAAAGCTGGGAAGGGTAGCGGTCAAGGTAGATTGCCGGGTCAAGACCTATCATATCCATTAGCTGCAGGCTTTTTTCAGCAATTTGCTTTTTGTCCCTGCGCTGAAGCCGCGGAATGATTTCGATGTTCTGCCGTATGGTCATGTGGGGGAAAAGCCCTGTTTGCTGAATTACATAACCGATATTGCGCCTGAGTTCAATTTCATCTTCGTCAAAAATGCTTTTGCCATTAAGCAGGACATCCCCCGATGTGGGCTTTATCAGGCGGTTGATGATTTTTAAGAGCGTTGTTTTACCGCAGCCTGACGGCCCGATAAGAACGACCAGCTCTCCCTTTTCAACCTTAAAAGTGATGCCTGAAATAATTGTTGTCTGCCCATACTTCTTTTCAATGTTTTGAAACTGTATCATTAGTTAAGTATAGTGCTGTGCTCCGCCCTTGGCAAGGCAACGGGGGAAGCTTTAATGGTGCAACCGCCGCATTGCCGCATTGGTTGATTGAAAGACCACAGTCAGGCATACTGTCCTCATGAACGATATATTTAGCCGGCTTGCAGCATTGGGCGTGCGCCTGCCGGAAATCCTTTTGCCCCAAAGCGGTATAGACCTTTCCAAATGGGCAGTTATCGCCTGCGATCAGTTTACCCAGGACAAAAACTACTGGGAAAAGGTGAAGTCTTTAAGTTCAGGCTGCCCTTCCTGCCTTAACTTGATAATTCCTGAAGTTTACCTTGAAGAAGGCGGGGAAAGTGAGCGGGAAAAAAGAACTGATGAAATAAGAAAAACCATGAGTCAGTATCTTGAAGGCGGCGTTTTTGCCCCGCCTTTACACGGATGCGTGTATCTGGAACGGAGTACGGCGCGAAACTCAAAACGTTCAGGCATTGTATTTGCCATTGACCTTGACAAGTACGACTGGACGCCTTCCTCCCGCCCGCTCATTCGCGCCACAGAGGGAACGGTGACTGACCGTCTGCCTCCCCGTATTAAGATTCGCCGTGGCGCTCCGCTTGAACTGCCGCATATTCTCCTGCTCATCGACGATGAGGAAAACTCACTAATCCCTTCGCTGGGGGAAATAGCCCGCCGCCGCCCGCCGCTGTACGAAACTCATCTCATGCTTAATTCCGGTGCGGTTTCCGGTTGGGCACTTGATACTGATGAAACGTGGGCGCTTTTGGCAGACGGGCTTGAGCGCCTTGCAAAAACGGCGGAGGAGCGTTACAGCAGCGCTTTGCCGGGTGAAATGCCGTTTCTTTTTGCGGTGGGAGACGGAAACCACTCTTTGGCCGCCGCAAAAGCTGTGTGGGAAGAGCACAAAAAGCAAAACGCCGGAGTAACAGGGATTGAAAACCATCCTGCCCGCTGGGCTTTAGTGGAAATTGAGAATATTTATGACTCCGGCATCGTGTTTGAACCAATACATCGTGTAATTTTCGGCGCGGAGCCTGATGACATTTTGAAATTACTTTCATCATTATCACACATCACCTGCCAAAGCGAGCATTCAGGCCGCATCATCAGAATCGAAAGCCGCTCGCCTGACATCGCAACGGCAAGCATTCAGCCGCTTTTGGACAGCTTTGCGGAGGAACGGAAACTGGTCATGGACTACATACACGGCGAAGAAGAAGTTATGCGCCTTGCAGGAGATTCTCAGCGTCAGGCGGTTGGGCTGATACTGCCGCCTGTGAGAAAAGACGGCTTTTTCAAAACGGTGGCTGAAAACGGCCCCCTTCCACGTAAAAGTTTTTCCATGGGGGAGGCTGAAGAAAAGCGCTTCTACTTGGAATGCAGGAAACTGTTTAACTAGCCGCTTTTCTTTTTGAAAAGCGTTTCTACTTGGAATGCAGGAAACTGTTTAACTAGCCGAAACTATTGATAAGGAGGTTTCATGAAATCTGCTACAAAGGAATTGTGGTTTAATACAAAAAAGATTCGGGAGTTTATTAACATCACAGGTGAGGTGCAATCCCTGCTGCACGAGTCAGGCATACAGGAAGGGCTGTGCCTCGTGAACGCAATGCATATAACCGCAAGTATTTTTATCAACGATGACGAATCCGG
>JAIRQD010000107.1:0-3875 GCA_031256655.1 Treponema sp.
TGTCGGCAAACACATCAAAAAGGTCGCTGCACCACAAACGGAACCCAGAGTTAATGCTTGTGCAGTTTCGGGCAATCCAGAGCTCTCTTCTGCGGACACCTTTGCCCGTTAAAAGCAAATCCGGGGACGCTTTGCGTATGGCTTCAATGACTGCCGCCTCTTCGCTTTTTCGCATTGAGCCTTCGTGCCGCCCAACGACTTTTAAGCGGGGAAATGTTGTATGGATGTTTTTTCCCGCTCTTTTTAGGATTTGGCTTTTGCCGCCCAAAAGGTAAAGGGAATGCTCGCGCTTTTCCAAGATTGAAAGCAAGCTTACAACAAAGTGAAACGGCATATAACGGTAAACTTTCTGGCCTGTTAAGAACTTTACACCTGACACAATGCTTTTGGAAATTGGGATTACAAGTGCCGCGTTATACACGTAATCACGATAAGCACCTTTGCGTCTTGCGCGTAATAAATCCGAAAGCGATAAAAGAACAATGTTTTGTCCCTTTGCAGGGCGAAAGTCTGCAGGGCTTTTTGCGTAAGCTAAAAGCTGATATATTACATCGGGTAGATCTTCCGGCTTTACAATGTCGATAGGAACTTTAAGAAATGTTATTCGCCTGACATCCACGATTCACTCTCCAACAATATGATTCTTAAAGCCGCAGTTCCATAAAGAGCAGCCGTGTCAACTCGCAAAATTGTATTACCCATAAGCAAGGGCTTAAATCCCGCCGCCGTAAACTTTGACACTTCACGGTGGGAAAATCCTCCCTCAGGACCAACCGCCAAAGCTACGATGTCAGGATTACATCGAATATAATCGTGAAAGCTTCCCTTTTCAAGCGGTTCTTGATGAAGCACTAAACCCAAAGGCCGCCTGAAGCTTTTTTTCTGCGCTTCCCAATACTCAAGCATTTGGTCAAAACCAGCCGGCGGCAATACTGATGTCTGCACAGCAGATCCGCTTTGCTGACGCGCCTCTTTAACTATGCGCTCCCAGCGTTTTAGTTTTTCCGCGTTGGGGCGGGCTGTAGAGTATTCAGACTGAAACGGCATAACGGAAAAAACTCCACCTTCTGCCGCCTGCCTTACAATGGTATCCATTTTTGCGCCCTTGGGTAAACCTTGAAGAAGGACGATGGGCGGAATATCCGTTTTTGCCCACGGACGGCTTTCCCATGAGGGAGACGTTTGTGGGTGAGTTTTTTCAGTCTGAACACACAGATGTTTCGGCGGCAGACTGCATTGCCCGATGAGGATATTATCCGCCAAGGACGAAACCGAAACAAGCACCTCAGTCCCATCGGGAAGGAGCGCGTTAAAACGTGAGCCGGGCTTAAGCCGCCTAACCCGCACAAGGTAATGGTAGTCTTTATCGTAAAGACGAACCACTCCTTCCGGGTTTGGCGGCGAAGAAAGGACAAAACGCTTCATGGCCGATTAAGAAGGCAAGTATGCGTCTTCCTCCATCTCCATTGCGGCTTCTTCCTGCAGATTCCTGAGCGTTCGCGTATTCTCCATAAGCGCGTGGAAATTTTCCTCGCTTAAAATCCTGACCGCCTCTCGAAGTTGAACATCGTACTCAAGGTCAAGCACGAGTCCTCCGGCACGGCGGTTTTGGTCATTGCGGATAAGACGGCGAATCAGCGCATCGTCCAAATTAAAATCGCTTGTTAATGAGGCGACAAAGGCGTTGACAACAGCGGGTGTTGCATTTGGATGATCTCGCGTAAAGTCAGAAATTCTCCCTGAGCTCACCAGAGCGCTTAACTCCTGAACATCCACATTGACAAAATAATCGGGGAAACTCACTTCCCTGTCCGGCGGAATCCCAATCGCGTCAATGCTTGCGTCGCTGGGTGTGAAGTAACGGGCGGTCGTCATCCTAAAGCCGACTCTGCCCAACGGATACACCTGCTGAACGGAGCCTTTGCCAAAAGTGCGCTCGCCAACAAGGTACGCCAAGCCCCAGTCTTTAAGCGCGCCGGCGACAATTTCCGCCGCGGAAGCGGAACCGCGGTTAATAAGCACAATCACAGGCGTATCAGGTGTGACGATAGAGCGCCCGCGAGCGTAAAATGCCCTGTTTTCACGCTCGATGCGGGAACGGGTGGTAACAACCACTTGCCCTTCGGCAAAAAGATTGCTCACCGCCACTGCCGCATCAAGGCGACCGCCCGCGTTGTTTCTAAGGTCAAGAATTATTCCGCGATAGTTGTTTTCCTGAAAATACTGGATGGCTTCCCGAGCGACGTTGGCGGTGTGCGGGGTGAAGTTGAGGAGCCGCAAATAGCCAATATCGCCAATCATCGCGTACCTGACAGTGGGAACCTGAATCACCGCCCTTGTCAGCGTAACGGGGAACTCAACTCTGTCCCCGCGCCGGATAAGGAGCTCGACATCGGTGTTTGGTTGACCGCGCAGGCGCGAGACCGCTTCATCACTTGACATTACATCCGTTGGATAACCGTCTATGGTGACGATGAAGTCGCCTGAGTTGATGCCCGCCCTCCAGCCGGGTGTGTCTTCAATTGGGGCGGCAACTTCCAGAAAGTTAGGCCGTCCGTCGGGGCGGGGGTCGCCGGTTTTCGGTGATATGAAAAGTCCAACGCCGCCGAAAACACCCTGCGTTGTATCCCGCAGGCTGTCCATCTCAGCTTCGCTTAAAAAGGCGGTGTTGGGGTCATCTAGTGAATTGAAAAGACCGCGCATTGCGCCTTCAAAAAGCGCTTGAGCGTCAACCTCGTCAATGTAATATCGCTGAATAATTTCGAACGCAGTTCTGAAAATCGCGGTGAACTGAGCCGAAGACGCGGGAGTCTCTGTTCTGCCCTGAGCATGGGCCCGTGGCGCTATGGTGATGGCAAAAATTAAGCAGAAGGCGAGAGTTGAAGCCACCCATAGTGCGGATAATCGGAACTTACGTGGGTTGGCCGAACTAAGCGGCGCATTGTTTTGTTCATTCATTACTGCAACTTTAGACTGTGCAAGACAATTTGTCAATTATCTTGTCAAGGGGTGTTGGATTTTTCCCTTTTGTTTGATTTTTCATGAGGCAACGCGGGTCTATACACAGAGCGGTAATTACTGCATAATGATACCCATGAGATATGGGATTAGTAGTGTTCTTTGGCAGCTTGCAGTTTCCTTATACCTTTTTGCCAACGGAATCATAGGACTTCAGGGTGGAACTTTCTTCAACAGGGGGATTTTTCACGATATCTTCCAGCGGATGGGCTTTTCAGGCGACATACTGGGTATTTTGGTAATTGCTTTCAGCGTGATCGCAATAGTTGCGGCTGTTACAATACTGTTCGGCTTGTTGGCCGTAAAAATTCCTTTCCTAAGCATGATTGTTCTCGTTGTGGCAATTACGTGGACTGTGTACATTGTCATTGCGCTTATTTCCTGGGTAAACGATGGGTTTGTAAATCTCTTTCCGGAATTATCAATGTTTGCGGTTAATTTGATGGTTTTGTCTTCGTTATTGGCGGCAAGCAAGCGCTTTATGTAAAAGCCGCAACTGCTTGCCAATTACCTGCGATCACGAATATAATTAACCTATGTGGCATCCAAAGATGGCGGCGTTTCAAGACCGTTTAAAAAGGCTTTTTGACGAGGTTGATAATTACATTGAAGACCTCTACGGTGAAAGCTATCCACTGCATCCTGTGCGGCCCCCGCGCGGGGAAACGTCCAACCCGGCAGCAGACGGGCTTTTTTATATAAGCGCAACTTTCACGCCGGGTTTTGGTTCCGAATTAGGTCGCGGCTATTTAATTAAAGTGAAAATGTCCACGCTTGAAAAAGTGGACAATGATCTGCGGCGTGAAATTTATGAACTGACGGGGAAAAAAGTAAAAGAACTTTTGCCAATTCACTTT
>JAIRQD010000112.1:0-10383 GCA_031256655.1 Treponema sp.
GAATCACTGAACAAAGATCAAAATTAATCGGTGATTCCTTAGGTCTGTTTGCGGGCTTGGCAATTGCCAGCCGCCGCGTTTACAAAAAGAGTGAAGCCGCTGTGTAAATCAGCAGCAAAGCCATCACTACATTGATAATCCGCCCGTGCTTGTTGAAAATTTTAGTGAAAAGAGAACCAAAGAAAGACCAGCATATCGTACAGGCAAAACCAACAAAGGCAAGAAGAAAGATAAAAAATGCCAGTATCGGTATCTCTGTAAACCAGGGAAGAACAAACGATGAAATGGCGGTAATCGCATAGATATAAAACTTGGGATTTATAAACTGCAGCATCATCCCAATCACAAAACTTCCGCCTGATTTTTTTACCTCCCTGCTTTTTGATGGCAGGAAGGGTTTTACCGCCAGGTAAAGCATATATGCCGCCCCCAGTATCTGCATGGGAAGCTGAATCCGGGGTATGAGAGCAAAAAGAAGGCTTGAAAAAACCGTGCAAAGAATAAGCACCAAAATGAAGCCAGTAAAAATACCGAAGTTAAAAGGCAATGACTTCATGAATCCTTTTTGGGCGGCGTTGTTCATGGACATAATATTATTCGGTCCGGGAGTGATGGCTACAATAATAATGTATGTCAAAAAGGCTTGCCAGGGAAACATGAATTGCCATCATATATGGTTTTTTTGTAAATGTCTATTGTTTAATGTCTATATTGGAGCCTTGCAAATATTCCTCATATATAAGACAATAGCCCCTGCGTCTAGTTTATATTTTTTTCAAGAGGAGAAAGAAATGAGAAAGACATTAAAGGGCGCCTGTTTAGTGCTGCTTGCCGTAACGCTTACTTTTGCGTTTGGAAGCTGCCAACGGGCGGAAGAAGAAGGGGTAGTCAGAATAGGGGTATTTCAACCTCTTACTGGCGCAAATGCGGCGGGTGGTACGATGGAGCTTGCAGGAATTCAATTTGCTCACGAAATGCAACCCTATGTTTATATCGATGGCGTACGTTATGAAGTACAGCTGTTCATCGTAGACAACAGGTCTGACAGAGTTGAAGCGCCGCTGGTCGTAGAGCGGCTTATCAGCCATTACAATGTCGATGTAATCATCGGAACGTGGGGCTCTTCAATGGCCATTCCCGGCGGAGAAGTTTTGAGAAACAGGGTCGCGGCTATCGCGCCTTCCGCCACCAATCCTTTGGTAACCCTCGGAAATCCGTGGTATTTCAGAGTTTGCTTTATCGATCCTTTCCAGGGACAGGTAATGGCTAACTTTGCCTTTAACCACTTTGGCGCTAGAACAGCCGTTCTCGTACAGGAAATCACCAACGATTATTCTGTGGGGCTGAACCACTTCTTCGCAACTAATTTCCGCGAACTCACCGGGAACCACGGCTCAATTCTCGCAACGCTTAACTACAGCACCGGAGATACTGACTTTACCGCACAGGTAACACAAATCCTCGCCCTTAACCCGGACGTTGTATTTGCCCCCGGAAACTTCACCGAATCCGCTCTCGTCATCAGACAGGCAAGAGACCTTGGCGTTACCCAGCCCTTCCTTGGTGGAGACACATGGGAAACACCTGAGTTTGTCATGGTAGGAGGCGACCGCGTTGAAGGAGCATGGTTCTCAACCAAGTTTGCGGCTGAATTCGCCGACAATCCTGTCGCTGTGGAATTCGTTGAAACCTACCGCGCACGCTACAACAGGGACCCCGCAACCGTGACCGCTCTGGGTTTTGACGCGTATTTCATCGCGCTTGAGGCAATTGAAAGAGCCGGAACCCGTAACCGGGCAGCAATTCGTGATGCCCTTGTACTCACCGATTTTACAGGTGCCACCGGAAGAACAGTTTTTGATCCGGCTGGTCCTTTCGATGCAGTAAAGGGAGCTTTCATTAAAGAAGTAGTAGATGGGCAATTCGTATTCAGAGCCTTTGTTGATCCGTGATGTCTAAAGAGAGGGAAACAGCGTGACATTAGAACTTTTTCCACAGCATTTAGTTAATGCTTTAGCACTTGGGAGTCTTTACGCCCTGATTGCTATTGGGTATACCATGGTTTATGGTATTCTCAGACTAATCAATTTCGCCCACGGTGAAATTTTTATGTTAGGGGCGTACATTGCTTTCTACGCTGTTACCCTTTTCTTGTTACCCTGGGGGATCGCGTTTGTTTTGGCCTTCCTGCTTACCGGGATCGTCGGCATTGTGGTTGAGCGGGCGGCATACCGTCCGCTGCGCAATTCCCCGCGGGTTTCAATTTTAATTAGCGCCATTGGCGTGTCATTTCTTTTGCAGAACCTTGGTATTCTCATTTTCGGCGGAAGACCGGTGCCTTTTCCGGTTCCTCCGGTTTTCGATCAGGTGGTCATCCTCGGCGGTGCCAGGTTCATGAGCGTCAGTATTTATATTCCAATTATAACGCTGATATCACTGGTCGTTTTGCAGACTGTTGTGCGCCGGACGAAAACCGGTATGGCAATGCGCGCCTGTTCCACCGATATTCCTGCGGCAAGGCTTATGGGCATTGACGTCAACAGGGTTGTCATGTTCACGTTTGCCACAGGCTCACTTCTTGCCGCGGTCGGCGGCATAATGTGGGGTTTGCGATACCCAAACCTCCACCCAACCATGGGTTTGGTTCCCGGTCTAAAATGCTTTATAGCGGCTGTTATCGGGGGCATCGGAAGAATAGATGGTGCCGTGCTTGGCGGCATGCTTTTGGGCATGCTTGAAATCATGCTCGTTGCTTTTATGCCCGCGCTTTCAGGCTACCGTGACGCGTTTGCCTTTGTTCTGCTTATCATTGTCCTCATGGTAAAGCCATCAGGTATTTTGGGTAAATCCCAAATCGAGAAGGTGTAGGTGTATGACTTCGATTTTAACTGCAAAGCAAAAGAATACTTTTACACTGTTCGCTATTGCTATAGGGTTTGCATTGATATTTATTGCGCATAATTTTTTGCCGCCTTTTCACTTGAGAATCTTTAACTTAAGCGCGATTTATATAATCCTTGCCTTATCGCTTAATCTGGTAAACGGCTTTACAGGGCTTTTTTCGCTGGGACACGCCGGGTTCATGGCAATAGGGGCTTATACAAGCGCCCTTTTGACCATTCCTCCTGCCCAAAAAGAGGCGATTTTTTTCCTGCAGCCTATTGTTCCGGCTTTGGCAAATGTCCAACTTCCTTTTATTCCGGCCTTGTTGATTGCGGGCTTGGTGGCAGCCTTTTTCGGCTTTCTAATCGGATGGCCGGCTTTACGTTTGCGGGACGATTACCTGGCAATCACCACATTGGGTTTTTCAGAAATTATACGTATTGTTTTAACAAACCTTCAGTCAGTCACCAACGGCCCGCTTGGGCTTAGAGGCATCCCCATGTACTCCACCACGTACGCGGTGTGGACGGTCGCTATAATAGCGATAGCTTTTATGGTTGCGCTTGTAAATTCATCTTTCGGCAGATCCTGCCGCGCGATACGGGATAACGAAATCGCGGCGCAGGCAATGGGGATAAACGTCGCCAGAGTAAAAGCCACAAGTTTTATTATCGCAAGTTTTTGGGCTGGAATAGGCGGGGCTTTGCTTGGTCATTTGCAAATGGCAATTGACCCAATGTTTTTCCGTTTTGTTTTGACATGGAATGTCATATTGATTGTTGTGCTTGGCGGAACCGGCAGTATAACCGGATCTGTCGTCGGCGCTTTAATGGTTATCATTGGCCTTGAATGGCTGCGTTTCCTTGACGCGCCGCTTAACCTTATTTTTATACAAACCGCAGGAGCGCCGGGTCTGCGTATGGTCGTGTTTAGCCTGGCGTTGCTTGTATGTATTCTCTTCCGTCAGCAGGGCTTGATGGGCGGTAAAGAATTTTCATGGGAGGCCGCCGCAAGGGCTGTTGTCAAAGTGAAACAATTTGTGAACAAAAGAAAAGGGGCTGCGTGATGCTTGAAACTAAACACATGGTCATGCAGTTTGGCGGTCTGACTGCGGTTGATGATTTTAACATAAAGGTCGGAAAAGACGAAATTGTCGGTCTGATTGGACCAAACGGCGCGGGAAAAACCACGGCGTTTAACGCGATTACCGGAATGTACAAACCCACAAGCGGAGGTGTTTTTTTTGAAGGGCATCCCATTACCGGCAAAAAGCCTCATTTGATCACTGCATCAGGTATTGCAAGGACGTTTCAAAACATCAGGCTTTTTGGAAAAATGTCCGTGGTGGAAAATATTGTGGCAGCCTGCTGGCTTAGGGAAAAACCCAATTTGTTTGAGGGCATTCTGCATCTTCCCGGATACAGGGCGAAGGAAAAACGTTCCCGTGATTTCGCGATGGAAATGCTTGAAACAGTCGGTCTTCTTGAGAACGCGAATGACATTTCAACATCCCTGCCATACGGCAAACAACGGCGGCTTGAAATTGTGCGCGCTCTGGCTACAGGGCCTAAACTGCTTTTGCTTGATGAGCCTGCCGCCGGAATGAATCCCCAGGAATCACACGAACTTATGGATTTTATCCATGCGGTGAAGGATAAATTCAAGATTGCCGTGTTATTGATAGAACATCATATGCGCGTGGTAATGGGAATATGCGAACGTATCTATGTGCTTGATTACGGAGTCACCATTGCCGAGGGAACACCGGCGGAGATTCAAAGTAATCAGAAAGTTATTGATGCGTATCTGGGGGTTGGGTGATGCTTAAAGTTGAAGGTCTCTCCGTTTTTTATGGCGGCATCCACGCCCTGCGTGGCATTGATATTGAAGTTCCGGAAGGAAAAATCATCACCTTGATTGGTGCCAACGGCGCTGGCAAAAGTACCACGCTTAATTCCATCATTGGGGTTGTGAAACCTACATCCGGAAAAGTTTTATTGGACGGCAAAGATATTACAGGCAGCGACCCCAAAAATGTTGTCGCTCAAGGCTTGGTACTGGTTCCTGAAGGCAGGCGCATTTTTCCAAACCTCACTGTTATGGAAAACCTCACGCTTGGTTCTTACCAGCGAAACGATAAACGCGAGGTTGAAAAAGATCGCGAGCATTGTTTTGAACTTTTTCCCCGCTTGAAGGAACGTTACAAACAGCTTGGCGGAACTTTATCCGGCGGTGAACAACAGATGCTTGCTGTCGCGCGGGGACTTATGGCGAAACCAAAAGTGCTCATGCTGGACGAACCGAGTCTGGGACTTGCCCCTATAATCGCAAAGACTATTTTTGACATCTTGCGAAAAATAAACAGCGAAGGAACTACGATTTTGCTGGTGGAACAAAACGCCAAAGCCGCGCTTGAAGCCGCCGATTATGCGTACGTTTTGGAAGTTGGCGTAATAAGCATGCAGAATTCGGGTGACGTTTTATTAAAAGACGATAATGTCCGTAAAGCCTACCTTGGTGAGGGCGGGGTTATATAAAAATGGCCGCCATGAACGCACTTGTCAAAGCCTCCGAGAAAAAGGGTTTGGTAATGCAAAAAGTGCCTATACCCGAACCCGGATCAAATGAGATCCTTGTAAAGATCAGCAAGACCTCAATTTGCGGCACAGATGTACACATCTTTAATTGGGATGAGTGGGCGCAAAAGGTTATCAAACCGCCGCTTGTTGTCGGGCATGAGTTTGCCGGAAGGATTGAGGGGCTGGGTTCTAACGTGCGCGGTTTTAAGGTTGGTCAGCGTGTCAGCGGCGAAGGGCACGTTGTGTGCGGCGTATGCCGAAACTGTCTGGCCGGGCGGCGGCATTACTGCCCCCACACCGTGGGCGTTGGTGTTCACCGTAGCGGCGCTTTTGCGGAGTATCTGTGCATTCCCGCAGATAATGTCTGGCTTGCAAGCGATGATATAAACGATGATGTTACAAGCTGCTTTGATCCGTTGGGCAACGCCGTACACACGGCTCTTTCGTTCGATCTGACCGGCGAAGATGTTCTGATTACCGGTGCCGGGCCGATTGGTATAATGGCCGCCGCTGTCTGCCGCCATGTCGGCGCGCGATATGTAGTGATAACTGACATGAACCCTTACAGGCTTGAACTCGCCAAAAAGATGGGTGTTGATCGCGCCGTAAACATTACCGAAGAAAACCTTGACGATGTAATGAGCGACCTCGGCATGAAAGAGGGTTTTGATGTTGGACTAGAAATGTCAGGCAGCCCTGTTGCATTTAGGGACATGGTTGACCGTATGTTTAACAGCGGCGGTATCGCCCTGCTTGGCTTTTTGCCGGAAGATACCCGCATAAACTGGAACAAGGTTATCTTCGGCTGCCTTAAACTGAAAGGTATTTACGGGCGCGAAATGTACGAAACCTGGTATAAAATGGCGGCAATGCTACAGAGCGGGCTTAATATTGACTCAGCTATAACGCACCGTTTTGATGCCCGCGACTTTGAAAAGGGTTTTGAGGTTATGAATTCAGGCAACTCAGGTAAAGTCATACTGGACTGGAACAACTTCTAAAGGAGCAATGTCATAAAACAGGTCTTATCAATTTTTGCGGAAACCGTGAGCGAAATTAAGGCTGCCGGATTGTACAAGGAAGAGCGCGTTATCACCGCGCCGCAAAGTAGCCGCATCAACACCAGCGTCAAAAGCGATGTTATTAATATGTGCGCCAACAATTATCTGGGGCTGTCATCGCATCCGGGCATTATTGAATCATGCAAGCAGGCGTTGGATTGTTGGGGTTTTGGAATGTCATCAGTGCGTTTTATCTGCGGAACCCAGCAAATCCACAAAGACCTTGAACGGGAACTCAGCGGCTTTTTGGGCATGGATGACACGGTTTTGTATTCATCATGCTTTGACGCAAACGGCGGTCTGTTTGAAACCCTGCTCACAAGCGACGACGCTATTTTTTCCGATCAGTTAAACCACGCCAGTATTATTGACGGTGTGCGCCTTTGCAAAGCCGCCCGTTACAGTTACCGGAACAACGATATGGCAGACCTTGAGTCAAAACTTAAAGAAGCGTCCGGCGCTCGTATCAAACTCATAGTAACCGATGGCGTTTTTTCGATGGACGGCTATATCGCCAATCTTCCGGTTATCTGCGATCTTGCCGATAAATATGATTCACTTGTTATGGTTGATGACAGCCACGCCGTGGGTTTTATGGGTGAAAAAGGGCGCGGCACGCATGAATATTGCGGGGTTTCAGGGCGCGTGGACATTATCACAGGGACTTTCGGCAAGGCGCTGGGCGGTGCTGCCGGAGGTTACACCAGCGCCCGCAAAGAAATTGCCGCGTTGCTGCGCCAGCGAAGCCGCCCCTACCTGTTTTCCAACAGCCTGCCCCCTCCAATAGCCGCGGCAACGCTCCATGCGCTTAAAATGCTCGGCGAAAGTAGTGAACTAAGGGACAAACTAAAGCAAAACACCGCCTTTTTCCGCGGTGAGCTTTCCAAACTCGGTTTTGATGTGCTTGAAGGCGAACACCCTATAGTCCCTGTTATGTTTTATGACGCGCGCATCGCGACGGAATTCGCCCGCCGCATGCTTGAGAAATGGGTTTATGTCATTGCTTTTAGTTTTCCGGTTGTACCTAAAGAAAAAGCCCGCATCCGCACACAGGTTTCAGCCGCACACAGTATGGAAGACCTCAAGTGCGCTTTGCAGGCGTTTTCTGAAGTCAAGCGGGAAATGGGAAATTGAGCGTTTGGCATTGACCGCGAGTGAGTGATAGCTTATAACTTAATGTAGATAAAAAACTCCGAAGCATCAATTTTGAGCGAGCATCACAGGGAGACATCACCATGAAACAAAAAGTAAATTTTCTCATTGCGGCAATGATTGGCACTTTTATTTTGAGCGGCTGCGCTACTGTTAGCGAAGTTGAACCGGAATCCCAGGTTCCTGAAATGCAAATTCCGTACTTTTTCTATTCTTTTGAGGTATTCAGAATCTCACTGGAGCATTTTCAGTCGCTTCCCTGGCCGACGCAAGCAATGCTTGAAGCCGAATCGTACGAGGAAATGTTTGAAGCGATAGTGGCAGCAAAAGAAGCCTGGGCGCGATATTCTGTGGAACACCACGGCGCTAGTACTGATACGAGCGAAAACCTTTATGATTTTTTAATAGAGCATGGATTGTTTTCTTCGGAAGCCGCTGAAGAAGAGATTTATTTTTTAGATTCTGTCGGCAATAACATCTTTGTGTTTGTGTATGCTCCGGATGACAATTATGTTCTTATTATGTATTGCCAGCGGCTTCCTTCCTTCGAAATGATGGCAAGTCTTATAGGTGGGGATATGGCAACGGTAATTGTGGTGAGGGGAGAGAATGTTTACACGTTCAGTTTTCAAAACGTGCAGTATTCGAACACCCGTGATGATCAAATTATTCACTCTACAAGTCAGTTCAGGGATTTGTTTGAGCGCCATCTTGCGCGTATTCTTTCAGACAGTTACTTAAGGAATTACTGATTAATTAGCGAAAAGTAGAATCAATCAGTTTCTTTAACTTGCAAATTTGCGGCGGGTGTGGTATTAGTTTGTAGGTGATTCTTCTGAAATATAAAATACTGCTCGCCATCGAAAGACTAAAAAACTATTTATCAAGCGATGTGATCTCATTCCCTTTGCTGAAAAGGATATTGCTTCCGATTTTCTGGGAACAGTTTTTCCTCGCTTTTTTGGCGCTGTTTTCGCTGTGGCTGCTCAGTTTTGACGGTGCAGCTTCAATGTCGGTAGTAAACATGATGACGGTGATAAACCGTGTATTCACAAGCCTGTGCCTGGGGATGGTCACAGGCGGAACTGTGCTTGTGGCTCAAAACATCGGCGCAAACCGTGTCAGTGATGCCGGAAGATGCATGATCCAGACAATCAGCACCGCCGTTTTACTCACCGCCGCCCTGGGAGCGATTCTGCTGTTGGTAAGAAATCCGCTCATCGGATATTTGCTGTTCGGGGCGGGGGAAGAAATAATCTCGCAGGCTGTTATTTATTTTATAGGCTTCAGCGTATCCTTTCCGCTTTTCGCGTTTTATCAGGCATTTGCCGGTGCCATGCGCGGATGGGGACGCAGCGCCCTTGCATGGAGGATCACCCTTTTTGTCAATCTGACAGAGATCACCCTTATCTCTGTGTTTCTGCTGGGGATGGGGATGGGCGTTTTTGGCATAACGCTTGCGATGGTAAGCGCTCGCTTTTTGGGCGCGTGTTTTGCCGCTTTTATCATGATGCGCCATCGCAAAGAGCTTGACCTTAAATTGCGCGCGTACTTAAGCCCCAATCCTTTTATATTAAAGTGCATGGTACTAATAGCGCTGCCTCTTGCGCTTGAGCAGTTTTTCTTTAACAGCGGAAAGGCTGTCGCCCAGCGTTTTGTCGCCGCGCACGGAGTTGAACACATGGCGGCGCACGGGGTAATCAACGCTGTTTTTAATATATTCAACCTGCCACAGATTACCTTAAGAGAAGCGCTTGTCACGATTGTCGGTATGTGCATAGGCTGCGGGCGCTATGATCTCGCGCGGCGCTACGTCTACCGTTTTATGCGGGTGATAAGAATGCTCCTTATCTATCTTCTGCCTGTAACCATCCCTTTGGCGGCGGCGCTGATCGCAAGTTACCGCCTTTCACATGAATCCAATATGCTTGCGGCCATAAGCCTCACTTTAATATTCCTGTCAGGACCCTTGCTTCTGGCTGGCTCCTTAAGCATTCCCGCCGCTTTACGTGCAGGCGGAGATGCCGCGTTCGTGTCAGGATCTGTTCTCGCCTGTATGTGGGGTGTCCGCGTGGGCTTAAGCTGGCTGTTTGCCGGAGTGCTGGGGTTTGGTGTTGTGGGGCTTAACCTTGCCATGATATGCGACTGGCTTGTCCGCAATCTGGTTTTCCGCTTCCGCTTGAAAGGCAAAGCGTGGTTCAGCCGCAGACTAATAGCAAAAAGTGCCGTTTAACAGGCTTTTCTATTTACAAAAACCCTACTTTGGTAATAAAAGTCATTTTTTAATCTTGCACATAAAATACAGCGTGATACAATTGAAAAAGTAGATGATAGGAGGCTTCATGGAGAAAAAGAATTTTTTCCAAAGATGTGAGCTGTTGCCGGTAAATGTCATCGCAACCGCCCTTGGGTTTGCCACGCTTTCAAATATGTGGGCGGCGGCCTTTGGCTTTCCCTGGGTGAGAGTGCTCACACATATCGCAGCAGCCGTTGTGTGGTTCATGGCTGTTATCAGGATGACGCGCTATTTCCAGTCGTTTAAAACAGAGTACACCCTGTTTGTGCCGTGCGCACTGTACGCCACTTTTTCAATGCTTACGATGGTGTTGGGCGCGTTTATTCTTGACATACACATAACAGGCATTGTAACAGCCGCGTCTGTGCCGCTGTTGGGGGTGATAGGCCGTGCCCTCTGGCTTACTGGTGTG
>JAIRQD010000113.1:0-4166 GCA_031256655.1 Treponema sp.
CACACTGTCGCATAGTAAACAAGCGGATGCACTTCGCCGTATTTTATTGACGGCTCATACAAGCGGTGCAGTTCGTCGGTGAGCTTTCCGGCGATAAGCCGCCCTTTGCCTGAATGAAGCTCTTCGCGGTGAAAGCTCGTTTCACAAATCGGGCAGACATATTCCTCTTTGGACTGATACGATACTTTTGCTTCACGTTCTTCGTACATCATTTTTCCAATACCACCATCGCTATAGCATTATCTTTTTCGTGCGTAAGTGAAATGTGAATCTTCTCCGCTCCGCTTTCTTTCAGGGCTTTTAATGCGGAGCCAAAAACATGAATTTCAGGCTGTCCGTTGTGCCGGTTTTTTACCATTATGTCTTTAAGCGTAATGCCTGAAAGCCCTGTTCCCAGCGCTTTACCAAACGCCTCTTTTGCCGCAAACCTTGCCGCAAGCGAAAGGTCAGAGATGCTTCCGTTTTTTAAGACAGCCTCAAGTTCATCGCTGTGGAAGTAACGCTGTAAAAGTCCGGGTGTTTTTCTCCAGCGCTTAAAGCGCACGACACGAACCACATCAATGCCAATGCCTGCAATCACAATCAAAGTTCCCCTTTAATAATTTTCGGTATAATTCAGGCTGACATAGATCATAACTTCTTCCGGTTCAACGCGCACAAGCATATTTTCAGTTTGAGCCGTCAAAACCCTTAAAATGTACATTCCGGGCTGGTCAATGCCTGAGCCGTCAACACGAAGAAACCCGGGCGTTGGCGAAAAAAGGTTAAGGGTATCCTGGCTTTGCCCTTCAAGACGCAGCGTGGCGGAGGCGATTTCAAGAACGCCTGAAAGTTCATCTGAAAGACCTGTAATGGCGATGGGAACATTGGCGATATTCCGCACAGGTATCACTTGCGTTATGTTCCCGCGGAACTCACTCACCCCGCTTCCGCGGACAAACGTGAGCGGGTCTGGGGGGAGGATGGCCGCGGCAAGCGAGAAGTCCCCCCGCCGCCCGTCAAGATCAATTACTTCAGTGAAGATTTCAGAGACTTCGGATATAAGTCGCGCAGGACCTTCAATGATTACCTGCGGCGGGTCAAGGGAATATGAAGTCATTATATGCCCCGCTTCGATTTGACCGCGCAAAACGGCAGTTATGGGAACTGCCCTGCTTAAACGGTGGTCTAAGGTCAATGTAATTTCCATAGGCTCAACGGTTATCTGCACCGGCTCCATTCCGCCTGAAGCGGCGCGTATTCGCCACTGGACAGGGACTGTGTAAATGCCCGGCTGCTGAAAGCGGTCAACTTCAACATACACTTCGATGTCGCTTTCCAGTATGGAAAAAATGCTTGCAGGCTCTCCGCGAAGGTTTACCCGCACCATTCGGGGATACGGGCTTGCAGGCACAAGCACACCGTCCCGTTCAATTGTCAGCGGGACAGTGAAAAAGCGCTCTTCAAGGCTTGAAATGCGGTGAAAAACAACCAGCATTATTGCAAGCCCTATCGACAAGACTTTTGCAGGCCAATTTCCGGTTACCCTTTGTATAATCCTGTGAATATCCACCCTTACTCCTTTCTGCCGCTTACGGCGGTACCAAGATTGACTCCCGTTCCATGAAGCGGTTCAGCGCCAATTTCTGAAAGCGGCAAATCAAGTTCGCTTTTTCTCCCGCCCTTATCCAGTAACTCTTTCAGTGTTCTTGTTACTTCGATGGGGGAGAGGTCATAATACATATTGTTGTCGTAGGCAAGGCTGATTGCCCCGTTTTCCTCAGACACGATAAGAACCACCGCATCTGACTGCTCTGACATTCCAAGTGCGGCGCGGTGTCGGGTTCCGAAACTGCGCTTTATTTCTGACTGTTCTGAAAGGGGAAGAAAACACGCAGAGGCAATGATGCGGTTATTTTGAATAATCATAGCGCCATCATGCAGAGGTGTTCCAGGCTGAAAAATTGTAACGATGAGGCTTGATGAAATGTCCGCATTAAGTTTTGTGCCGGTATCGGCAATGTGGCGCAGATTTACGCGGCGCGGAAACACAACCAGCATTCCGTTTTTTTTCCGTGATAAAATCTCCGCCGCCGTTACAACGGCTTCCAGTAAGCCAAGCCGCGGTTTGCTGTCAGGTCTGAAAAGTTCCCCCTGCCCAAGACGTATGATTATTTTTCGCAGTTCAGGCTGGAAAACGATGATAACCGCGATAAAAAGCCCGGGCGCCAGAGTGTTCAAAAGCCACTGCAGCGTGGAAAGCTGTAAAAAAACAGCCGCCGCGTACACTAACACCAAAAAGACAGCACCTTTGATGAGCTGTACGGCTTGAGTTTTTACAAGCAGTTCATAACCTTTGTACAATAAAAACGAGAGGATTGCCACATCCAAAACGGGGCGGATAAAGTTGTACAATGCGGAAAGCCGCTGAAACCATTCCATGTTATCCCTATGTGATCTTAGGCGTTGCCATTAGGCACTGGAGGAAAACTGAAAGCGGATAGCATTTTTACCAAATCAACATGAGCCTTTACATCATGTACGCGCACAATAGCCGCCCCGCCCAAAATCACATGAGCATTTGCCGCAAGTGTTCCCCAAAGCCTTTCATCCGGAGCCCTTCCGGTTATAGCCTGTATAAAACTTTTCCGTGAAAGCCCCACAAGAACAGGATAATCGTTCCCGCAGATTTCCGCAAGGCGTGGATGCAAAGCTATTTTTTTTATGTCGCGCAGTATCTGAAGGTTATCCTCCAAACGCTTGCCAAACCCTATGCCCGGGTCAAAGATAATCTTTTCACGGCTGACACCTGCGTCAACCGCCTTTTTTGCCGCCGCACCAAGATAACTTACAACCTCTTCAACCACATCATCATACCAAGGGGCTTCCTGCATGGTCAGTGGAATGCCTTTTTTGTGCATCAATACAAGCGCCGCTTTGCTTTTCGCGCAAAGTTCGCCCATAAGCGGGTCATCAGCCAATGCCGAAATATCGTTGATTATATCCGCGCCATTATCCAAAGCGGCCTTTGCGACAGAGGCTTTTCGGGTGTCCACCGAAATAACACACGAAGAGCGTTTTCTGAAAGCCGCGATTACAGGAATCACACGCTGTATTTCCTCTTCTTCACTCACGTAAGAAGATCCGGGACGTGTCGATTCCCCGCCAAAGTCTATGATGTCCGCCCCGTCTTCTTCCGCCTCAAGCGCCATAGCGACGGCTTTATCAGAGAGGGAACGAGACGGGGCATAAAACGAATCGTCATTGCAGTTGACAATTGCCATAATTTTGGCAGGAGATGACAAATCCAATACAGCGCCTGACGGAAGGCAAATGGGTTTTCTCATGTGAGGCATATAGTTGGTTTTCACCGCTTTACTATAGCCAGTCGCTGTCGCCGCTGTCAATTGCGGGGCTGTCCTGCCCCCGCTGTTTGCTTTCTTTGCTGAAATCACTTATATTGTAGTCAAGGAGCAAACAATGGCTGAAAACACCATGAACAACATTCCTCTACAAGACCACCTCAAAGCGCTCATGGATGAAGTCTCGGCAAAGTTGCGCGAAGTCGCCGAGAGCCAGAAAGACACCGACAGAAGGATGAAAGAAACCGACAGGCAGATGAAGCAGTTTTCGATGGAAGCCGCAGAAAACCGGAAGGAGACTGACAGGCAGATGAAGGAGCTATCCCGGGAGACTGCCGAACAGATGAAGCAGTTTTCCATGGAAGCCGCAGAAAACAGGAAGGAAACTGAAAAACAGATTCAGGAGGCTGCCAAGGTCGTGCGCAGAAACGGCAAGCAGATGGGTGATTTGCACCGGCGCTTCGGTGAACTTGCCGAGCATCTGGTTGCTCCCAACATCCACAAACGCTTCAACGAGTTGGGTTATCACTTTGGCAGTTGCTCACCCGGTGGCATGAAGATTTTTGACAAGCAGGGAAACACTAAAACAGAAATCGACTTGGTGATGGAAAACGGCAATACAATAATGGCACTGGAAGTAAAAACAAAACCGACAGTTAAAGACGTGGGACACCACATCAAACGCCTGGAAATCCCGCGCGATGCACGGCGAGGTCTCAACGACAAGCGTGTGATAAAGGGCGCGATTGCAGGCGCAATATTCGGAGCAGCGGAGAAAAAGGCAACGATGGAAGCGGGCTTGTACGTGGTTGAGCAGTCAGGCGA
>JAIRQD010000020.1:0-3786 GCA_031256655.1 Treponema sp.
GATAGCGATTATGTCCTTCATCAAGTGCGTTACTTTAGCCTGTTGCCTCGGATCTTCCGCCATTACCAGCCATTGTAGTATGTCGTTCATTCCCTCTCCCTGGGAATGATTGTATCACATCACAATATTTCGTTCATGCGTTTGACGTGCAGTTAAATTGAGCTCATCTTGACAAAGCTCATAATTTGGGGGATGGTTAAGGGGATGTACACCCTTAAATGGCTTGAGTCTTTGCGTGCGTTTTTTGTCAACCCAGTTATCCTTTCTGCCCTCACAAGCTGGCTTTTTTCGCAGCTTGTAAAGGGGATTGCGGCGCTTTTGCAGCAGAAAAAGAGAGGCTTTTTAGATGTGCTTGAAACAATTTTCTGGCGTACAGGCGGAATGCCGTCAAGCCATGCGGCGGTTGTAACGTCACTGGCGGCGGCGGTTGGTTTTAGTGAAGGGGCCGGATCGAACCTGTTCGCTGTGTCTGTTTTTTTTGCGATGGTGGTTTTGCGGGACGCGGTGGGGGTGCGCCGTGCCGCGGGGCTTCAGGCACGCGCTCTTAACATTTTGGGAATGCAAACGGCGGAAAAAACCGGGATCGAATTTCATCCTGTTAAAGAGATTAAAGGACACGCCCCCCTTGAGGTGATCGTGGGCGGGCTTTTAGGCATTTTCATCGCTGCGGCTTTCGCTTTGCTATAGAATTTCGCTTAAATTTCCGTTTCTCCTGAATACTGGAGAACCCCTCTTATCCAAATGCCTTTTTTTCGCTACTATTACTGGGCGGTGCGTTTCCGGACTTTCAGTCTGTGTAAATGTATCCATATGCTTAAAGGATTTGCTTTTGAAAATTAGTTTTACTTGGCTTTTACAGTGTAAACGGAGGCTTTTTTCTTGAATACAAGTAAAAATGGACAAAAGGTATATACTTTCCCGCGCGGAGGAATTTCCTTTTCAGACAATTCAGCCCCGAATGAAAATTCCTGCGTCACTTCGTTTCTGTCCCCATGGTCGATAATTCCTCTCAAACAGCACACGGGGGAACGGGCTTCACCAGTTGTCCCGGTTGGCGAACTTGTGAAGGAAGGTTCCCTTTTAGCAAGGGGTAAGGGCGCAGGTTCGGCGAATATACACGCGACAGTTCCCGGAAGGCTCGTGCGCATGGTATCTTACAAGGATTCAGGCGGGAAACTTAACGATGCTTTTGTTATACGGATGGAAGGCAGTTTTGAAAAGCTCGGGAAACGGGAGGAAGTTTTCCCGTGGGATGGGATGCTCCCCTACGACATTCAGCGCGCTATTGCGGATTTTGGCGTGGTCGAAATGGATGGGAGCGGCAAACCCGTTTCTGATATCATTTCCTCCTTTCGCTCAAAGCCGCAACCGGTAACACTGGTTGTCCGCTGTGTGTTTGACCAGCCCTGGCTAGCCGCCGATTATGCCCTTTGTAAGGAACGTGTTGCCGCCATCGCCGAGGGAGCTGTTATCACTTCCCGCACCTGCCGGGTTAGCCGAATTATTTATGCTGTTTCTCACGGTGAAAGCGCCATCGCGCAAGGACTTATGGAAGCGGGGAGCAAATGGGGAATCCCTTCAAGCATTGTGCTTGTTGGTTCCCGTTATCCCCAGCGTAATCACCGGGAACTTGAAATTGCGCTAAAAGCATACGAAAAAAAAGAGTCAATAGAGCTTGGATCCATGTTTGTCTTAGGTCCTTCTACGCTTGCGGCAGTTTTTGATGCTGTAAAAAAGAAAAAGCCTATACTTGAGCGCTATGTCGCTGTCGGTGGAAACGCTGTAAGAAAGCCACAGGTAATGAAAGTGCGTATAGGCACAATGGTCGGTGACCTTTTTGATCAATGCGGCGGTTTTTCAGGTCTCCCAAAAAGAGTGGCCTTCGGATCACCGCTCCTTGGGCGCAGGATTTATAATCTGGATGAGCCTGTGACAAAAACCACTTCCGCGGTGTTTGCCCTTTTAAACGAGCCGGGCCAAAAAATCACAACCAACTGCATAAACTGCGGTGAGTGCAGAAACGTTTGCCCAGTGGGGCTTGACCCTGAGGAGTTTTACAAAGAGATACTCATTGACCCGGTTGCCGCGAAGGCGGCGCTCAGTAAAAGCCGTATTCAGGAGTGCCACGGCTGCGGCTGTTGTGAAGTTGTTTGCCCTTCAGGTCTTCCTTTAAGCACAGTGATAACCAAAGGGGGAAGCGGTGCCTGAAAGTTATTTTCCTCCTCATGAAAAACTTCAGTTTTCAGAACCCCAGGTAAATCTGGCGCGCCGGACTCCGGTACGAATGTGGATAGCCAGCATTTGTGCTTTTATGGTCGTAATTCAGTCTTCACTTGGCGATTCTTTTGCGTCTTTGACAGTTGCCTTAAGCGCTGTTGCCGCCGCTGTCATCACTGAGTTTATCATCCTTTACAGGGTGAAAAAAACGGCAAGGGAATTGCTTGACGGGAGCGCTGTGGCTTCAGCTTTGATTTTGGCTATTTTATTGCCAAATCAGATTCCGCCGCTTCACGCTGCCTTTGGCGCGGTTTTCGCGATTGCCGTAGTTAAACACAGCTTTGGCGGGCTTGGATCAAACTGGCTTAATCCGGCTGCGGCAGGATGGCTTTTCATCCGCTTTTCCTGGCCTGCCTCTTTTTCACAGGCTCTTTCTGCGTCACCTTTATCGCACTTCTTTACACCCGCCCTCCACATAGAAGCGGTCGTTCCAACTGGAGCGGGATTTCTGTCAGAAGCCGCCTATAGCCTATACGCGGCGATGCTTGCGTCTTCATACCCGGGCATAATCGCTGACAGGGGCTGGATAGCGCTACTTTTTGGGGCGGTCATAATGCTTGTTTTGCGGGTAAACCGCTTTTGGATTCCGCTTGCTTACGTAGCTGTTTTTTCCTTACTTGTGAGCTTTGCCGCCGCCTTGCCGCATGGTGGACTGCCGTGGAGCGGGGATGTCATTTTTTCACTCCTTTCAGGCGGAACGCTTGTGGCGGCTTTCCTGCTTGCAAATGACCCTGTTACAGCGCCTAAGACAAATGTTGGGACACTGATCGCGGTTGTGGCAATGGCGGTAATAACGTTCTTTTTCAGGTTCTATGGAGCGGAACCCTACGGCGCTTTTTATGCGGTTGTGTTTGTTAACGCAAGCGCCGCCTTAATTCGCGCCATTGAACGTTATAAACTGTACGAGAGGTTTTCATGAGCAGCAACACGCAAACACACATCCATCAGCTGAAAAACTCAAGTATTCTTGCAGGCTGGATAATGGGGCTCGTGTTAATTTCAGGATTAGTTTGGTTTTTTACACAGCCGGTGCGGGATCGCCTTTTTATAACGGCGGTGAATCAGGTTCTCCAGCAAGGCGGAGATAATCGCAGGCTTTTCTCGCCGCTTTCGTATGCTGACGTAAGCCCCGGTGCTTTCCGCCTGGGTTTTTGGTTTACAATGTCAGACGAGGATCACGCCGAAGCTGAAAGCGGGACACATGGCTTTGTTTTCCTTTTCATCGCAGGCGGGACATCTTTCCCCTGCCTCGCGGTTGTCACCCAAGACTTTAGCGAAGTGCAGTTTATCCCGCTTTCAGCGCATGGGGAAAGAGTGATCCAAAACTTGCCGGATGAGATCCTTTCGCTGTACAGCCGGCGCATAATCGGAGGGCAGATATGAGCCGACGCCTTCGCTCCCACATTTTTTGGGGAAGTCATTCGCCCTTGTATTTACTCTCCGCAATTGCCCTTTTGATAATGGCATCAGGAAGGCTTTCTTTTGCCCTTGTAAGTGCCGCCGCCCTCA
>JAIRQD010000055.1:0-13844 GCA_031256655.1 Treponema sp.
TTGCTCGCCTTCGACAGGCTCTTGTGGCAGAGCCTCGTTGTTCAAAAGCTCATCATCTTTTTTTTCTTTTTTCTCTTTGGACATAAAGCCTCCTATTCTTTTCTGATAAACTCGCCGCCTTGTAAGACAGCCCTTTCGATAAACGGAGCTTTCTTCGGGTCTACTGCCGCAACAGCCCTGAAAGAAACTTCGGCGACTGACAGGTACATCTTTCCGGTGTTGCCTGCATGATCCGAATGCTCCTCCGCCCTAATCTCGATATGTGTGGCAAATCCTTCATACTCCCATTGGCTTGGGATTACAGGAATTATGCGGCTGAAAATTTCATCCGCTTCTTCCTCACCTTCCGCCCAACAACGGACAAGAATCGGCACCACACGCTCCCCGCGCACGAATCGTTCCTTGTACGTTCCATCGTTATCTAAATAGCGCACTATTCGCGCGACCGTGCCGTCAAAAGTGCCGGGGTTGGTAATGAGTGAAACCAGCGGAAACTTACGCGCCATAATTGTGTGGCTCTCGTTTACCGCCGAACGGACTACCGGCATATCAGGAAACTGCCCTTTAATCACTCTTTCAAGAACGTCTTTTGCCGCTTTAATCATTTAATCCCCAATAGTTCCAGCACCGCCGGATCGTTTAAGATGCGGCGGTCAAAATCACTCGGCACACCCATGTACGGCCGCGCTGGAATTAGCGCCTTGCGCCCGCGTCCTGCTTGACCTCCTTTCTGGTGGATACGTGCGTAAACCACGTTTGACCCGAAAACTACCGAACCGTCAGGAAAGGCTTGCCAATTCAACGAAGGTTTTAGATGACCGTGGTTCCCTGACGGGTGCAAAATAGAATCTCGCGATCCGTCAGGGCGCGGTCTTTTTAACGGCTCCCACCTTTTGCCGGTAACAGGGTCTTCTTCATTTTCAAAAGCTTTCTGGCTGATATAGGCAAGCTCCCCACCGGCGAAATTAGCGATTTCTTCTAGGTCAGGCATTGACGCTCTGGAAAGCGCGTCAATGATCGCTTGAAAATCGCTGTCATATTTCGCTTTGAGGATGCCCGTACCAGCCATTATCAGAACCTCCCTAAATCCAATCGCGGTGAAGCGGAAATGCGAACTCCGCCGACAGGAAGTTTTGAGGTTTCCTTATCAAAGTTCGCGGCACCGGGAATTCTAAACTTTCCCTCTGCCACTTTTGTAAGATAGCGCCGTGTGTTCTTCGCTTCCTCAAGTATCGCTTTGCCGCCGGGATCATTTTCCAAAACACCGGCGTTCAAAATTAAAGCCGCCGCCGCAATATCAATGCAATACTTCCGCAAGTTTTCAGGCGGGCCTTGTAGCGGCACGATGTAGCCGCCTGAAATTAAATAGCCGTCAATTTCCGAACTTGCGTTTCGTATGGCACGTTCTGCCGCGTCTGGGTCAAGGCGGCTCCAGCCTGCGATCCTGTCAGCACCGTAAGCCCCGCTTAAATCTTCCAAAGTGCAATATCCCATCTTTTACAGAACATCCTTGATCGTGTAGATGAGCTCTTTGCACACCACCACCTCGTCAGTCTCATGGGCTACCTGCACGTACTCACCGCCCAGCACACCGCCGTCTTCTTCATCCCATTTCCGCACCACGTAACCGAGACTGTCAGCTTCGCGGTACTTGAGAATAAAAGTTTTTCCGGCGCATGGTGCGTCCCACTGCTCGTTAGTGTGGGCAAGGATCATCGCATCCCCCCAAATGCTTGTGGGGTCAACTGTTCCTTCTTGATTCCGCTTGCCGAAGTCGGCGCGACCAGAAGCAATGATCACGCGGTCAATACGGAAAAGTTTTGCCAACGTTTGCTCGTCAACTTTTTTGATTATGTTGGCTTCGCCTAGCTTGTTGACAAGTATCGGGTGATGCTCAAGGGCGTCAAAAACAGCCTCGTTGAAAACCATCACATTTGGACGGAAAAACAGTTTGCCAATGGCGGCCTTGATTGCCTCGTACGGGTTGCCTTTGCCGCCTGACCATTTGTGACCTGCGCCTTCGCCGCTTCCTGAAAGGGTTGCCGTGCGTCCGGAAAGATTAAGAACCGTATCGGCAATCCTCTTCTCTTGCGCAAGCTCCAACTTGCTCACCAAAGTTTCCGCCGCACGCTTTTCCCACACCTTAAAGGGGCCTTCCATGAACTGCAAATCCGCGCTGTCAATAAATGTTTTAAGCCCATGCGGAATTGTCGCGTAGGGATTCTTTTTAGCCGAAGCATGGAATTCCCGCGCCTGCGCTCGTTCTCCTGCCATTGTGGTGTCAGGAACTTTGAACGCGGTTTCTTTGTCAAATTCCGCGTACATTCCGGTTGGTTTAGTAACAGGAATTCTAGGAAAAATTTTCGGGCCGACAAGCCCGTCCCTTACAGTACCTGAATAGTCCACCGCTAAATTGGACAGCAGCGGATCAATGTAACCGTATCGTCTAGCCATAAAAAATAACCTCCGTGTTTAGATTTTGACGCTGCCGCGCTCTATCAGCACGTCCACGTATTCGCCGTTTACGCCGCTTTCGAGAAACACTCCGGCGGTGACGTAACTTCCCGCCGCCTCCGGCAAAACCACAAGCGCCCCTGATGTGTCGCCTTTCAAAATCGCTTTCTTTCCGGCGGCGACCGTTCCGCCTGCAAGGGCTTTCGCAACGCCGTGCAAAACGATACCGACAGGATCGCCTTCTTTCTTTACCTCGTTCGCCTCGAAAGCGAAGATCCCAATAAAATCCCCCTCTCCGTTTTTCCCGGGCGCTTTAACTTTGTTGTCAGCGCTCCCCTGCACAACGGCGGTTCCCGGCATGATCGCCGACTCGGCGACATAAGGCCTTCTGTTAAGCATGAGTTTCCTCCTCCTCAAAAATTTCCGGCTGCTTGCTGTACAGCACGGCGGCGGCTTCGCCAAAGCTGGCTATGCCGTGCTCCTTTTGAAACACCTTGATTTTCGCCGTCAAATCAGAACTCGACCCTGCGCTGACCGAACCGTTCTTTTTATCCGCCGTGTGTTTCCCTGAAAGGTCAACTTGTGCTTTGAGGTCGGAAAACAGTGCCCGCATCTCTTTCCGATCTTCCTCTCCCAGCCGCGCATCCAGCGCGACCGCACGGTCAAACATGGCCGGGGGAAGTTTCCCCTCATCCCGAAGTTTGCTGAAAAAGCTTTCGGCATCCTGTTTTTTCCCCGCGGATTTAAGCTCTTCGTTTTCCCTCTTGAAAGCGGCAAGCTCCGCCGATTGCTTTTCAAGCGCCGCTTTGTATTCAGCAGTTTTATCCATTCCTGCATCCTCCTGCGTAATCTCCTGTTCTTTTCTGAACAGGGCTTTTATTTCCCCCTCTTTTACCTTCCGGGTAAACGTGGAGGTATTCTTTTCTGCGTCAACGGTGTTGACAACGCCGCCTGCCGCTAAATTAACTAAAGTAAACATAGTGGGTATTTTGGTTCCCGCTACCGCCGGTGTATCGCGGCCAAGCAAGGCGACCGCTCGAAGATATGGAGGTTCGTCTTTGTTGTGTTTGTCGAACTCCAGAATTTCAATCGAGATGTAACGGAGCTTTTTGTCCGCGATAGCGTGCCGCGCTTCGGTGGAAAATTCATCAATGGTGGCATAAACTTTGCCGCCCTTGCCGATACGGAGACTCTTAACCCAGCCGTGCGCGTACTGGTCGGCATCCCCTGCCGCAAAGTAGCGATGCCCGATAACCACCGGAGCCTCAAGATTTTTCTCAGGGTCGTAAGCGTCAACGAGCTTCTGTACACGCTCAAGCGGCCAGTCGCCTTGGTCGTATTTTCCGGCTTTAAACACGTAAAATTCAGGCATTTTTCCCCCTTTGCCCGCAAAAGGCAAATTCGCTTAAAATTGAAGGCAGTGACTTGGCAAACTTGGCGAAAATCACCCCTTTAAATGGCTTTAAAAGCCGTTTAAATTTGACGAGATATTCAAAAAGGTATAAACACCCCAAGTAAGCCTGAAAGACGCGCCCACAGCCTTTTTTCTCATTTTTCATCTGCTGCCTCCATTGACTTTTGCCCCCACAGGGGTTATAGTTTTCTTGGTACCGCTTAGGACTCGAATACAGGTAGCAGAGCCTTCCCGGATTTTTCCGGCCTGGACGGCAGAGGGTTCGAATCCCTCCGGGCGGTTACCGAATTTCTTTATAATCATCAGGCCGTCTCCCATACTGATCCTCCACCTTGCTTATTGTTGTGACTTGCAGTGCTGTGTCCGGGTTCTTTTGTTCCAAGAGAACTTTAATCACTTTGCCGTCATGTGTGTCCGTAATGAAATGGAATATCCTCCCTTGGTTGGGGCGCTTGCCTTTCACTTCTTCAAAAATCCGATCAGGTGATTGGAGTGTTTGGTAAAGAAGCTTTTGTTGATCTGCCGGAACTCTCTGATCTGGCGATGTTATCTGTTGCTTTTTTCGCCTTGCAACTCTTTTATTTTTTATTTCAATCCCGTGATACAACTTTCCGTCTGTTGACATTATTTTTGAATCCACCACGCCTGCGTTCCTCATGGCTTGGTGCCTCTGTTGGTCAAGATTCCCAACTTGATAATTTATCCCCACCGGGAGGTAGTCATTACGATTTATACGGCGAATGAGCGCGTCAAATTCGCTTGCGGTTAAACGGGTGCCGTCCATATCATTATTGTATCGTTCAACAACACGATCATAAGCATTCCGCCCGTCAGTCGTTTGGCGTCCTTTAAGGTTTTCGTATTTACTGAAATTCGGAGCCAAAGCTTCAAGGCCGGGATTGTACCGCCATGTTTCAGGTGTGAACTTTTTCCAGTCAACAGCGTTTCCGTTCCGGTCTACTAGCGCCGGGAGATTGCCGAAAGCATCCGTGCTTAAAATCTCCACACCTTCCCGCGCCGCTCCGGCTTCGCTTAACGTGACAACAGAGCACTCACAGCCCCAGCCGTTCGGGGGGCGGTTTTCGTTCCAGAAAGGATCGTCAAAACGGAACGCCTTACCGTGCAAAGCGATGTGATCTTCGCGCCTGTGCTTCCCGGCAAGTTTGGATGTATACTGCCAAATCGGGCGCAGTTTTGCGCCGCGAAGCTGCTGGCGAAAACGCCCCGCCTCGTAAGCTGTTCGCATGTTGACGTGATAAATAAGACGTGTGCGCCAATTGATGTACTCTTCATCATCAGGCCCTTTGTCATCCCGACCGTACCATTTCTTTTTTCTCATAAGATCGTGCATTTCTTTTTTGAAGTCGTTAAAACTTTTTCCTTCCGCCATCGCGGTGTTTAGCAACTTGAATATGTCATCGAGTACATTGGCGTTTCGGGAATGCGCTACCGTGAACGCATGAGCGTGTTCACCGTGTTTGAGATCGTTCCACCTCTCCGTTTCCACCACAGCCTTGCGCGAAAGATAGCGTTTAGCCTCGACAGGTTCAGGGATAAGGTCAGCCATTCCTGCGCCCTCCCTTCGCTTTAGTTTTCGCCCCGATTTGGATTGCGGCATAACGGGCTTCACTTATCAGAGCGGCGCAGGGCGCGGCATCAAGGTGAGAATACGCAAGCCCCAGCGCGTCAAAGGCATCTTCAAAATTGTCAACGTCATCCAAACTATCGAGTAAAAAATCCACGGTTTGATCGGTTTCTTTCTGCGCGGCTTTCAACAGGGACTTCTCAAACTCATTCATGAGCCGGGTATCCCGGTTCAATTCTTTCACGTCCGCTGATGTAAACAACGCCGCAAAGCGGTCAAATATGCTCCTGCTTTTTTTGCTCTGGCATCCGCAAGCGCAATGCGCCGTGTGCGCCTCCGCTTCAGGAATTACACGATTAAAGTCAGAAGAACCATCGCTGCCGTTTTCTTTTGCCATATAAAAATCGCCTTCCTGCATTCCGTATTGTCTGATGATGTAATCCTTAGTCGCCCGTACGCCGACCTTGTATAATTCCACATCACGCTTGGCGCGATCTTCTTGAAGGTCTTCATCTTTGACAAAGGAAAACAGGGGCGGTGCAACTTTCCCAAAGTTATAAAACGTGTACACAGCGGCAAGGCGATTAAAGGCCGCCGATATTCTCATCCTGTCGGCGGTCGCAATATCTTCTCTGACAAGGTTGTGTGCGGCGGCGGCGGCGTAGCTCCCTTGGTCGCCGATTTCTGTGGTCAAAGTTTGACCAAGCACCGCTTTGGAAATTTCAGCATTTGCCGCCTTGATGTAACTTTCGTGAACGGCAGAGCTCCCGCTTTTGTCGGCGGCGCTTGTGATGGTGATTTCCGAACCTTCAGGCGCGATGGCTACCGCATCGGAAACCAGCCGCTCAAGTGAGGCAAGCAGTTCGTTTTTGAATTGTTCGGTCGCGTTTGCCGGATACTTTCCGTAGGTGAATGCGCCGCCGTACTTCTCGACAAACACCGTCCACCACCGCCAACCGTTTTTTTTGAAGGTTACAGGCCAGTAGCATTTTGAAAAAATTTTAACGCCGTAAGGGTTTGCATAACTTGGCCGGTGCTGGACAAGCAGGATGCGGTTTGGGGGAAGTTCTTCCGTACCAAGAACGCCCGTCTTTAAGACAAGCCTGTTGTCCTGGTCAAACTCAAACCATTGCGGCGGCTTTCCGACAATATTCTGAATGCCCCAACGCTTATCCTTGGCTGTCCACAAAACTTCAAGAGGTGAAAAGCCGAACGCGACCGCATCCATCATCTCCTCGATGATGCGGGGTACGTCCATGTCTAAAAGTTCCTGCGTGAATGCGTCCGCCGCTTCCTGCGCTTTGCTTGAGTCGTCTCCGGCCGCCATGAACCAGTCCTCACCCGATGTCGCCGCGCATCTTACACTCCACACACTTTCTAAATGGCTGTCCGAAAGAAGCTCCTTCAACGCGCCAATACCAGTACCAAGTTTCCGCAATACCGGGTCAGTATCGGGAAGCCTTTGCACAAGGCTTACAAAATCGTTGACTCTACTGCGGGTAACAAAGTGACCGCCGCCTGAAACATTTACATCGGTGCTGTCGTACAATCTTCCTTTTTCGCCGTCACTTTTTTTGTGGGGTGCCCATTTTCTTGATTTAGCCATCAGTTGTAGCCCTCCAAAATCCTCACCGCTTCCCGTGTGCGCCTTGATACAGGTTTGCCGGCCTTGCGCCGCCGGGCGTGTTCAAGGAGCTTTCGCACAACGCCTTCAAGCGCGTCAGGGCCGTCCATGTATTCACCGTCAGGGAATTGCAAGAGCTGGTCTATGAGCACTTTTTGATCCGGGTCGGTTTTAAGAAAACGGATCACGCCGTTTTCGATTGGCGCAGAAAGCGTTCCTTCAATTCGGGAAATTTTATTGACCGTGTTTGTGATCGCCTGATAGGGGATGCGGTAGCCTTCACGCTCGGCTGCCGCGTCAAATATTTCTGAAAGCAAAGCCTGACCGCCGTTGTCCTCAAAGTACATGAACATCGGATTGCAATCTTTGTACACCATGTACATACCGTCAACCATGCGGGAAACTGACTCTTTTCTGATTCTAGCCTTTAGGATGTAAATAATTCCTTCAACGGTGATGCCAGCGCAAACGGTCGCTTTGTAACAATGCTTCTCATCAGCCTTTACCGACGGGTCAGTCCAACTGAAGCGGTAGGCAAAGTCAGGCCGTCCTACAAGTTCGCTCGGTGTGTAGCCTTTTATGTGTTCGTCTTTGAAAATCCTTTCATCAAGGGCAATCGGCACAAGCAGAAATTCTTGATTATACGCCATACTGCCGATCGATTTTTTTATTTTTGAAAGCCGCGTTTGAGGAAAGTTTTCAGGCCATGCCGGTTTTCCACGGCTCTCCGCCGGAAACTTGTATGTCTTAACGGCGCTGATGTCATCACTTCCTTTTTCAAGAGTGCTTGCAACGCACTGTGTGTTAAGCGGGGTGGCAACTATGAGAGCCGAATAATTTTCATCCAAAGCGGGGATCAAGTCTTGCGTTATCCATTCGATTGTCTCACGCACAAACTTCCGGCTCTTTGCCCGCTTGCGGCTTTGAATATCATCCATGCGCACGTAGTCGGGGCGGTTCGGGCCGTGCACAAATCCGCGCGGGTCTTGCCCGATAGACACAGAGCGCACTCCGATTTTCTTTCCGGCTTTCCCCGGAATATCAACCTTAAAGCGCTTTATACTTTGCGGTTTCCCCGGCAAAATAAAAACGCCAAAATCATTTATTAAACGCTGATTAAACATAAGCTCAAGCAAAATGCGCCCTGTGAAAACCGCGCTTTTTTCTTCGTTGTAACTTGAGAAGATCATAAAGTTACGCTTGCCGTAAGCTATTTCGTGGACGGGATCAAGGAGCGTGAAAAATGTTGACTTGCCGCTTCCACGGAACGCCTGCACAAGTACAGGCTCGTTGTTTTGCAAGCGCACTTTTTCCCATTCGCGGTGAAACTTTGCGGATTCTTTGGGAACGTATGCGGGGAAATAGGTGCGGCTAAATTCGGCGATATTGTTTTCGCACCTGTTTTTCCGCTCCGCCTTTGCTTTGCAGGAGTTGTCGGGAAACAGCGGGCGGGAAAGAATTTCATCGCGCAATTCATTCCATGCGGATTCTAACTGCTTGGCTGTTTTAATTTCCCTCATTAAAATATTTCCTTATCCGTCATATATTTTTCAAGGGCTTCATAAATCTGATCCCAAAAAAAATCCATCTGGCTTTTTAATTCCGGCTGATTTTCCGTAAGCCAAATATTGATAACCTTAATAAGGTCAAGTGCAACACGGAGGTATTGACCTCTTGTGTCAATTTTTTGCATAACGCTGATGTGTTTTGACATTGCGTCTGCGATTTTGGGATCGGAAAGTAATTCGGGATTATCTCTTAATTTGACAATCCACGCTTTTACGCTTTCGGCGTAAATCGCTTTCATTTCCCACGGGCTTAAATGATAAGCGCGTCGCTGTGTATCCCAATCAAGCGCTTCGCCTTTTTCAGCGGCTTCAGCTTTCCAGCGGTAGACCGTTCCCGGGTCAACTTCCAGTTCGGAAGCGATTGCAGGGCAGGTCATGGACTGCCGCACATATAGGCGTTCGGCTTCTTCACGCTTGGAGGTTTCCGCCATCAGACTTGCTTCCTTAGCTCTTTGAGCTCATCCTGCAAGTCTTTAAATCCTCCTTTGATGTCTTGTTTCATTTCGTCAAGAGTTTTCATTAAAACAGTCTGAGTTGTTTCCAACGCGCTTATGCGCTCGGCGTGTCCGCGCAAAAGCGTATGAAACTCGCGGTACTGACTCGCCCCGCTTTGGCGATCTTCTTCTGCGCGTTTTATTATCATCGCAAGCATTTCGTCAGAACGTTCTATAGCGGAGGCAAGACGATCATCGCCTCGAGTCATGGCAGCGGCCAAATCTTCTTTATGAACGAAAGTTTTAATCTCCTCGCCTTGTGCGGCGAGCGTTTCGCTGGTGTGAGTAATTTTTCCCTTTATGATTCCGATTCCTACGAGTACGCCGCCAACTGCTATGACTGTAGCGATTAACGAGTACATTAATCCCGTGTTCAATCTGATACTCCTCGCGGTAAAATGGTGCGGCACGGAAAGGGAAGGCAAGGAGAAAACCACCCTTTCCGTCCGCACTGTTTCTTGAGGATACTGCGGCTTGATTAAAATTTTATATTAAAATATTTGAGAAAATTATTTTATTCAAATATTTGAAGAAATTATTTTCGTGCCGCTCCCAATAAAAAAGCGCCTGACTTCTGCCCTTCAATTCCATGTTGTATTTGTACACCTGCACCTTCCCGCCGTCCATTCAGATAATCATTAAAGTCAGATTTATTAACAGCGCCACGGCTGATTGTTTTTATTGCGTCACCCCAGTTGAGACCGGCAACAAATACATCGATCGCTTCTTGCTCTTTTTTGCTGTTTGTAAATTGATAAAGTTTTTCAGCGACAGTAAAAACCCAACCTGAGCAAAATTCATCAGCCCTTTTTATCTTGTTTATTCTTTTTCTGACCTTTGTCAATTTTTTCAAATAATCTGCGCGTGCTTTTTTCATTTTTCTTAATAATACATCCGCGATAAAACAAGCAATTTGCACACGGTAGTCCAGTCCGACAAATGTGTGAGCATAATAATATGTATTACTTTCTGATTTTTTAATCCCGTAGGCGCATCGACATCCAAATGCTGTCCCAATTTCTGACACAAGATATGCTTCATACTTTGGCGGCCTTTCCCCGCCATTTGATTTTATTTTTTCTTGAATAACTTCATACTCACCAACTTCATTGCGTTTGATGCCGTATTCAATCATCAGCTTCTGAGCCATCTCTAAAGCAACAGCCGCTTCATTTGCGTTTGATGATTTCGACAGCGCAAAAAGTTTTTTTATCTTATCTTTGATTTTCCCCAGATTTTCCATGACCTTACTCCTTTTATTTCCGGTGGATAATGTTGCGGATATGCGTTTCGGTGTATCCATATTCAACGCTTAACTCGCGGTAACTTGCGCCAGAGTTAAACTTTTTTCGTATGTCGTAGTATATTTTTGCCGCAAGAATATTTTTGGGAATGTAAATTGTAGAACCGGCAAACGCCTCGGCTATTTTGAAAGCGGCATCAATGCCCACAATACTTTCTATAAGTTCAAAATCCTCGCTCCAGTCGGCTTTTATATCATCATGAGAAAGTTCTATAGTTGTCTTTTTCCCCTCACCGGCTTCAAACAGATCGCCAAAAAGACTTTGCTCTGCCACTAAGTTCTCCTTCCCCCTGCGGGTTCATTTTCAAAAAGTTCCCTCTGCTTAAGTTCAACAAGCATTCCTTCAAGCCTGTTTAGTTTCTTTTCGCACTTGGCAAGTGTTTCCTGTTTTAGTTTCAGATCGGCGCGCAGATCGCATATTTCCACCCGCAACCATGTGGCAAGTTCAAGCGCCCTCTCGGCGGTTTTTCTTTTGAAAAGATTTAACTGGAACATTTTACTTTCTCCTTTGCGGGTTTCCGCACCATCGCTTCCAGCGCAAGAATTACCTTGCGCGCAAGTTCCACATCAAGCCACATCGGACTGTCCACTTTGGCGATCCGCTTGATAAACGCGCGGAGAGCCCTTTCGGTTTTGTTTCGGGCGCACTGTTGCCACAACACTTCGATCTTCGCGCGCTGATCCTCTGTGCCGCCCCAGCGGTCAGTCCATTTGGGACGGGAAGCGGTGCTAGTTTTGCTTGTGCCGCTTCGCGCGGTGCCTTTAAAGCCTAAGTTTTTAAATGCTTTCATAACGGTGTTAAATTGGTGTTCATACACAAGTTTCGCCGCGCTGTTTACTCCGGCGGCTCCTTCCAGCAAAGCCCTGTAAGCGTCATCAGTCAAGCTGAGAGATGCCTTTGCAATGTGAATTAGCGACAGTTTTGTTTTACGATTGGTCAGGGGTAGATGTGTTTTCATTTTGCCTCCTTTTGTTCCATGCGGCAATTGCGAATTTCTCATGGGTATACTGGACTTTCAATGCGCCATTTATACACCCACCGTCAACACAAAGCACCCTGCATCCTTCGGCAGTTTTGTACATTTCAGCTTCTTCACCGCAAAACGGGCATGGCTTTAGTTCAGTCATCTTGTGCCTCCGTAGCCTTTTCAACATCTTTTTTATTGCTTACTCTTGCAACACCGTCATTTATCAAATGGCGTACAAAAATAGCCGGGCACTTAGCCGCTTTTTTGCATTTGGATTTTATTGTGCAGTTCTTACAACCTTTTTCTCTTAATATATCTCGTGTTACCCAGCTGGAAAAAGAAATTGTCATCAATGTAAAAATTATTGTGTTTATCAGCCCTAGCGGGCGTTCCATAAAAAAATCGATCCACAACAAAATCAAGAAAACAGTATAAATAATTATGGGTAAAATTATTTTTACCGCTTTCATTTCCCTTGTGTTAGTTGGCTTCATTGTTTGCCTCTTCTAGTTTTTTCTGTAGGTCATAGTTCAACGCTTCAATCGCGTTTTCTGCGTCTTGCAAAGAATCTTTCAAATATTCTAAATAACGCCGTGCATTATTAATGCTCTCAAGCGCGTTTTCCGCGACATTATTTTTCATACTTCCTCCTGCACTCCGCGCCATTGCCATTTGATACGACCGTTTTCGATATTTTTTAAGCATTGGGCGCATGGATTTTCTTTAGCGGAAAAATTAAAATATTTACACGTTGAACAAAATGTTTCTTGTATGTTTATATTTTTCAAATCCGCAACAGCCGCATCACGTTCGCGTGTTAGGCGTTCTACTTCGGCGATTAAGTCCCTAATATCGCGCTTCAGCCCGTACCCTACGTAATGATCGTTGCTATAGGAGCTAGTTATCCATGCTTTGATTGCTTTCAGTTGTTCGTTTTTCATACTTCCTCCTTCGGCTTCCAATCCGCAGGCGGCGGTTCAGGTGATTGGGCGCAAATGACAATTGAAAAACTGCAATCTTTGTGCAATTCATCATCCGCAAGCGATCTGGTTGTGCTGATAATCCAATTTGAATGAACATGATACTCACACTTTTCATTGATGCACTTTGCCCATAGCGCTCCATTCCACTTTTTCCACGTGCGCTTTTCGTACTGCGCAGGTGTTTCGTAATCGGGGAGTTCCGAAAATAAACCGTAACAACACAGACACCTCACCATCGTGTACTTTGTCTCAAGATAGGTTTTGCAATTTTTGCAGTAGTACCTTTTCATTCGCTTTCTCCTCCATCCCTTTCGACACATGTTTGTTCTGGTATAAGTTCACATAAATATGCAGCCACCACGTAGGGCCCGCTTTTCATACACTTAGCCATAGGGTCTGATTTATTTAGGATGGTATATGGTTTGGAACTGTCCATAACAATACCAATCCCTCTAAAATTACAGAGCACTTCCTTGACGTAAAACTCAGCTAAGTTGCACCTGACTTTTTTCCCTACAGGGTCACAGCGCAGGTTTCCGTATGCATCTGTAAGTTTCTCTTTGGCTTCCTCCTCCGGGCTCCAATTATCGGGCGGTGACTTGGGTAATTGGGCGCAGATAATATTATGTCGTTCGTCATCAAGCGCATTGGCGTAACAATCTACCCTCCAGCCTTGTGGATCATTAGGCAAGTCGTTTACCCACACCAACCAAGAACGCTCCCACTTTTTCCCCGTGCGCTTTTCGTACTGCGCAGGTGTTTCGTAGTCGGGGATTCGCCTGAAAGGATAGGTATAACAAATGGGGCATTTTTCAAACTTATGGGGATAAATTCCTCCCCCCGAAAGATTAAACTCACCATAAAAATTAAATTCCACTTCGCAACTTTTACAGTAATACCTTTTCACTCTGCTTTCTCCTTTGGCTGGCTCTTCAGTTCCGCGCCGCCACGCGCGGAATACGGCGAACCGATGGGAGGATCGGCTCGCCGTTTCGCTAAAAGGAAGCGGCGCTTATTTAAGCAACCTGTTCCTTCAAGAGTTCTTTGTTTACCTCTTCCTTATCCGCTTCGCAAAAAAAGTCGTCTTTGATTTTTCGTACCGCATCGACCTGTGCCAGCGTTTCATCATCCAAGTCTGACATTGCCTCTTTAGACGGTTCTTCTTTGACCATGATGTACTTTGTGAGGTTCAGTTTTTTCAGCAGTTCAAGCGTTGTTTTTTTCACGCTGATTGATGTGCTTTTCCTGTAGCCGAAAACCCCAAAAGAAAGCTGGACGCTTTTTTTGTCCTTGAATAATTCTGCCCGATTGTATTCAGCATAAGCTCCAAGAAGTGCAGAATTATCAGTGATACGCTTGCGGATGTTTTTCCCTTTTTTTACCGCTTCTTCTTTGATTTCGGCTATTTGCCTGTGGGCATCAGCATCTATGCCCTCAAGCTCTTTCTCCAA
>JAIRQD010000090.1:0-11864 GCA_031256655.1 Treponema sp.
AATTATATACGCTATTAGATAGTTGACACGCTTAGAACAAGCCCCATAGTTGCCTGTTGCCTGTTGCCTGTTGCCTGTTGCCTGGCGGCGGGCGGGGAGCTTGTTGTGTCTAACCTGTCCGTTCTGTCTGTTTCCATATTGTGTTATGGAGGTAACTTCGATTTTTCAGCACAGGCTACTGGTTGTAGGTATTTTCGGATAATCACCTACCTTACATATTATATCCACCAATGCTTTAAAGATCAACAAAAACGCAAAAAAAATGCAAAAATATTTCACCGCAGTATTCACTCGCCAAGCGCGCCAAGATTCGCGGAGCACACGAAGCCGCGATTCGAAAGTTGCGCGTTTTATTGTCAGAACAGACTGGTCAGCAGTTCTTTTCTGGGATTGGGCACTACGGTTGTGTTGACAATCATACCGCTGTCCACCTGCTGGCGGACAGCGCTTGCCACCGCCGATTCCACCGATGCCGTATCACCGGTAATTACCACAAAGCTTTTGCCGCATAATCCCGTCCCAAGCCGCATATCCATAATCTGCACGTTGGCGGATTTCACCGCTGTGTCGGCAGCCATGATGGAACTTGTTACCGAAAAGAACTCCATTACGCCGATTGCGGCGGTTTTCTCAGGCATCACAGACTGGTTAATGGCCTGTATCACCTGCGGATGGACACGGGGCAATACAAGGGAACCCACCGTAAAACCTCTGCCCAGGGAAACGCCTTTTTGCACGGAGTTTTCAACATCGGAAACCTTGCCGGTAATCAGTATGTAATACTTACCCGGGCAGGAGGCCTTGGCGGAAAGCAGTTCGACATGACCTGTCTTAAGCATCTCATCGGCGATCTCGATTCCTCCGGCTATGCTGGAAAGTTCCAAAAAGCCAATCGTGTCCATCATTCTCCCCCTTCGATAAAGATTGCCGAATCCACCATAGTTACGCGCCCTGAAATACCGGTATGGATATTGGCGCTTGGCTTTCCCTCTGCGGCTTTTGCGATAAGCTGCCCCTGAGACACGCGATCCCCGGCGCTGACAAGCGGCACCGCAGGCGCACCAATATGCTGGGATCAACGGATACTCACGCTATCAGGCTGCAATTAAAGGCAGTTTTCGCGCCAACTGCCGTATTCGTTCAGAAGCCCCATTCGAGCCATTACCTTTTTCGGTGTCAATTTCCGGTATTGCCGCAAGGGAGATACCACCGGAGGGCTTTTCTGAACGAAAGTCTGTCCCTTGAGCTGAGATTTGATGTACTTGTTCACCTGACGCGGCGAAAGGTTCATGGGACAGGCGAATGTTTCACAAATCCCGCACTCGCAGCAGATGAGAGCTTCCCGCAGTGTGTCATCCGCCTCCAAGGGCTTGTCAAAGTCCTGCATCGCCATTTTCCGCATTAACTTGTTCGGGTAAAGCGAGTGGCCTATCAAATAACGCGGGCACAGATCAGTGCAGAACGAGCACTGAATACAGGCGGACTTTGCCTGGTTCAGAATCCGCCTGACCGAAAGGTTCCTGGTTCTGGCGATAAAATTGCCCTGATCCGGAAGCACCAGTATCCCCGATGTAGTTTTGGATACAGACAAGTTGGCTGTCTCTTCTGCGCCATGCACCGCACCCATCATGGGGCCGCCGTTTATCACGGCGAAGTTTTCAAGCAGGGCGCCTCCGCATGCCGCTATGCAATCGGCAAAGCTCGTTCCGACAGGCACTTTCAGCACCGCCGGCCGGTGCACCCTTCCGGCTACGGTAATAAACCTGTGGGTGAGCGGTATATCGGCAATAGCATCACCGATGGAAAGCATGGTTGCCGCATTGCAAACCACAGCGCCCACTTTAAGGGGAATCTGCCCCGGAGGCACTATTCTCCCGGTGACATCGTAGACCAGCATCTGCTCATCGCCTGCCGGGTAGTAATTATCCAGAATAAACAAGGTTACGCCGGATTTTTTTTCGTCAATTGCTTTTTTCAGGCTTTCAATTTCCGCCGTATTAACGCCTTTTACCGCAATAACTATCTTTGAAGCCTGCACATGGGCGGCAGTTTCATGAAGGGCATGGATAATTTCTCCGGCAAAATGCCGCAGCAGGTATTTGTCCGTTTGCAACAGCGGCTCGCATTCGGCGCCGTTAAGCAGGAGGTACTCAACTTTGCAGTCAAGTTTGATGTGGGCCGGAAACCCTGCCCCACCCTGCCCTACGATGCCTGCGGCAAACACCTTATCCAGAAAACCCATGTCCACCGCCTATCTTATATGGAAGCTGTCGGCAAGAATACAGCGGCGTTTTCGGGCGAACACTCTCGCCGAAGTAAGCCCTTCGCCGGTTGGCCCCGCTATCGTGAAACTGGTATAACCTTCGCCGCCAACGCCCAAGCCAGCGTATGCCGGTGCGTTCTTGACAAACACCGTCGTCTGTATCGCCTTCGCCAAAGCGGAAAGGTGTTCAACATTGCGGCTGTGTATTGCAGCAGTGTGCCTGTAACCGTGCTCAACTTCTATAGCTTTCCGAACAGCGTCATCGAAATCTTTTACCCGCACCACAGGCAATACGGGCATCATCAGCTCGTATTGCACAAAAGGATGCCCAAGCTCAGTTTCCATAACCAGCACTTTGACTTTGGGGTCGATTTTTAGACCTATGCTTTCGGCGATTACCTGCGCTGAACGCCCGATAAAATTCTTGTTCGGCGAATCGCCGGATATTATTTGCTGCTCAAGCCGGCGTATTGTTTCCTTGTCCTCGATGACATGGCCAAGTCCGCTGCCTTTCATGCAGAAAATCAAATAATCGGCGACCTGTTCCACGACAAGCACTTCTTTTTCGCAGACACAGGGAAGGTTGTTGTCAAAACCGCAACCTTTGAGAACGTCAAGCGCCGCTTTCTCGATGTTTGCGGATTCGTCTACCACCGCCGGCGGGTTTCCGGCCCCGGCGCCAATTGCCTTTTTGCCGGAAGACAATACCGCTTTCACCACTCCGTGTCCGCCTGTGGCAACCAGCATATTTACCTTCGGGTGGGCGATCATAATGTTGGTCTGTTCCATGGTCGGGTTCTGCACCGCCGTAACAAGGTTGGCCGGCAGCCCCAGCGCTACAATGGCCTGGTTGATCAGCTCAACCGCCCTTAGCGATACGTTTTTTGCCGTTGGATGCGGGGAAAAAACGACACTGTTTCCGGCGGCCAGCATACCGATTGAATTGCAAAACACGGTTTCAGTCGGGTTGGTGGTCGGCGTTATCGAGCCAATAACGCCGTAAGGGGAAAGCTCCGTCAAGGTAAGGCCGTCATCGCCTGACATCGCTTCGGACACGAGGTCTTCAATGCCGGGGGTTTTGTCGGCGACAAGGCGGTTTTTCAGTATCTTGTCGTGGAAGTTCCCCATCTTAGTTTCCTCAACGGTGCGGCGGGCGAGATCTTCGGCGTTGTCGTATATCACATTGCGGATGGCGGCAACAATTCTTGCCCTGTCCGCCATACTGTACTTCATAAACTCCACTTGCGCTCTGGCTGCGGCTTCTACAGCATCGTTCATGCTTGCGAATATACCGTTTGATCTGCTGACACCAACTGTGCCGCCATGGAGTTTTTCCATTACTTGCCTGACCAATACATCAACGTTTGATGGTGTCATACGATCCTCCTTTCGAATTCGGCAACAACACGTTTGCCAATTTGTTCATCTTCCGGAACGCTGCCGCCGGAAATGCCTATACCTCCGGCAAGGACTCCTCCGACAAAAAGCGGGAACCCTCCGCCAAAAACGACTAGATTCGGGTCGGCGGTGTTTATCCCGTGAAGACTGCCGCCGGGAAGCGCCGCTTCGTACAGGTTGCCGCTGGGCTGTTTCATGACCACAGCGGTGTAAGCCTTGTTTCGGGCTATCCCTATGCTTACCAAAAGCGCGCCCGGGAAACGGCAGAGGTAAACCTGATTGCCGCCGGCATCGGCAATTGCCAGCGAAACGGGTACGCCCATCGCAAGGCTTTCCGATAACGCGGCATCCCTTAACCTGTCACAGAGTTCAGGGCTTAAGCCCTGCCCGTCTTCCACCACCGCTACCGCGCTCTGCGGTTTTTTAAGTTTATCCGCAACACGCCTGATAAAACTCCTGTACACTTCTATTTTTGCCAATACAAACAGGGCATCGGAAAGCCGGTTCAGATACCTGAGCAAAGAGGCTGACACGTAACTTTCACGGGAAAGAGTTACAACATGGCGCTCTGCGCGGCGCACTATGGTGCGGGTCAGATGAAGCGCGGCGGAAACGGGTGTTTCACCGGGAAGGGAAAAGCTCGTTACCTTGCCGAATTCCTCTGTGTATCCGGTGATAATATCCTCAAGGCGGCTCACATCCTGATCCGTGATACGCTCCCCTTCTTTTTGCCGCTGGTTTTCATCGCTTGCAAGCTCCGCGCCTACTGAAAAAAGTTTGTTCTGGATTTCACGGACTATGGATTTAAGGTCGTCAAATTCCAGCGAGGCATAGGCAATGGCAAGGGCGCTGTTTGCCTCGTCCACAGTTCCGTAGCACCAGACACGGAGATCGTCCTTGGAAACTTCTGTTCCGCCGTACAATGAGGTAAGACCTTGATCACCGCGTTTGGTAAAAATGCTCATGCAGCCATCCTTTGGTTAAACATCAGGTTTCCGGTCGAGGATTCCAACCACAACAAGATCCACAGGCATTTTCGCCTCTTCAAAAACATGCCTTGCGGAACTGCCTGAACAAAGCAGAACGTACTCCCCTGCTCCCGCCCCCACAGTATCAACAGCAACTTCCTCATCTCCCAGTGGTTTGTAAGCTGAATCCACGAACTGGACAACCAAAAGCTTGGTTCCGATAAGACGCTCATCTTTCTTGGTGGAAACCACCATTCCTTTCACCAACCCTATCCGCATGAATGCCTCCTACTTCTGTCTTATCAACTCTATTCCCAGTTCTCTGGCTGTTTCTCCGGCCAGGGAAGTTACCAGAACATTATTGCCGACGACAATTTTATTGACGCCTGCGTAACGGTTAACATCCCCTCTGGAAAGCACGTTCCCCGTGTAAACAGTTTCCTGTTGTGCCGTAATTTCCGCTTCCCCGCCTTCGCTGTCCAGCAACACCACCCCAAGGGAAGCAAGCCGCAGCCAGTGTTCTTTAAGCAGCGCCCTGCAAGCAGGACTAAAGCTGCCGCTGTCCGGATCTTTTTTAAGCTGGAAAACGGGCTTGCTTCGGATAAACATTGCCGCCATCAGCTTGCCCCAGGGACTTACGCACAACCCCAGCGCAGGTTCTGCAACCATGTGCGCGGGTATGTAGTCCACAAACACAATATCGTAATCCCCTGCCGCACGTTCCAGATCAGCGGCGGAAAAGCAGTCCGCCCTGCCGTTGATAGATTTTGCCGCCTCCATCAACTCTTGCCGGTTGGCCTGGTCAAAGTACAACGCAAGCACTTTTTGGCGCTCCAGAAAAAAATACCTTTCTACGACTTGCACGATTATCCTGATCAGTTCTTTCAGTGTCATGCGCGCCTCACAAGATAATCAGGCCAAGGTCGCCTGTTTTTATTGCCCCTGCGTTAGCTTCATCGGTGTCCAAATGGGCTTCATCGTTAAAAGAAGACGAAACCCTAAGCAGTACACCGCCGAATTGAATTGCCCGCAGACCTTCGCCATATTTAAGGGAGACAATCTGCCTGTCCTTAAGCCCGAAACGCGCGGCGGTTTCAGGCTTTAAGTGAATGTGGCGCATGGCAACAATACCGCAGGCGCGCTCGATGAAAGCCCCGGTCGCCGGGTTTTCCAGCCGCACCTTCCCCGCTCCGGTTAAGTTTCCCGATTCGCTTACCGGACATGGCACTCCGATGCTGAAGGTGTCGGTAAGGGACAGCTCCAATTGGGTAGCTTTCCGCAAAGGTCCAAGCACACGGATTTTGTCGATCCTTCCCTTGGAACCCACAGCGCTTACCATTTCATTACAGGCAAACTCTCCCGGCTGATTGAGCTCCCTCAATGCCGTAAGTTCATGACCCGTCCCGAAAAGAACATCCGCATCTTCCTGAGAAAGGTGTATGTGTCTGTTGGACACACCTGTAGCAACATAGGGAGCTCCCTCAAAAGCAAGTACAGTTTCGACTATAATCTTTCGCAGGCGCTGCCGATCCATAAAATTTGCCCCTTGCCTTTTCTACGACATATCCAGTCCCGGCGTTCCATGCTTGCCGGAACCCTTTTTAGGATGAGGACGCTTCTTGCCTCCGCTGTCAGGAGTGTGCTTAACCACCGGTTTAGGCTCCGGTGGAGGTTCTGCCGGCTTCGGGGGCTCAGGCGGTGTTTCCACAGCCTCAAGCGTGAGTTCCACAGACTTCGGTGGTTCCGGCGGCGGCGGTTCCGCAAACCTCGCAGGCATCGGTATCTTCAGTGATAGCGACGGTGGTTCCGCAGGCTTCGGAGGCTCAGGCGGTGTTTCCACAGGTTTTGGTGGCTCCGGCGGCGGTGGGGTGGCAGGCTTAGCTGGCATCGTCATTTTCGGGGCGGCACGTTTGGCAAGGGTGACTACGCCGCGGGCCATCTTTTCCGTCCCCCCTGCCGGACGGGGTATTACATGGGTGGAAACAACCGTGCCGATTCTTCCGGCGGCTGTAGCAGCGGAGGATACGGCGGCTTTGACCGCCCCCACATCACCCTCGATTTTCACGGTGATCATGCCGTCCCCATCGGTCAATTCGCAACCTATAAGCCTGACATTGGCGGCTTTGACCGCGCTATCTGCCGCCTCCACAGCAGCGGCAAGTCCGATAGTTTCGATACAACCCAACGCATTTCCTGACATGCAAACCTCCTGGCCTTTCGGCTTTATTTTCTGTCTTTACAGTGAAAAAGGTACACCCTTCACTAGTCTTGCGGCATTGCAGGACAAAAACCTCAATTTGTCGCTGTCAATCCGGTAGTTCAAGGTGAAAAGGGGGCTATCTTCAGGCAGCTTGTTGTAGTGCACCGCCGCAATCCCGTTGCGGTCTATGCCAAGCCCGACTCCCAGAATTGAGTCTGCAGCTGCCTTGAACGCCAAAGCCACCGCCTGCCCCTCGGCGGCGGAGTCAACTTCGCAGGGCACTCCTTCTTCTTCTGCCCCTATCATAAGTTCGTGTATAAGCACGGGGTTTCCAAGCCCCGAATCAGCGTACAGTTTTATCGCGGGAAGGACAGCTTCGCTAGGCATGATCCCTCCGGTAATTAAGCACGAGTCCGGTAGCCACAGCGTTTCTGGGGCCCTCCGTTCCGCGCACATTTCCACGTCCGGCTACTATGCCGTAATGGGAAAGAGCATCGGTTACGAGCTGGGGAATTTCAAAATCCAGCGCGGAACCTCCAACCAGTACCACAAAGTCGATCTCCCTTATATTGCCGGATGAAGTCACCATGGACAGCGCCCGCAGAGAGTTGGTTACAAAAACCTTTTCTTTTGCCTCCTTCCGCACCATTTTCACTTTTTCTATTGAAACGCTGACCGGAAGGGGAACAAACAGCCTTTCCCCTTTTACAAGGATTATTCGCGCAAAAACTTCCGCCGGAAGAGCATCCTTGAAAAACTCCACAGCGCCGTCTTCGTGCCGGATATGAAACAGGCTTTCCACCCTTGCAAGAGGATAACGCTTTACGTCTTCGGCTATGTCCCATGTCTCCAACCCAAGCTCAGTCTGTATGAGCAGGGTAACCATGTTCCCCGCCCCCGCCAGATGAACCGATTTTACGCTTCCATCTTTGGTCATTATTGACGCATCGGTGGAACCGGCTCCCATGTCTATGATTGCCAGGGGCGGACCTACTCCGGGAGTGGTCAGAGCGCCTCGTATTGCCATGTCAGCCTCTTGACCGCCAACACCGGCGCGCACCCCGATTTGCCCGGTCAGATCCCCGGCGATCATTTCCATCTGGAGCTTGTCCGACTTGACCATAGCGGCAAGCCCGACAGCGTTCTCCATAGAGAATTCCCCGGCAACACCGCCTGAAACTCTTTGCGGGTTAAAGGTGTCCACCGCCAAAATGTCCCGTATCTTGATGTCCGCCGGAAGCCGTCCTGTCAGATCGGACATGGTTTGTCGTACCCGCTCCATCATACCGCCGACATTGGTACCAGCCTCCCCTTTTACGTCCACCACCGGCGCGGCTTCCGCTACAGAGCGCATGATTGCCTCCGCTCCCGCTTCCACATCCACGCCGGCGGTCTGCCGTTCGCCAATAATATGGAGTTTTCCTGCCGGAATAATCCGTTCGGTTACGTCCCCGGCAGGAGTTTTGATCACCACCGCCGAATGGTTGCCAATCAGGGCGCGGGCAATCGGAACGATGTACTTGGTTTCTTCCGGTCCAAGACCGAAAACCGTCGCGATACCGTAAGGGTTAGACAGCACCTCAACAACGCCGCCTATCCTTGCCACTTCCACCACCGCTGGCATTCCAAGGGGCACTCTTTCGATGTACTTCACCTCGTCAACCACCGGAATGGACTTCTCAAGCCTGTTCACTATCAGCACCGCGTCGTCTTTTTGGACTATCGCGCCCTCTATCCTTACCCCGCTTTTAACCGCGTGGTTGATTATAGCCGCCGCTTCCTCATGACCGGTATCTGCGGCGATGACAACAATGTAACTATCGCCGCCGCCGGATGCAGGAATATCCTTTATGGATACGGTTGAACCCCTTCCTATCCCTTCCCCGCCGGGCGTATGCGGGTTGTGACCGATAAGAGTTGACTCGGTTATGATGGTCTCCGTGATGGTTTCCATCGCCACATCACCTATGACCGGAGCCGCCTCGTTCAAGCTGACAAAGCCAATATCCTCCAACCGGATACCGGCCTTGTCCGCGGCTTGTTTCATTGAAGCAAACACGCCGTGGATGTTCTGCCGTGTTCCTTTGATACCGGTGGTGTTCACGATGCCTGAAGCAAGAAAGTTAAACTCACCACCTTCAAAGGAACCAAGCGCGGTTTCAGTAGAGGCATTTCCTATGTCAACCCCGGCTATAATCATTTGTCGCTAAACCTTTTTCAGCCTGCCTCTGGCTTCACCGATTTCAGCCGCCTCGCGCACATGTGCCGCGGCGATTTTCGCGCTGTACTTACCTTCCAGCTCATCGGCGATTGCCATCAGCTCCTGTTTGGTGGCGTGGTAAGGCCGCAGGGCGTTGTAGATTTCCAGTATCCGCTGATCCGGCACCGCGATAAGTTCCGCAGCGCGCCTGAAATTGGCGGCAAGGTTTTTGCGTCCCATGGACTCAGCAACCTGTGCCTGCATTTCAAGGGTTTCCGGTCTGATGCGGACATCCTGGGGCCCCACGGTACCGCCCGTTACAGCCTCCAACGTCACATCGTTAAAACCTTTGCCCGTAGGGGACTTTAACCTGTCAGCGCTTTTTTCCGCCAAAGGATAGTCCGCCGCGGTTACCCTGGCACCCGAAGTGTGGGAACCGCTACTTTGGGCGTGGCCTGGAGCGGTGCCCATTTCGCTAATCACGTCACGTATAATTTTTTGTAGTGTCGATTGATCCACTCTGAGCCCCCTATCTGGTTTTGACCGAAAGCTCAACCGGCTTACGGTTCCTGTCTGTATGCTCCGTTTCCTTGATGTGGAGCAATGCTGCAATGGCCTGATACTTTGGACGTGCCATCTGATCGTTTTTGGTAGGCACGGGGCTGGGGGATTCATTTTTCGCGTACTTGGCAGCGTTTTTCCCTATCGCCCGGTAAGTCGGCAGATCGATGATCGGCGCTTGGGGAAACAGTTCCAAGTTGGACAACTGCTGCAAATCCTTCTGATGTATGATGGTTGTTCCGCGTGACTGTATGCCAATAGCTATGCCTGATCCTGACAGCTTGGCAGCCGCCAATGTAAAAGCGGCAATGTCAGATGAATGAAAAAACCGCACCACGCGGGCTTTCATCCCCTCTTCCTCTATACCTGCCAACAGCTCCCGCAGCACCTGCCCGTGAGGGATTCCGGTTATCGTTTTGACCTGGGACGCGCCAAATGCAGGGCCGATTGCCACTACCACTTCGTCCCTCGGCCCGGTACCGGCCTGTCCTGCTTCTTCAAGCACAAGGTTCGCATTCGCCGCGCTGCCGGAGAAATTTACGCCGGAAGACACCGGAGATGACCTCCCGACCGGAGCTTCGCCCGGACTGAAGTTTTTCATCACCTCAAGTATTGCCTGCCGTACTAACGCTTCATTGATTTCCATACTGCGTCCTCCTTAAATCGCCTGCGGGTCTATGGCGTTGGGTATGTTTTTGATGACATCCCACCGCTCCTTGCTGATGCGGTAACCTGTACCCGGTCCTGCATAATCGTTCACGTCATTGACAGCACTTATACAATGGAAATCCTTCGTGAGGATGGCCGATGTATGCAGATAATCTCCGGCAATACGCTGCTTGAGCATGCCCAATACAGCGTTCGCCACATCGGTAAAGCCGTTTTTGGCGAGGGCCTTTACAAAGTCAATACCGGTAATGCCGCGGCCCATCATGTCGTCGATGGCTTTCAAGTCCGCCACCACATCACGATCCGGCATATCCTTACTACCGTGGGCGTAGGTCGCCGCTTCGACTTCCGCATCAGTGATAGCAGGCAGCCCAAGCTCTTTGAATACCGCTTGCAACGCCTTTGCTCCCTTGTTACGGATAGCCACAATCTCATTTTCGGATACGGGTTTTAACCCGCCGTCCACCATCAAGTCACGCTGCAACACGAGGAAGTCATCGAAGTCATCAGCATCGACATTGGAACCGGCGAACATGTTGTCGTAGTTCGGAACTGCTGAGTAGCCGGAGCAGATGAAGTCCGTTCCGGGAAGGAACTGCATCATCAGGCGGGCCGTGCGCCGCATATCCGAGTGCGAGAAGGTCTGATCGTTGCCGGATGCCACTTCCAGGTCAAGCAATGAAGTGATAAGGTTTTCCGCGAGCACCGCACGTATCCCTGAGGGAACAGCGGCAGGCACGCCGATACAGGAAATGGAGCCGTTCTGCAAACCTTGCACCCCGGCGCCTTTTGTGACATACACGCAGCGGGCTTCCAGATAGAGCATTGATTTGCCTTCGGCGTAGCCCATCTGCACCTCGCTTCCCGTTCCGGAAGTGAAGCGCATTTTCAGACCGCGTGACGCATAAGCCGATGCCAGAAACGCCTTTGACCAGGGAGTGTCATCGCCGTCTACAAAGACAGGTTCAGTCCCATAAACCGAAACAGTTTCCGCATAGGCGGTAAAGCCTTTCATGCCAAGTTCCAGCTCGGTGGCTTCCTCTACGGCGCACTGGGTTAAAACCCCCGGCCTTCCGGTCTGCGAACCGATAAGAATGGCCATGGCGTTAAAGGGTGCGTAACGGGCAATACCAACGGTGGTTTCCTGTTCGTCAAAGCCGCGCAAGGCAGCCTCAGCAGCATCCGCGGCTATTTGGACAGGATTGTCTTTAACGTTGGTTACGTGGCATTGATTGGACGGGGTTTTACGTGCCCGCACTTTTTGCAGGGTCATCATCATCTCCACCACGTTCATGTAACCCAGAACCTCGCAGATTTTGCCGGGGGTCATGGATGTTGTGAGGGGGATAAGTTCGTTTCGCGAAACATTTGGATCGCATAACATAAACGCCAGTTTCTTGGAGTCCATGCCAATGACCTTTTCCGCGTTTTCAAGGTTTATGGCGTAATTAGCGATAAAGGTTTCGATCATGTCGAAATCCGCCCGCTTCTTTCCGTCCATCTCCACAATCCTTCCACCTTCTATTCTGATACTGGGTTTGGGATCGTTCGGGCCGTTCATGGCCACCATGCCGACTTCCGGCCATTCTTTGACAAAGCCGTCTT
>JAIRQD010000195.1:0-10177 GCA_031256655.1 Treponema sp.
AAGTGGAGAGCGCCGCGGGATGTGTTTAACATATTGAGAAGCTGCACCAGAAGTATGCCCGCGGACTTTACCGGCGTTGACTACGACGCGCTTGTGAACACCACAGGCATACAATGGCCGTTCCGTGAAGGCGAGACTTTGACCAACAATAACCGCAGGCTTTTTGAAAACGGTGCCTATTATACGCAGAACAACAGGGCGCAGTTCATATTTGAAAAGCCCATGGTCGATCCGCTGCCCACAAGTGAAGAGTTCCCTTACGTGTTTAACACCGGACGCGGAACGGTCGGTCAGTGGCACACGCATACACGCACACGCGAGATTGCTGAAGTGCAGGACGCTATATCGCCGGATGCTTACTGCCTCATAAACGATCAACTGGCAAAAAGCCTCGGTATTGGTGAAAAAGACAAAATTGAAATAGCGTCTGTCAACGGGGAAAAGGCGGTCTTTGAAGCCCGCCTCAGCGACACTTTGCAGTCAAACGAGATTTTCGGACCTATACATTACATCGAAACGAACAAACTCACCCCCTCGCTGTATGACCCGATTTCCAAAGAACCATCCTACAAGACAACGCCCGTTGCCGTGCGTAAAATATAACCGGAAGGAGATATGCGATTATGAACAGAGAAGAGATGGTAAAACGCAAGATAGTCAATCGTGTAAAAGCCGACCGTGACAAGTGCGTCAGTTGTTTGGGCTGTATGTCAGCCTGCATTATAGCGCACGAGGGGCATTCGCCGCGCAACCGTGTTGTTATCAGCAGTGACAAAGTCAGTTCGCCCATATTCTGCAGAAACTGCGATTTGCCTGAATGTACCTTCACCTGTATGTCAGGCGCACTTTTTGTCGATGAGTCCACAGGTTATGTCCAGTATGACGATGAACAGTGCGGAAGCTGCTATATGTGTGTGATGGCCTGTCCATACGGCGTATTAAGACCGGACAAAATAGAGGGCAAAGTCTCCAAGTGCGATATGTGCGTCAATCACACCGAGAAAACATCCCAATGCGTTGCCAAATGCCCGATGGGAGCAATCACGTTAGAAGAAGGGGGAATAGGCACATGAAACATGTTGTTGTAGGCTCATCCGCCGCGGGTTTAAATGCCGCAAAAACGCTGCGCCACCTTGATTCGGATGCTGATATTACTGTTATTTCCAAAGACGACAGCCTTTATTCGCGTTGCATTATGCACCACTATCTTGAGGGCAAGCGCGATCTTGACCGCCTTAGTTTTGTCAGACCGGGTTTCATTGCCGAAAACAGAATCAATTGGCTTAAAGGAGTTGAGGCAACAAAAGTCGATACTTCCAAAAACGAAGTATCGCTGTCAAACGGCTCAAGCGTTTCCTATGACAAATTGCTGCTGGCGGCAGGATCGTCAACAGCGTTTCCCCGCGCCATCAAAAACCTTGATAACGCCCGCAGCGGCGCGATTGGCTTTCGTAACATTGACGATGCGCTCACCATAAAAAAGCTGGCTGCCGATCCCAATGTGAAAAACATTGTGGTGCTGGGCGCTGGTCTTGTGGGCATAGACGTTGCCGAAGGCTTACTTGGTTTTGGCAAGAATATTTTCCTTGTCGAAGCATACGGTCATATGCTTAACAGGCAGCTCGATATGCACGCCGCAAAAGCATACGAGCAGGCGTTTACCATTGCGGGAGTCAAGCAGTTTTATGGGACTTTGGCAACAGAGCTGGAACTGGACTCCGAAAATGCCGTCAAGCAAGTGCGGCTGTCAAGCGGCTTTTGTTTGCCTTGCGATTTGTTCGTTGTGACTTCAGGCATTCGTTCAAATGTGGCTTTTCTGGAAGGCAGCGGAGTGGCTTTTGATGCGCAGGGACTCATCTTCGATAAATTCGGTAAAACCAACATTGACAACATTTTCGGCGCGGGCGACATCTCCGGACGCAGCCCCATTTGGCCTGCCGCCGTCAAGGAGGGCATCATCGCCGCTTACAACATGGTTGGCAAGCCGCTTGAACAAACGGATTTTTTCGTGAATAAAGCCACCATGAACTTTTTGGGAATTGCTACCATGTCCCTTGGAACGCCTGAACCGCCTGACAGCTCCTACAATGTCGAAACGGATATTGATGACAAAGGCAACTACAAAAAGATTATCCATAAAGGCGGGGAAATATCAGGCGCTATAGTACAGGGTGATTTGTCCTACGTGGGGATTCTCACCCAGCTTATACGCGAAAAGATCGATGTCACAAAAGTCAAAAAGCCTTTGTTTAAGATTGATTATTCAGATTTCTTTGGTGAGTTTGAATATTAAAAACTGATGAAGCAACGGCTAAAAAAGGGCTGCCCGTTGCCGGACAGCCTTTTTTTTGTTCAAAGGTTCAAATACACTAAGCAGAGAACTAGAACGTAAGAACAGCCATGATATTGCCAAAGGTGAACAGGTTATTGGTGCCGGAACCAAAAATGTTAATGGTGCCGGATGTACCTGAAACACCGGTTGTAGCGTCAAGGGCTAAATGCCGGTTGAAGTGGAAAGTCGCGCCAACGCGGAGGTCTCTAACAGCAGCAGCAAAAGTGACATTGGTCGCTGTTGTTGGCTGCCGAGGCAGTGCATCGCCGTCCGCATCAAACACGGTTGTTCCGGTTACTGTCCTTGTGATATTGCCAAGCCCGAACCTTCCTCCAGCCTGAAGGGTGAACCTGTCAGGAATTGCAAACCATCGCACGCCCATATCAAGAGCAGGCTGGAACGAGTAAGTGAACGTGGACACGTCTCTCTGGCCGTGATTTACCACCCGATCATTAGCGTTCAAAATCCTTGGGTTCGCCTGTGAGCTGGTGAGGGTATTGTCCAGTACAAGCCTTGTGCTAAGGGAAACATTATCCCCAACCCAGCTAAGCTGGACTCTGGGTGTGATTTGGTGATTCACCCAGCTCCTTTCAACAAGATCGGCACCACCGTAACCGGCTGTACCGGAGATACTTTGGTTTGTAATGCTCCTTCCCAGAGGGTCAAATATAGAAAAATTATTACTAAACACTCTGAAGCCGAGGATGTACGTGAAATCGCCCCTAAGCAGCCAGCCGCTCTCTGTTGTAAAGAGGTTGACCCAACCACTCTGGACTTCAATCTCTGGTTGTACGTAGTTATAAGAAAAAGCAGTGATATCACCGGTGGGGCGGCCACTCGTCGGATAAAATGCACTGAACGTCGCCACATTCCTCGCGAAATTAAGCCTTAAGGCCGCAGTGGGTCTAACACCAATATCGAGCATATTGCTTGACATTGCCCACATAAGCTCAATCTGCCTCATACCATAAGAGGAGGACATTTCGCTGAAATATCCTGCAGAGGTACCTATAGCTGATGAAATATCGGCGGGAAGACCGGTAACATACGCATCATTGACATTAAAGCTTCCAACGGTTGTGCCATACGAAAGCCTGAACCCCATGTCGGCAACGCCGAGGAGGACGGCAACGCGGTTGTTGTTCGCGGCTGTAAGGTTGGGGAAAGCTTCCTGTCTAAATTCCCGGAGTTCGCCACCAAGCATCCACAGATCGGAGTGCATCGTGGAAAAGCTGCGATTGAGAAATCCGCCAAATCCGGTTCCGCCAACATACGCGGCAAGATACATGTCATCAATGCGGGTGGCATAGGTAAGAGCAAAACGATTGGCGTGATGAAAGGAGGCGGATCCGATCCAGTTTTCAAACGACACGCCGCTGTGCCAGGCAGGGGACATAATGTTGTGCCACTGACCTGACCAAATGCCAAAGGTTGTAAAGTTGGAGGGTGCTCCAACGATGCCGTCAGGCCTGGACAACTGTGTCCATGTGCCATGCTGCGCGAACGCAGCCCCCGCTGTTGTCATGATAAGGAGCAGCAGAGTTGTAAAAATTTTCATTGAGTATACTCCTGTAATCAACGAGGGGGATAACCCACGGTCATCCCCCCTCATCGAACGAGAGTATAGTTAGAGGGGCAAGATACGTCAACAGTCATGGGGAATTAATTAGGATTAATTAGGTATTCTTTTAATATCTCTGTAACAAAAACAACAGCTATCGTTACGGAAGTTCAATGGCAGGTTCAAGTACAGGTAGCGCAGTTAAGCGCGCTCTCACACCCCAAATGCCTGAATGATCGCTATTGGCAAGGAAGTTCCATACCTCCAACGCCGGGGCTGTTCTCCCTGTGGCATGAAGCGCGGTGGCAAAGTAAAAGGCAATCCGAAAATATTCAACTTCCTCCATAAACGCGACAAGTGCCGGACGCGTAAGGGCAACAGACATAAGGTCTTCCAATGTTGTGAAGGCAAAGTCGAATTGGCGGCGTATCACATAATCGATGATAACGGTGTTTTGGATGAGAAACGCAAACATCAGATGTTCAAGCGCCGGAAAATCGCGGCGGGTAACGTGGAAAAAAGACCCCAAAAGGCGGTGCGCAGGTTCGGCGGCTATGTTGCCGTCCCGGTACAGTGAAAGAAAGCGGTTAACCCCTTCATTTTCCAAAAGGTTTACCATAGCGGCGCGAAGCAGCATACTTGCCCACAGATTATCCTGCGGCGGAAGGTTGACGCCCGCCTGCGTTATAACTTCAAGCGCACGGGCTTCCATAGCCGCGTACTCCTGGCGCATACGGTGAATGTCTGTGATGCGGAAAAGGATTTTAAGCTCAAAGCCCGGGGTTTCCAAAAGCTCACGGTAATGCCACGCACGCTCGAACTGGACTAACGCAAGATGCCACTCCCCTTCAGCCATAAACGCCTCGCCCATCCAAAACTCAGCCTCCGGAAACGGCTTTAGGCGATCAAGCTCCTCTAAAGCGCGTGTCGCGGAACCGCCTACAACCGAGCGTGGAACGCGGTGAAAAAGGTACGCAAGTGCGGCGGCGGCCTGTGTTTCATTACGCATTTCTATAAGGCGCTCGACAAAGTACAGTGAATCTCCAAGTTGGCGCGCTTCAGGTGTTGAAAGGAGGCGAATTAAATCCTGCTCTACGCGGGTAAACTGCTCAAGGCGGCTTCGGCGGGCATCATCAAAGGCGATGAGAGCACCACCGTATTCGCCGTTTCGGAACAGGAACTTCCCTTCTTCAAGCCTAAACCACCACGGCCGCCCCGCATTTTGAGCATCGACGGGAATGGCGCAGAACAAAAGCGCGAAAAAAACCAAACTCGCAGTAATTATCTTCATGCCTTCTCCAGCTCCTCTGAAAAAACCGCATCCGCCTCGGAAATATCAATTGTGCGAACCACTTCACCTTTGCGGAAAACAAGCACTTTATTACCGGCGCCTGTAATGCCCAAATCGGCGTGGCGGGCTTCGCCGGGACCGTTTACAGCGCATCCCATTATCGCCACGGTGATATTTTTCTCACTTGCGTACAGCCTCTCCTGCCAACGTTCGATAAAAGCGCGGGTATCAAAGTTACTTCGTCCGCATAACGGACAAGAAACAATCGTCACGCCGCGAGGTTTCAGCCTCCCCTGCCCTTCCTCACTCGTTATACTTGCCGCCGCGTACAGGATTTCCCGTCCGGCTATAATTTCGTTTTCCATCGTGTCCGAAAGGGAAACCCTAATCGTATCGCCGATGCCGTCTTTTAAAAGCGCAAAAAGCGCGGCGGCATTCCGCACAATACCCGCTATAAGCGGCCCCGCCTCCGTCACTCCAACGTGCAGGGGAACATCGGTTTTTCCGGACAACAAACGATTTGCCTTTATAGTATCGGCAACTGAAGAGGCCTTCATTGAGACTAAGTAATCAGTAAAACCAAACTCATCAAAGATTGCCATTTCCCGCTCCGCCGCCTGAACAAGTGCGTCTGCCGCCTCAAGCGTTCCTTCTTCGCAGCGCCGGCGCAGGTCTTGCGGCAGACTTCCGCCGTTTACGCCTATGCGGATTGGGCGGCAGGCGGCGGCGGCTTTTGAAAGAACGGCTTCCACCTTTTCTTTTCCGGTTATGTTGCCGGGGTTAAGACGTATTTTGGCAATCGGGAAATCAAGGCAGCGCAGGGCGATTTTGTAATCGAAGTGAATATCCGCCACTAAAGGCATGGAAACTTCCTCGGCTAGTTTCCCAAGAACTTCAGCGGCGGTGAGATCTGGAACGGCGAAACGGAGCACACCGCAGCCTAATTTTTTAAGCTGCCCAATCCGCTTGACCGTATTTGGCAGGTCAGAAAAAGAAAGACGGCTCTTCCACATGGTCTGCACAACCACAGGAAAGCCGTCTCCTAGAAAAACCGGTTCGACGTGAGCAAACCCGCCGATTTTCACCGATCTTGATTTTCGAGTAAACCCCATTAAAAATTAGGGAGCTTGAATAAGCGTAAACACCATCGCAAAAAGACCTATGGTTTCGGCAATACCAATTACCATCAAGTAGTTACCAAGACCCTGACCTGTTTCAGCATACGCATCCGCTGCCGCGGCGGCGCACTTTGCCTGTGTGTAGGCAACAATTGCGATACACAAGCCTGTACCAACGCCCAATGCCAGAAGCATTGAATCACTTAAGCCCCTGTTTATCATCGTCATAGTCAAAAAGCCGTATATGACGTTGGTGAGACAGGTTGCCGCGAATACCAATAAAATAAACGGTGCAGGCCTTTTTTGCATATAGCATTTTTTCCAAGCCCCAATAACGGTCGGCCCGTTTGCAATCATCCCAATCGCGGCTCCAATTGAGGCAAGCACAAAACTGGCTGCGATTCCAATATCGCCTAACGAAATGCCAACTTCTTCCATCTGTAACTCCTTGTCAACTACTGTTTATTCTTTTGCTTCAAGGCAAAAGGATTATATGCGTAACCTGACCATTCCATCTCAAGATGGTTGCCAGCATACTCCAAAAGATTAAGGCGCACCCCGTGCACAATGACCGAAAGGGAGGCAAGCGCCAAGTTCAGGGCGTGACCGAAAACAACAAGCACCACGGCTACTACAAATCGAACTACAAACGCAATGCCCATTCCAAGTCCGTCTTCGGGGAACGCCATTTGATTAAAGGTAAGTCCTATCATGGCACCTGCCATGCCGACCGCGAAAAGGCGGATGTAACTGATAACGTCCGCAAAACAACTTACGGTTTTCAGGAAGGTGGGGAAAAGACCCGCAAGCCCCTTTCCCACATTCACCAGGAAATTGCCGCCTTTTTGCTCTGAAAACAAGAGGATGAGCGCAACACCTGTCCCCAGCAAATACGGGGCGAAGGCGGGGAACTGAACTCCCAAAAGCATAAATAATACGAGGAAGTAAAACCCGACCATTAGCAAAAGCCAGCCGATTTGCGCCACCGCCGAAAGGGACGGTAATTGCCGCATAAAACGTTTGCCTCGCGCCCATGTCAACTGAACAACCGCAATCGTAAAACACAGAAATTGTATCGACCAGCGCGTTTTAAACTCATCCATCGGAACTTCAGCCGGAAGCCCAAAGACGTTCTGCAAAAAGGAGGGAAACTCCATAAGCGGCCCGGTGTTGTTAAACGGCGGCAGAACAAGCGCAAACAAAACCGGCGGAAGGTTCGCGTGCGGAATCATAAACCATGAGCCTATTAAGGTTCCCCACACTATCGTAAAGCACGATAAAAACACCAAAAGTTTTGCGATGTCAGGGAAAACGCCGCTTTTCTTTTTCGCCGAAAAGCCAACCAAAAGCCCAATCGACAGTATAATCAAGCCGTACGCCGCGTCACCCAAAATCATCGCAAAGAAGATACTGAAAAAGAGCAGGTACGACGGGCTTATGTCAAACTCGCGGTAGCCGGGAACCGTTCCCAAAAACGAAAACAGGGGCTGAATAATGCGCGCCACAGGACCGTTTTTAAGCTGGGTCGGGGGCAGGGCGGCGGGAGCCGGATCATCTAACATCAGCGCCCAGCCGTTGGAAGCCGCCGTTGATTTCAGCAAGGGAACTTTTTCACCCGGCACGTAACCTGAAAGCCAGGAAACTGTCGATTCATCACTTGAGGCTTCAAGTGTCTGCATCCCTTCACTTGCGGTTTGGAACTCTATCTGCTCGACAAGCGTTTCCAAATCGCTTTGTAAATCCGGAGCCCGTTCGGTCAACTCAATAAAGTGATTTTCTATATCGTTAAGCTTTTCCTGCACTTCCGTCTGTAAGCTCTCAAGAGCCGAGAGTGAATATTTACCAAGCTCAACGGGAGTTTCCCCGGCAATTTCAACACCGACAGACGTTATGTAAATAATCGCCTTTGTCTTTTTTATGACGATGTACGGAACATCCTTCGGCAGAGAATTAAAAGTCTTTTCGGTAAACTCATACAGATACAGGGGAATGCCGTTTTCACTTAAATGGCGAACCTGCTGCGGGTCAAAATCGCCCCACTCTTTAATGCGCGACTGTTCGCGTGAAAGGTTTGTTGAGCGTTCCTGCAAGGATTTCCGTTCATCTTCCAAATTTAAAATATGGCGAAAAAGCCCATGCTCTCGTGCATGAGCGTCCACAGCACCAACATCATACGGAACGCCGTTAGGGTTCACAAAATCGGACGCGCGTTTTCCGGCTCCGGTTTTCGCTTCCTCGCCGGACGTTTCCGGTTTGGCACTGGCTCCGCCTGCCGCTTTCATACGCAGTTTCGCTTTTGCCTCGTAAGAGTTCAAAAGCATGATAGCAGTCTCAAGAGCAGATTTTTTTGTCTGCAATGACGCAAGCGCATCGGAGGTGACGTTCTTTTTCTCAAGATGAACCACACCGATGTCTCGCAATTTTGTTAACGAGGCTTCCCGGTATTTGTCCATCACAACAAGGAAAACCCTCTTCATGGGTACAATCATCGCATCACGCTCCCTCTTTCGCGGCGGCTCTGGCAAGACCGCGCTTGGCGATTTTTCCCCTCACCACCGCTGCAGTCTGCTGGTCGCCCAAGTAAACTTGAATCTTTTTGATGTTGCCTTTTGTTTCAGGAATTTTCACCTTCTCAAAAAGGTTTACCCGCTGCGTTGTAATCCGCAGTTCGTGGCTCAAACGCTTGCGCTGTTCTTCCACCACCTGCGCTTCCAGGTCAAGAAGGAATACCTCTTTGAGCTTTTCCACCGCCATATCAAGCCACAAAGGCGTTCCCAAAAGGTCATAAGCTGACACTTCAAAGTCTGCCCCTTTGAAAATCGGTATTGCAACACCCGCGATGTTTCCCTGTCCGGTTTTAACCTCGCTGATTTTCAAGATGTCGGTGGTGAAAACTTCCTTTTCACCGAAAACGGCTATCCACGCCCTAAAAAGCTCATCCAGACGCTTTTTTTCGTCCATAAGTTCCTGGATACGGATTTCGGTAGTGCGAATTTCCGCCTGAAGCTGCTGTTTTTTCAAAATCAGCGTGGGCAGATAACGCTTGTACATCTTAAGGGAATCCTTCTGCCTTTTCAGCTCGTTTTTGGTGAGCTTGACTTTTGCCATAACGTCATGGCCCCCTAGTCTTTATTTGGCCAGAACTTGGAAGTGAGCTCCGTCCGCAAACCCGTTTCCTCACGGTTAAAGCAGGAGGCTAAAATTTCCCAGCCCAAATCCAGCGCCCGTTCCAGCGGAATGTTCACCGAAAGATCCATCATCTGCTTTTCAAACAGATCCCCGTATTTAAGGAGTTTGTCGTCCCACGCTGTCATGATAAAGCCCATAGACTTTTTCTCTAACGTGTCCTTAAAAGAAGAATACAGCTTTATCATACCGTCCATGAGGGCGCGATGATCCTCCCTCGTCTTACCGTTGACCATTTGCTTCAAGCGGGAAAGCGAACCAAAAGGCTCAATACGCTTATTTTTAAGGTAGTACTGCCCCTCGGTGATGTATCCGGTGTTGTCAGGCACAGGGTGCGTTACGTCATCGCCGGGCATCGTGGTGACACCCAAAACGGTGATGGAACCGGCAGTTTCAAAGTCAACGGCCTTTTCATAACGGCTTGCCAACTGACTGTAAAGGTCACCGGGGTAACCGCGGTTGGAAGGAACCTGCTCCTGTATAATGGAGATTTCCTTCATCGCGTCTGCGAAGTTGGTCATGTCGGTGAGAAGCACAAGCACGTCCTTGCCCTGCAAGGCAAACTGCTCTGCTACCGCAAGCGACATATCAGGAATCATAAGGCACTCAACGGTCGGGTCAGAGGCGGTGTGGACAAACATGACGGTGCGGCTTAACGCGCCGCCTTCCTCAAGGGTATCCTTAAAGTA
>JAIRQD010000039.1:0-9167 GCA_031256655.1 Treponema sp.
TTGTATAGCTAGCGGCGTGGCTTTTACCTACGCACGCACGGACTAAAGTCCGATGGCGTGACATCTTGTTCGCGCCGATGCTACACAAATGGGCACCCGTTCCCGTATTACGGCTTTTGTCTAACTAATGCATATTTTGCTCAACAAATTATGATGCGGGTTATAAGGTTCTGCATCTCACCCCGCTTCGCGGGCTTGTACTAAGGCGTTTTACCCTATCACCATAACTCAATTTGACAGGATTCTGCTGTGCAATAGCCGGATAATTGCCAGGTGGGGCGGATCGGAGGGTGAGGAGCCCATTTGCGCAGGATTCCCCGCAGAGGAGACGACAAGCTTTCTGTAGGAAAGCCGGCGGCTCCGGCGCGGATTCTCCAAGCGGGCGACGAGTCCCTTCTATACGCCCCACAGGGTGTTATTCAGGATATTTACGCAACATAGTTTTGTCAAAATGAGAATTGCTGGTAAGTAGCGCGGGAAGGTTCACTTTTCGCCTTGTTTCAATTATAATAAAAATATGAGCACAAAGACATTTCCCCTTTTAAAAGGGCAGCTTGAAGAAATTATCCGTGATTTTCCCACGCCGTTTTACCTGTATGACGAAAAAGCGATGCGCGCTAATGCAAAGCGCCTGCTTGCGGCGTTTTCGGTTTTCCCCCGCTACAAAGAACACTTTGCGGTGAAAGCAAACCCCAATCCATATATTTTGAAAATCCTTGCCGACGAGGGGCTGGGCGCAGATTGCTCCAGTTTGCCGGAAATGGTTTTGGCGGACATGGCGGGCATGAAGGGTGAGGCGATAATGCTTACTTCCAACGAAACACCCGCCCGCGAGTTCATCAAAGCGAGTGAGTTTGGGGCGATTATCAACCTCGATGACTTTACGCACATCGCTTTTTTGGAAAAAGTGCTTGAGAAATATGGCGGCTTGCCGGACATTATTTCCTTCCGCTACAATCCCGGCGCGCTCAAGGAGGGGAACACAATTATCGGAAAGCCTGAAGAGGCAAAGTACGGCTTAACAAGGGAACAGCTTTTTGAAGGGTACAAATTGTTGAAGGAAAAGGGAGTTACCCGCTTTGGTCTGCACACAATGGTGGCTTCCAACGAACTTAACCTCGATTACCACCTGGAAACAGGGCGTATTCTTTTTGATCTTGCCGTGGAGATAAAATCAAAATGCGGCATCGATTTGGAATTTGTGAACTTGGGCGGCGGCGTGGGAATTCCCTACCAGCCGCATCAGGAGGAAGTGGGCTGGGAAGCGCTTGCATCGGGGTTGAAAAAACTTTACGACGAAATTGCCGTGAAAGGCGGGCTTGGCGAAATGGCTATCCACACCGAATACGGCCGTCCAATCACCGGGCCCTACGGCTGGCTTGTGTCGCGGGCAATTCACAAAAAGGAAATCTACCGTGATTACATCGCTCTGGATGCTTGCATGGCAGACCTGATGCGCCCGGCCTTGTACGGCGCTTACCACCACATCACCGTCATCGGCAAGGAAAATTCCCCGCACGATAAGGTGTATGACGTTGTAGGAAGCCTCTGCGAAAACAACGACAAGTTTGCAATACAGCGCCAACTGCCTGCGATAAGCGTTGCCGCAGAATACGGCGCGTATGCCGACAGCGGACACGGCGATCTTGTGGTTATTCACGATTCTGGCGCTCACGGGCGGGCGATGGGTTTTAACTACAACGCCAAGCTCCGCTGCGGAGAATTGCTTTTGCGCCCTGATGGCTCTGTCAAGCAAATCCGCCGCGCTGAAACCATCGATGATTACTTTGCCACATTTGATTTAAACGAACTTAAAACTTTTTAGTTTAAGCGCATCAAATTGAGGCTGTTGCAAAACTTTAGTTTTTGCAACAGCCTCCTTACAAAAGAAGGTAGCTTTTGAAGTATTTTCCTCCGTTTCGTTTTTTGCCTTTACTGTTGCTTTTGACGCATTTTTTCTGCGGCATTTCATTTTTGGCAGCCCTTAACGGATCGGAGGAAGATACGATTTTTGAAGAACCGGCTTTTGTATCAGACCGCATTTACATCACAGGTATTTCCATAACGGGGCTCATGCGGACAAGGCTTTCCGCGGCGGAGCGAGCGTTGCGAAGGTTTATCGGAATGGAAGTAAACTCGCTAAACCCGGATGATGTTGCGGCGGCAATTGAATCGACAATAATTCTCCGCCCGCTTTCGGTGGAAATACAGGGGCAGGTGCTTGCGGTAGAAGTATATGAGCGCTGGTCAATTTTTCCCATACCAATAATAACGGGAGATGCTGGCGGAATCGGCGGCGGCGCATCGTTTTTTGACGCGAACGCTTTTGGTCTTATAGACCAGATGTATGTGACGGCAATTTTTAACGCCGAAGGCTGGACTGTGACAGCGGGATATTTTTTTAGCCGCCGCGCCGCGCACTTGCCAAGCATAGCTAATGCGGCATCTTTTTCAATGCGGGAGCGCCACGACAGAGATCAAAACAATTATATTTTGCGCCGGTTTAATGTTAATGCTGTTTCGTTTCACTCTACAATTAATTTTCCGCTGATTGCGAATTCTGACTTGTTATACTTTTCAGCGCTTTTTTCGTTTAACGACCGAAGGTCTAATAATTTAGCGTACATCCTGCCTGAAGAACCGTCTTCCCTTTACATGTTTGGTGCTGGCGGAGAATTGTCTTTGCACAAAAATACTTGGGATGGTTATTTTATTTCTCAACGGGCTTTGTCTGTCCGTTATGTGATTTACACTAATTTTTCCAATAATTTTTTTGAGACGGTTCAAATTCGCGCCGCGTGGGAACAGCCTATTATTCCCGGCTTTAGAGCCAATTTGCGTATGGGGCTTTTTTTTGCGCCGCAAGCGCCTGTGCTTTTTGAGTCCTTGCCAGTTGCCGCGCAAATTGTTATACTGCCCAAAAATTTTTCTGCGCAAAATTATGCGAGCGTGTCAGCGAGTCTTGAAAAAAGCCTTTTCAGGTTCAGGCTTGGCACGCTTTCGGTGTCGCTTGGTTATCAGTTGGCGCATTCGCGGGGAACAGCGCTGCCCGATTTTTCTTTTGACCACGGCTATATGGGGATGCTTTCGTTTTACATTACCCGCCTAAGGGCGCCGGTATTAAGCATGGGCGTATCGCATAATGTTCGCAGTGATTTTTTACAGACGTTTATTAGTTTTGCAATAAGCTATTGAGCGGTTTAATTTCGCTATATTTTTTGGAGGAAGAATGTTAAAGAGAAGTCAATGTATCGCAAACATTAAAGCCGGATATTTATTTCCGGAAATCGCCAAACGCCGCCGTGCGTTTGCAGAGGCAAATCCGCAGGCGCGCATTATCAGTCTTGGAGTGGGAAACACCACAGAGCCAATATTGCCGCACACAAATTCAGGGCTTGTCGAAGGCGCGCGCAAGCTGGCATCGCTTGAAGGATATTCCGGTTATCAGGATGAAGGTGCGCTGGAACTGCGTGAAAAAATCGCAAAGGTGTTTTACAACGATAAGTTTTCCGCGGAAGAGATTTTTATTTCTGACGGCGCAAAGTGCGACATTGGCCGCCTGCAGCTTTTGTTTGGAGCGGAAACCCCTGTTGCCGTGCAAGACCCGTCCTACCCTGTGTACGTTGATGGCTCGGTGTTGATTGGCGCGGCAGGCGGCTGGGCGGGTTCCGGCTATTCAGGCATCACCTACCTTCCCTGCACCGCTGAAAACGATTACTTTCCCGACCTTTCCCTTTTGCCCGAGGGCAGCCTTCTCTATTTCTGCTCGCCGAATAACCCGACCGGTGCAGTGTCCACCCGCCCACAGCTGGAAGAGTTGGTGAAAGCGGCGCAGCAAAAAGGCTGCATCATCGTTTTTGATGCCGCGTATTCAGAATATATTCGGGACGAAAACCTTCCCAAAACGATTTTTGAAATTGACGGCGCTGAAACCTGCGCCATTGAAGTCAACTCGTTCAGCAAGTTCGCAGGTTTTACCGGTGTGCGCCTTGGCTGGACTACCGTTTCAAAAAAACTCAAATATTCAGGCGGGGAAAGCGTGCACGCCGATTGGTCGCGGATTACCGGCACCATTTTTAACGGTGCCTCCAACATCGCACAATCAGGCGGCATTGCGGCTCTGGAGAGCGAGGGCTTAAAGGAAGTGCGCACGCTTTGCGATTTTTATTTAGGCAACGCAAAGCTCATCCGCGGCGCGCTTGAGAGTTTGGGCATAACGTGCGTTGGCGGGGATAACTCGCCGTTTATTTGGGCGCGCTTCCCCGGCATGGACAGTTGGGAAGTCTTTTCAGCAATTCTTGAAAAGTGTCAGGTTGTCACCACGCCGGGAGCGGGTTTCGGTCCGGCAGGTCAATCGTTTATACGGTTTTCGGCTTTCGGACACCGTGCGGATGTGGAAGAAGCCTGCGGAAGGCTGAAAAACCTAAACCTTGCTAATCTTAAATAAAAGGAGTTTTTATGGCACGAGTTGAATTAATTACTGACCTCATCGGAAATACGCCGCTGGTCAAAATCAACAAAATTAACGACAGCCAGGCTATTGTGTACGTTAAGCTGGAAAGTTTTAACCCCATGCACAGCGTAAAAGATCGCATTGCCCTGGCGATGATTGAAGCGGCTGAAAAAGACGGCAGTCTGAAAGAAGGGACGATTATTATTGAGCCGACAAGTGGAAATACAGGCATAGGGCTTGCGTACATTGCGGCGGTCAAAGGCTACAGGATAATACTAACGATGCCTGACACGATGAGTATTGAGCGCCGTAAACTGCTGAAGGCATTGGGTGCGGAACTTGAACTTACCGAAGGCGCTAAAGGCATGAAAGGGGCAATTGAACGCGCCGAAGAACTAGCCGCGGCAACGCCCAACTCGTTTATTCCTCAGCAGTTTAACAATCCTGCAAACCCCGCAATACACGAAAAAACGACAGGACCTGAAATTTGGAACGATACTGACGGAAGTATTGATATTCTTGTTGGCGGGGTTGGAACCGGCGGAACATTAACAGGCGCGGGGAAATTTCTCAAATCAAAAAAAGCGTCCGTTAAGGTGGTTGCCGTTGAGCCTTCCGCATCGCCGGTGCTTTCAGGCGGGCAGGCAGGTCCGCACAAGATTCAGGGAATTGGTGCCGGTTTTCAGCCGGCCATTTATGATCCGGCCGTGATAGATGAGATTTATCAGACGGACGAAAACAAGGCAAAAACGGCTGCGCGGCAGTTGGCGGAAAAAGAGGGAATTCTTTCAGGTATTTCATCAGGTTCGATTTTTGAGGCGGCGCTTGTCGTTGCAAGGCGAAAAGAAAATTCCGGTAAAACGATTGTAGCTATCTTGCCCGACACGGGCGAGCGGTATCTTTCGACTTGGCTGTTTGATATGGAATAACGGACGACACGGAAGTAACGGACGTTTTGTCAGGAGGGGCAAAAGCGAGCGCAACTGTTCCGAAAAAATATTTTCGGAACAGTTGCGCTTTGCGGTTTTAGTAGTCCATTCCTCCCATGCCACCCATTCCGCCGCCCGGCATTGCAGGCGCTTCCTTTTTTTCAGGAATGTCGGTAATGGCGCACTCGGTCAAGAGAAGCAGGCTTGCCACCGAAGCGGCGTTCTGCAATGCGGAACGGGTAACTTTAGCGGGGTCGATGATACCGCTTTTGATCATGTCCACCCATTCCATTTTCGCCGCGTCAAAGCCAACACCTTTCTTTTCGTGCTTGGCTTTTTCGGCAACCACCGCGCCGTCCAAACCGGCGTTTTCGGCGATCTGGCGTATTGGCTCTTCAAGAGCGCGTTTGACAATCTTAAAGCCGACTTTCTCGTCATCGCTAAGGCTGGCGGTGTCCGCTTTATCAAGGGCAATCGCCGCCTGAATCATCGCGATCGCGCCGCCGCACACAATGCCTTCGTCAATCGCCGCCCGTGTCGCGGACAGCGCGTCTTCTACGCGGTGTTTCTTTTCTTTCAACTCAACTTCGGTCGCGGCACCAACGTTGATAACAGCCACGCCGCCGGCAAGCTTGGCAAGGCGTTCCTGGAGTTTTTCCCTGTCGTAATCGCTGGTTGTTTCTTCGATTTGGGCTTTAATCTGGGCGATCCTGTCCTGGATATCCTTGTTTTTGCCCGCGCCATTGATAATGGTGGTGTTGTCTTTGTCGATTTTCACGGTTTTGGCTTTGCCAAGCTGGGAAATGTCGGTGTTTTCAAGTTTAAGCCCCAGTTCCTCAGAAATCAGCTCGCCGCCTGTGAGAATGGCGATGTCTTCAAGCATCGCTTTCCTGCGGTCGCCGAAGCCGGGCGCTTTAACCGCGCAGGTTTTCAGTGTACCGCGCAGGCTGTTCACAACCAGCGTGGAAAGCGCTTCGCCGTCCGCGTCTTCGGCAATGATGAGCAGCGGCTTGCCGCTTTGAGCGACTTTTTCCAGAAGCGGAAGCATATCTTTCATGCTGGAGATTTTCTTGTCGTGAATGAGGATGTACACGTCTTCGTACACGCAGGTCATGGTGTCGCGGTCGGTTACAAAATAGGCGGAAATGTAGCCGCGGTCAAACTGCATACCTTCCACAAACTCAATGGATGTATCCATTGTTTTGGATTCTTCGACAGTGATAACGCCGTCTTTGCCGACTTTTTCCATTGCATCGGCTATGGTTTTGCCGATTTCGATGTCGTTGTTGGCGGAAACTGACGCGACATGGGAAATTTCTTCCTTGTCGTTGATCTTTTTCGAGTTTTTCTTGATTTCATCCACGGCGATAACCACCGCTTTGTCGATGCCGCGCTTCAGTTCAAGCGGAGTCATTCCGGCGGCAACGGATTTTAGCCCTTCTTTCACCAGCGAATACGCCAAAACTGTGGCGGTTGTGGTGCCGTCCCCGGCAACATCGTTGGTTTTTGTCGCTACTTCTTTAAGAAGCTGTGCGCCCATGTTTTCATACGGGTCGGCAAGTTCGATTTCCTTTGCAACCGAAACACCGTCTTTTGTGACGGTAGGGGCACCAAACTTTTTGTCTAACAGGACATTACGCCCTTTAGGTCCAAGCGTCACTTTGACCGCCTGGGAAATCTGCTCAACCCCTGCCAGTAATCTTCTGCGGGCATCTTCACTAAACAACAACTGTTTTGCCATAACACTCTCCTGTGATTACAGTTACCGGGGCATGGAGAACCTAGTACCCCGAAATCTAAAATATGATGGATCGCACCTTGAAGGGCGCGATCCGGTACAGGATAGCAAAAAATCAGGCAAAAAGTCAATAGTTTTTGCCCCGCAGTGGTTTCCGGTACACGGTCACTGTCTGCGGGGCAAAATTACTCAAGTGTTACACTTTAAACCGTGAAACAGACTGCACTAAGGCGGTAATGTTTTCCTTGGTTCTGCTGGTAAGATCGTTGACGCTGTTTACCGACCTGTTCACTTCTTCAGCCCCTATTGCCATCTCGTTCATCCCGCTGCTTATTTCCTGTGTCAGCTTCTCCAAATTTTTTGCTTCGTGGATGACTTCCCTGCTGCCTTCAAGCATCTCTACTGATCCGCTCTTTACCTGTTGGGTTACGTTGTTCACCTGGGCGGACGCTTGCAGTATCTGCTTGCTTCCCTGGCTTTGCTCTTCCATCGCGTTGCGAATATTCTCTTCCTGTTCCGCCACGATTTTCACACCCTGATCTATCACTTCAAAGCGCTCAAGCACCTTCGCCGTTGAACGGCTTATCTTTTCAATGGACTCCTTGATCTTTTTGAGTACCGTTCCAATGGTCTTTGACTGTTCTCCGGACGATTCGGCAAGCTTGCGTATTTCATCGGCGACAACGGCAAAACCCCGTCCGGCTTCCCCGGCGTGAGCGGCCTCTATCGCCGCGTTCATAGAAAGAAGGTTGGTCTGGCTTGCGATATTCTCCATCACCGAGTTGATTTCCATAAGCCCTTCGGACTCCCGCGCAATCTCATTTATGTCCGTTGCCACTTCCTGCAGGCTGTTTCTGCCAGTCTCCGATGATTCTTGCAGTTCCTTCACGTTAGCGGCATTTTTCACAAGTGTCGATGTTACAGACTGAATATTTGCCATCATTTCTTCAATCGACGATGAAGATTGCGAAACCGCGGTCGCCTGGCTTTCCACGTGATCATTGAGCTTGCCTATGTTGGCGGTTACCTGTTCCATCGTCGATTTTGTCTCGGTGACGCTGGCGCTTTGGTTTATCGCCCTGCTCTTGGTGTTCTGGATGTTGGCGGTGATCTCGTTCATCGCGGAGGCGGTCTGTGTCATGTTACTGGCAAGGTCGCCGCCTATTTCGGACAGCATTCCTGACTGGACTTTAATCGTGGAAATCATTTTGCTGAATTCGTCCATGCTCTGGTTGTAGGCACGGGACGCTTGTGCAACCTCATCGTTTCCGTGGTTCGGAAGCCTGAGTGTCAAGTCACCCTTTGCCACTTCCTCAAGGCGGTGACCTAAAAGGACGATAGGTTCGGTTACAATTCCCGAGATGAATACCGCGACCATAACGCCAAAAATCAGACCCGCGATGGCTAAAATGATCATCACCGTCATCGCGGTTCTGGTGGTACTCTGTATCTCAAGGTAGCGGAAATCCATAGTTGTCTGGGCACCTCCCTTAAGTGCATCAAACGAAGCGTTAATTTCTGCGAAAGTCGAAATTCCCCTCTCAAAGTACATCTCAACACGCGCCCTGCTCTCCTCGTCCCCTACAGTACCAGCCATAGCGGCGGCGTACACGCCTTCCAGCACATTGTTCCGAAACCCGGTGACCAGCGCCCGCATATTATCAGATTCCGCCAACAGCTCCGCCCGCCGTGCGGGAGAGATGAGTGTATCAGCCTGCTGACTGGCGTTGTACTCGTCCAGCATACGCATGACGTTATCGTATATTCTCATATACTCAACTCTCTGAGCGCTGAGAATTTCCTGATAACCCAGGCGAAACGACATTGTCGCGTAAATCCGTCTGAGGTCAACAATATCCGCAAACATCCCATTGAGGATATTGTAACGCTCAACCGGATAATCATGCATCAGCGAATAATTCGTATTGATCCTGTTGATGTTGGCAATACCAAATACCGCGATAAACACGGTGATAGCCAATATCAAAAAGAAGCCTAAAAAGAGCTTTGCCCTGACTTTCATGTTTTTAATTAACAGCATAGTTGT
>JAIRQD010000049.1:0-5062 GCA_031256655.1 Treponema sp.
AAAATTAATCTCCTCCAGTTTAGTTTTTGCGTGCAACGCCGCTTGCTACTGCGGCTTTTGCAACTGCTGCGGAAACGGCTTGTGCAACAGATTTGTCCAATGTGAGCGGCAAGATATTGTCCGGTTTTAAGTCTGCGTCTTGCACATAATCGGCAATTGCCTGGGCCGCCGCGAAATTCATTTTTTCATTAATGACAGATGCACGCACATCAAGCGTTCCCCTAAAAACACCGGGAAATGCAAGTGAGTTGTTTATCTGGTTTGGAAAATCACTGCGTCCTGTTCCGACGATCGCAGCACCGGCGGCTATTGCCAAATCTGGCATAATTTCCGGAGTCGGATTAGCCATGGCAAACACAATTGGATCTTTGTTCATGCTTTTTATCATATCTTGAGTAACAAGCCCGGGGCCTGACAAGCCAATGAAAATGTCCGCACCAACCATTGCTTCCGCAAGACCTCCGGTGCGGCCTTTTAAGTTGGTTTCCTCTGCGATAATCTTTTTTTCCTCGTTAAGATCGCTGCGCCCCTTATGAATAATTCCGCGGCTGTCACACATGATAGAGTTGACAAAACCTGCGTGGTTCAATAAGCGGGTAACAGCAATGCCTGAAGCACCGGCACCGTTTACCGTAATCAAAACGTCTTCGGCTTTTTTTCCGGTCAAGCGCATTGCATTCAAAAGCGCCGCCAAAACCACGATAGCTGTACCGTGCTGGTCGTCATGAAAGATGGGGATGTCACATGATGCGGTAAGGCGGCGTTCAATCTCGAAGCAGCGCGGAGCGGAAATATCCTCAAGATTTATTCCGCCAAAACTCCCTGCCAATAACTGGACTGTATTAACAATAACGTCCACGTCTTTGGAGCGAATACACAACGGGATGGCATCCACATCCCCAAACTCCTTAAAAAGGATTGCCTTACCTTCCATTACCGGCATAGCAGCCTCAGGCCCTATGTCACCTAAACCAAGGACAGCCGTGCCATCCGTAACCACAGCAACCAAATTTGAACGCCGGGTTAGGTCAAAACTTTTGCTGATGTCCTTTTGGATTTCAAGACACGGCTGGGCAACCCCGGGCGTGTAAGCCAGCGACAAATCCTGCCGGTCTTTGACTTTGACCCGGCTGATTACCTCGATCTTTCCTTGCCATTCGTAATGCTTTTTAAGTGATTCTTCCGCATAGTTCATAGGCAGCCCCTTCCAAAATAGTTTTAGAATTCCAGAATACAACCAAACCGCAAGCGCACCGTGGAAAGCCCAAGAAGATATTTTTGCAGCGACCAACACAGTATCTTATTAAGACAAATCTTGTCAATAGCCGAGGAAAATCGTAAGGAAAATATATTGAAAAAGCGGCTTCTTACTCGCCGACAAAACCGCCGTGTTTTAGCGTTTCAAGTGCCTCGTGGTGCTTCTTACTGCTCACAAGGACAACAGGGCCGGTACAGCCCATGCCGCTTTCGGCGTAGATGCCTTTCCCTTTCAGAAGCGCCACGGCATTGTCCAGATCGAAAATCTCGATACCGGCAATTTCTTCCGTCACCACTTCCTTGGGCGGGTCTTTAGCCCCGGAAACAGCCGGCTCTTGCTGGGTAGCTTTGTTTTGGGCAAGCGGCGAAAGCGCGGCAAGAACACCTGCCAATCCGGCACTTTTTGCCTTTCCATATTCAGCTTCGACGACACTTGAAACATTGCCATCGGCAAGCTTTGCCGCATAGGCAAGGGCGTTAGCCACAACCGGCGTGCCGGAAGCCCTTGACAGGATAAGCACCAGCCGTTTATAGCCGTCACCTATGCCGGGCCCGTAGCCGTATCCGGTGGACTCGTAATTCCCGCCGGTTGACCACGCGGAAAACATCTTCATGAGGATATTGCCGGTGAGGCTGTCGGTCACGATGATATCGCAAGCGGGATTCAAGAGGTCGTTGCCCCGCATGACCGAGCCGCCGTCTTGGCGCACAGATTCAGCAAGATTTACCTTGTAGCCTTTTTTCGCAAGTTCGTTTATCGCGCGCTCCACAGCCCTCGCCCCGTCCAGATTGAGAATCCCGACTGTGGGGTTGGCAATGCCCATCGCTTTTGCGGCAATAACGCCGTTGACCGCATTGCGCACCATAGCTCCCACGCGGTCGGTGTCGGCGCTCCCCGTTGTTGTGGCGAGGTAAAGCTCTTTTCCCGCGGCAGGCGTTACAACGCGCCCCACTGTCGATACGCCGATGGGGAAATTGTAATGCATGGTAACACAGCCGCTGATAGCCCCTGAATCCAAAAGCTCTTCCATTTTGGCGTGCATTTGCTTTTCGTCTGCAACCTCGATAAGCGGAAGGGAAGTGGCTGTTTTCGGGCCGATGAGGACTACATCGAAATTTCCGTTTTGCGCGGCAAGTTCAGCGCCCTTGACAAGGCAATCAACGCCGTGCTCGCTGCCAAGCGTAGTGAGCGCCACTTTCACGCGACCTTTTTGCGCCACAGCGGGAACCGTGCGCGCCGCCTGCTCTTGCGCCGCGGCAATTTCTTCCTTGCCGGAATTGCGCTCAAGCACAATGGAAACACCGTCAAAAAGGTTCGTCATGCGCCCAAGGAAAAGACTTCCCTTCCCCACTATCATGACACGGTTGAGATTACCCGTGGTCAAATCGTCTATGGCAAAACCAAGATACGGCACACCGGATGGAATATGCCCCTGTGTGGGTGCCCAGCCGGTCATGCCGTGAGTTTCCACAAATGTATTGATGTCGCCCCGCTCAATTTCCTTTTTTACAACGGCAAGAGCCGCAATCATTTTATAGTTGGCTTCAGGCACATCTCCCGCTCCGGCAGGCTTTGTGATGTCGGGGTTCTGCATCTCAACGGAATACTTCTGCACATCCGATATTTTAAGACCGGCACTTTCAAGCGGAGCTGACACAAGCGCGGACATAACCGCCTGCGGGGAAGATCCCGTGCCAACGGTGTGCCTGCCGACAATGTCGGTGTTAAAAACCGGCGATTTGAAATCGTTTTCGCTTAAAAGAACGGCAAACCCGGCGACAACATCTTCCAGAATGGGAAGCCCTTTTTTCACGTGATCCTTGCCGTTCATACCGAGTTTTGCCGTTGTGCCGCCTGCAACGACAACAACGTTTTTGCACGTTCCCGCCTTTATCAGTGATGCGGCAAGAATGAGCGCGTGGGCAGGAGCGGCGCAAAAGCCCCGCGTATCAGACCCCGTGGCGTTCGCGAGACCTGAAATTTCAGCGATGGCTTTTGCGAAGTTACCGCCGCCGCGTTGGTTCATATCACCGCACGCTTCTTCCGAGCACTCAATAACATATTCCACGCCGCTCAAATCAAAGCCGTTTTTGAGCGCCAGATTATTAAGCGCAAGCATGCCTGACGCTTTGGATACAAGATTCTCAAATATAACATGGGCATTCAAATTAACGTCTATATCGTGGGCGCGCTTAACGCAGCCGACAAGCTCACCGCCGTGAAACAGACCTTCGGCGTGATGCTCCGCAACCTGATTTTTAATTTCACTAAGCTCAACGCCGGAACCAAGTTTGGCAGCTTGTTCTTTGAGCGCCGGATGATTGGCAATTTTTGCAGTTACGTCAGCGGTAAAATTTTTCTCAAGTAAAACTAAATCAAATGAATCTACTATTTTAATGAGCGCAATAAACTCTTCCTGCGGCATAATTTCACCCAAGCGCCCGAAGCGGTTTGCGCCATTTACCGTTTTGTCGTGCCAGGGGAAGTCGTAAGTTTTGAGATCACTCGGCGTAATCTGCCCGATATACACCTGATTCGGCGGATATTCAACAACCTTTTCAAACGGGCGAAGGTGTCCGCCCATAGTTTTCAGATATTCCGATTCAGGATTAACCACTCGTTCAGTCGTCTGCGTTGTGCCGTTATGCAGCACCATATCAGGCGCGTGAATGAGCACATACGATGCGCCTTTTAATACAGGTTTAGTCATAAATTCTCCAGATGGGATATTGGGGATTAGGGAACAGAACACTAACTACGCCCTGTTCCCCAGTCCGCTCTATTCAAAAACCGTTTGCTTATCAACCTCTGTCTGCAGCGCACTAAGCGCCTTATCCACAAGTTTGCGGCGGAGCTTTTTTTCCTCGTCCTTTTCCAGCGTTGGGTTGCCCAAGGGATACGGTATTGCAACCGCCGGGACAATTCGATTAGCGCCAACAGTGAGCGATATGGGAACTACCGTGCAGATATGCACGACAGGAATTCCTGTGCGCTCAATTTCTTTGACCATCGTTGCACCGCAACGAGTACAAGTCCCTCACGTGGAGGTCAGTATTACCGCCTGAACGCCGTCGCCCATAAGCTCTTCGGCAATTTGCGAAGCGAAGCCTTTTGAGTTGGCAACAGATGTGCCGTTGCCGACGGTGGAGTAATAATACCGGTGCAAACTGCCAATAGCGCCTTCCTTTTGCAGATCGCTTAACACGTCAACAGGCAGAACCCTGTCCGCGTCCTTGTTGGCGTACACCGGATCGTAACCGCCGTGCGCCGTCTCGTAACCGCCCTCGGTCAAATCCTCACAACCGCCAATGTCGTATTTGCCAAAACGCGAGGCACTGGAGGATTCGATTTTATCGGGGTTGCTTTTGGGAACGATGCCGCCGGAAGTAACGAGCGCGATTTTTGCCGTGCGTATATCTTTGATGGCGGCGCTTGGCGGCACATTGTCAAAAACAGGCATTGGATATTCGGTCTGGAACGGCTCGCCCCGGATTTTTTTCAAAAGCATTTCCACGGCGCGTTTTGATCCACGTTCCTGGACAAACACATTTTTGCGTATGCCCCGTGAAAAATACCCTTCACTCTCGGCTGTGCCAAGCGGCTCTTTTTTGCCGAGTTTCAGAGCAAAGGCGGCAAGGTTCGGGGCGGCTTTGCGCATATCGGCGGCGGAATCGGCTGTCGGCAGAATGAAGACATCCTTGCGGAACAGATCCACACCGGGATTTTCAACGTACATCGCGGTAGCGGCAGGAATAGAGAGCTTTTCGGTAACAATTTTGCAGACCGTTCCGCACGCCAAGCCGT
>JAIRQD010000115.1:0-7977 GCA_031256655.1 Treponema sp.
TCCTGATAAAGCCCCTCTTTAAGCGGGCGGTTATACTCACTTACAAATGTTTCCCATTTCTTTTTGGCTTCCTCATCACCAACAGCGGCTTTGTCGGCAAGCGCTTTAAACTCCGAAAGGAGCTTTTTCACCGAGGCGTTTTTGATGTTTGCAAGTATTTTGTTCTGCTGAAGGATTTCGCGGCTAACGTTAAGAGGCAAATCTTCGGAGTCTATAACGCCGCGCACAAAACGCAGCCACGTCGGCATAAGTTCCTTTTCATCATCGGTGATAAAAACCCGCTTAACGTAAAGCTTTACGCCGGGCTTGTAATTCACCTGAAACATATCAAAAGGAGCTTTTTGCGGCACGAAAAACAAGGTCGAGTATTCAAGCGTTCCTTCAGCTTTTGTGTGGGTGTAAAAAAGCGGGTCTTCGCTGTCGTGCCCGATTTGCTTGTAAAAATCTTTGTAATCATCATCGGAGAGTTCAGACTTTGCCCTGCGCCAGAGCGCTGTGCCTGAATTAATCCGGTCAGTTTTGGTGGTGCTGCCTTTTTCCTTACCCTTGTCGTCCCACTCTTTCTCTTCGTAGGTTAGGTAAATCGGGAACGCAACGTGGTTGGAATAGCGCTTGATAATGTCTTCGATTGACCAGCGATTGGTGTACTCAAGCCCGTCCTCGCTTAAATAAAGCGTAACTGTGGTGCCTTGAGTTTCGCGGTCAGCACTTTCGATGCTGTAGCCGTCTTTGCCGTCGCTTGACCACTTCCACGCTTTTTCCTCTGCCGCCTTGCGCGTGATAACTTCGATTTTCTCAGCCACCATAAACGCCGAATAAAAACCAACCCCGAACTGCCCGATAAGGTTGGAATCTTTTTTCGCGTCCACAGTGAGCTGCTCTAAAAACGCCTTCGTTCCCGACCGGGCAATAGTACCAAGCGAATCATCCAGATCGCCTTCGTTCATGCCAATTCCGTTGTCGGCAATCGTAAATGTTTTCGCCTCTTTATCAAAAGAAATATCGATTCGTGGATCAAAACTGATGTGTTTGTACGCTTCATCGGCAACGGTTAGATACTTAAGTTTATCCAGCGCGTCGGATGCGTTTGAAACCAGCTCGCGCAGAAAAATCTCCCGGTTTGAGTAAAGTGAATGAATAATGAGGTGCAGAAGCTGACTTACTTCTGTCTGAAACTGACGTTGCGCCATTGTAGACTCCTTAAAAAACAAAGTTCGATGTGTTATAATCCCTATAATATAAAAATTCGCTTAGGTCTGTCAAATCGGTTTGTCCGCAGGCGTTCCGGGCTTTTTTCGGAGGAGAATAATATGGATTTTCAACAGTTAGCCGCACAATTGTGGGCGGATTACGGGCAAAACATCGCAGAAATAATGCGCCGCCTGATCGTCATCTCCCTAATAATTATTTCAGGCAGAATAGTTATCCGCCTATTACGCCGCCTTGCCAAAAAAAAGACGGCTGAAAAATTAAAGGCTGACGAAAACCTCGTTTCGCTTATACTCGCTGTAATCCATTACGGGGTTATCATCGTCTGCATCATAATGATCCTCGATGTTTTCGGGGTGAGCACAACAAGCCTTATCGCTCTTTTGGGCGCGGCAGGCGTTGCGATTGCGTTTGCCTTGCGTGACACGCTTGGCAACATTGCCGCCGGGATCGTGCTTCTTATCCTGCGCCCGTTTTGCAAGGGTGATTTTATCGAGTGCGACACGGTTTTGGGTACGGTGCAGGAATTGCACCTTTTTACTACCAATATAGAAACTGCTGACGGGATTTTCATTTCCGTGCCCAACTCCAGGCTCTGGGGAATGCCTTTGAAAAATTTTTCCCGCAACCCCAAACGGCGCATGGATGTTACCGTTTCCATTTCGTACGCCGATTCAATAGATGCCGCTTTTCGTGCGCTAAACGAGGTAATTGCCCAAACGCCCCAATTCCTGAAAGACCCCGCTCCGCAAGTGATGGTTCAGGCGCTTGAGGAATCAGGTATAGGTGTGACGCTTAGGGCATGGGTGGCGGCTGAAAATTATTGGGATTTATACCGCGCACAGATGAAAACCGTTAAGGAAAAAATTCAGGAAGCGGGAATCACCATTGCCCTGCCTCAGCGCAGCATTCATCTGGCTACCGAAACGTCAGGTGCTTCAGCGACTGTAGTCACCGGAGCGCCTGTTGCAGCCGAAAGAAAAACTTCCCAGGAGATGCCTAAATTATGACAGGTCAGATTTTTGCTTTAATTGCCGCGGTTTTGTGGAGCCTGCACGTTATTTTCGCGCGAAAAGCCCACGGTAAAAACATCGAAAGTGCCAATCCCCTTGACCCGATGATAGGGCTTTTTATCACGATTTTTGTAAACAACGTGATCAACCTGTTTGTCATGGGCGCGCGGTTTTTTATTTCCCCTCCCGATTATGTAAATACCGCAGGTTTTATCATGATGGCCATTGTTGGCGTTTCCAACAGCTTTGTGGGCAGGGGAATACTTTTCCTTGCCGTGTCAATTTTGGGCGCTGCCCGCACCGGACTGACCCGCGCGACTATGCCCGTGTTTGTTTTACTCGGCGGCGTGTTTGTGCTTGGCGAGCGTTTCCCGCCCGCCGCGTGGCTTGGCATCGCCATCGTGTTTACAAGCCTTTTCCTCATGTCCTTTGACACTGTCCGCAGGGAAAAAGAATCCTCGCCGCTGGCAGGCCCGGCAGATTCACCGGGCGAAAAAGCGCGGCGGCGCAGGCTTATCAAAGGCATCATCATCGGCATGAGCGCGGCGATGCTTATGGGCAGTGGCAGCATCGTGCGCAAAGCGGGCGTTGACGCTCTTGGCGACCCGCTGCTCGCGGTTGCCATCGACGGGCTTTTTGCGCTTATTGCCTGCGTTACCGTGCTTGTCATTCGCGGCAAAGGCAGGGATATAATCGCGGCGATAAAAAAACTCGAATTTAATTACGTGATGTCAGGTCTTTTCGCAAGCGCCGGGCTTTATTCGATGGTGTATTCTTTAAGCCTGATTCCTGTCGCCATCACCAATTCCATAACCGCCACCGAGCCGCTGTTTACAATACTCATCGTGTGGCTGATAAAAGAAGGCAAAAAGGAAAAACTCAACCTTTCAACGCTTTTCTTCGGTATTTTGATGGTTACAGGCACGATTATTTTGATAACAAGCGGGACTAATTAGGGGCAAGTCATTGGAGAACTGTTTGCACATACGGCAGGAAAGACCGTCTGATTACGGTGAAGTATGCGATCTTGTAAAATTATCGTTTGCCTCAAATCCTGATGATGATGGAACAACGCATGAATACGTAAATCAGTTAAGAGAAAAAGACACGTTTCTTCCTGAACTGTCGCTGGTCGCCGAAGATGAAAACGGGAAAATTGTCGGCTTTATTGTTTTGTACGAATTTTACATGAATGCAGAAATTGAGGCAAAAACCGAGTCTATTACCGCACTCCTTTTATCGCCAATTTGTGTACATCCGGATTATTTTCGCAGAGGAATAGCACGCGCGATGATAGATCGTTCGTTTTTTATTGCAAAGGAAATGGGATACAAGGCGGTTTTTCTTTGCGGCGCGCCGGACATATACGGCAAATTTGGATTCAAACCGTCTTTTGAATACGGCATATTTCACGTTGACGATACCCGGAAAAACGCGCCGTGGTGCATGGCTTATGAACTTGTTGGCGATGCCTTGAAGGGCGTTTGCACAACGGTGGATATTGTTTAGGGAATCACTGAGCAAAATTGATCAGTGATTCCCTTGCCAGAAAACACTATCCCAGTTTATCCGCGACAATCATTGCACTGCAAACCGCTTCCGGTGTTACGGCAAACGGCATATTGTGAATGGTTTCCCCAGGCGCGCAGGCGGCGGCAGCCGCCGGCATCAGTTTTTCAACCGTGACCTCTTTGATGCCAAGCTGTGAGAGTTTCGTGGGCAGCCCAACGACCTTGCAGAAGTTGATTACCTTCATAAGCTCATCAAAGCAGGTATTTTCAAGCACAAGCTGCGTAATGGTTCCAAAGGCAACTTTCTCACCGTGGTAGAAGTCATGGGTCTCGTGCAGAACGGTCAGCCCGTTATGGACGGCGTGTGCCGCTGCGAGACCGCCGCTTTCAAAGCCAATGCCTGAAAGGAAGGTGTTTGCCTCGATAATGTTTTCGACAGCGGCGGAAAGGGTGCCGGCATCCATAGCCAGCTTTGCTTTAAGACCATCGCTGAGAAGTGTATCGTAGGCAAGTCTTGCCAGCGCAAGGGCGGAAAGGCTTGTAAGCCCGCCGGCCATTGCCGGTTTCTGCGCGATGTGCGCGGCACGCGCCTCGAAGTATGTCGCAAGAGCGTCTCCCATTCCGGCAACAAGCAGGCGGGCAGGAGCCGCGATAATGATGGAGGTGTCCACGACTACGCAGTTGGGGTTTGCGTTCAGTATCAGGTACTCATCAAACTCACCGTTGTCCTTATACAGAACTGTCAGCGCGCTGCACGGCGCGTCTGTGGACGCAATGCTCGGAACGACAATAACAGGCAGTTTGGCATAATGTGCCACGGCTTTTGCCGTATCGATTACCTTGCCGCCGCCAATTCCGATCACAACATCGGAATCGCCAAGAAGCCCATTAAGGCGGCTAACCTCGTTTTTGCTGCACTCACCGCCAAACTGGACAGCCTCATACTTGATGCCTTCCGCATCGAAACTGCCGGTGATTTTAGCTTTGTTGTTTTTCAAGTTGGACGGGCTGACAACTAAAAACGCTTTTTTCTCGCCCAGCAGCTTGTAGTACGATGCCAGGTTACCGATTTCACCGGGACCTTGCACGTATTTGCCCGGTGCAATTATGACTCTCTTATTCAATTTTACCTCTCTTTGGTTATCCGAATACTATCGTTCTCGGACTCCCTTTTCAATAATTGTACCATGCCACATACTACTGTCAATAGACCAGCCGCGGCTTTGGGTTTTAAGTTTCTCAAGTCAGTCTTTCCACAGCGCCGTCAATGTAGTATAAAGAAACAATGAGCGAAAAATCATCAGCAGGAAAGGCAAAATTCTCCGCCGTAACTTTTGATTTGGATGGAACCCTCTACCCCGATTCCCGCCTGTTTTTTAAGCTTGCGCCCTTTGTCATTAAAAACTGGCGGCTGCTTCGTGCAATGGGTGCGGCAAGAAAACATTTGCGAAAAACAGGCGAATACCACGGAAATTTTTATGAGCTCCAGGCCAAAATTATGGGGGAAATTTTGGGAGAGGATGCCGAAACAATACGGGAAAAAACTGACCGTTTGATTTACCGCGGCTGGGAGCCGTTTTTTCACGATATGAAGCTGTTTCGCCATTTGGTTGAAACACTAGATGCTTTCAAAGCCTAAGGCATCAGGATGGGAATTCTTTCAGACTTTCCTCCGGTAACAAAACTCAAAAACATGAAGATCGAAGGTTATTGGGATGTCGCGCTTTGTTCGGAGGAATCGGGGCGGCTGAAACCTGACCCGCTTTCGTTTCTGGAAATGGCTGACAAAATGGGAAAAAAACCCGAAGAAATGCTTTATGTGGGGAACAAAATCCGTTATGACGTGGATGGCGCAATTGCCGCCGGAATGAAAGCCGCTTTAATTCTCCCGAAATGGAGAAAGCCGCCCGCTGATGTAGCAAAACGCGCCTTTGTCTTTTATGACTATCGCAATTTGCGTGATTATGTGCTACAGTAGCATGAATGGGATTTTTCACTGTTGGTAATCTTTTTACGCTGGGTTTAGCCCTGCTTTTTCTCTTTTTGTTCCGTTATTTGGATAAAAATAACCGAAACATGAGAAAATTGCGGGATTATTCAGAGGCGCTTAAAAAAGACCTTTCACTTTTTATGGAAGAACAGGAAAAAGCGATAAAAGATTATGGGGTTTCGCTGAAAGTTGAGCGGGATTCGGCAAAAGAGTTGATGAGGCGGCTTCAAATTACCGAAGAAGAGCTTGCGGAGAAAGCCGCAATGGTGAGCCGTATTGATGAACACATAAAAAGTTATGAAAAAACGCTCTCCGAACTTGAACGAATGACAAGCCGCGTACAAGAAAACGCAAACAGGGTGCGCGAGGAATCGGCGTTTGTTGAGACTACAAGCAAGCGCATTAACGAAGCAAAAAGCCGCCTTGTCGAACTGGAAAAATCCCTTGAAAGCATAGAAAGCCGCTTTGAGCAGGATAACGCCCATTCGCTTGAGAGGGCGGCAGAAGCAACACTTGCCGATGTGAGAATTGTCGTCTCTGATTTGGTATCACAAACCGAAACCGTTGAGCGCCGCGTTGAGGATCTGAGGCAAGAAATTAGCAAGAGCGAGCAAACCCGCGCGGAAACATTGGCGGCAGACGTGGAACATATAAATCATGTGTTGAAGACAGCTGTAGAAGAGGCAGGAAAACGCGCGGATAAAGTTGAGGATGCGGCGCTGGCAAAATTGCGGGAGCAAGCGGAACAGCGGATACAAAAGATAAAAAGTTTTGAAGAAGAGCGGCTTAAAAGTTATCATGAGGATGCCAAAGCGCGGGTGACGGAAGTACAGGAGTTGTTGAAAAAAATCCGCTCCGATTGGCAAGAAGAACGTTCAGCCTGGGAAAGCAAGGACAAGGCTTTGCGGGAAGAACGGGCGAAGGATCTGCTTGAGATCACCGCCACAATCGTGGAATCTAACAAGCGCCTTACCGAAGCGAAAGCGGCGTTTGAAGCGCAGATGGAAGAATTGGCAAGCCGCACAAAAGACCTGATAATTACGCAGGAAAACTTGCTTGTTAATACATCGGAGGAAATGAAGCAAAAGTCGCTGGAAATAATCGGGGCAAAGCTGGAAGAATACCGCCTTGCGCAGGAAGAGGAATTCAGGCGGCTGCAAGCGCTCGCTGATGATGTGCGCAGGCTTGATGAAGAACTGCGCTTGAGCATGAAAAAAACGGTAAGCGGTGTGCGGGAAGATTTTGCGCATTTCGTTGAGGAAGCTGCCGATGCGCGCAAAACCGAAGCAGAAAAGTTTGACATATCCGCCGCCGCTTTAAGAAAAGTGATGGAGGAGATTGAAGGGGAAGTTACCGCGCTCAAAGGTGCCGCATACGATAACGTAAGTGAAAAACTTAAAAGTTTTGAGGATGATTTTTTCTCAAGCCTTTCCAAACGCGGCGCCGACATAGACGTAAAAATTGTGCAGTGGCAGAACGGTATCGAAGACCGGCTTTCGCTCATTGGCAATGAAGCTGAAAAAGGACGCAAAGATTTGGAGCAGAATCTCACTGAGGAAATGCGGAAAACCCTTGCCGCGCAAGACACAAAGCTCCTTGCTTCACTTGAGCGGCTTAAAGCTGAAACCAATGCCTTTAGTGAGCGCATACAGGGAGAAATTACCGCGTCTGACGAATCGGTGGTTTCGCTTAAAGAACAGCTCACTTCAAATCTTCAAGAGGCGAAAGAGGAAGCGGATATTTTTATAAAAGCGGAAATCGGCAAATATTCCATTGAAACTTCAGAAAATATAAAACTCCATCAGCGGGAGTTTGATGTAAAGCTGCGCGAACTTTCCGATTACATACAGGCGCGCAATTCAGAAATTTCTTCGCTTATCGATGCTTCCCGTTCAGAGCTTGGGGAGGCAAAAGAGGCGCTCACTTTAAAAGTGCGCGAACTTGATGACAGCATAGAGGATGTCCGCCGCCGCGTTAAAGATATGTCGGCGGAAAACGACAGCCGAATCACCGCCGCCCGTTCGTCGGTTGAGGATGTTGAGCGGCACATTAAAGAAGCGGTTGCGGAAACGAAAATTATCGACAAGGCGGAAGCGCTAAGGATTGACCTGGCGCAGCGCATTGAGGATTTGAAAACCGATATCGAGCGCATCGACCAGCGTCGGGCGGAAGCTTTTCAGCTTGAAAACGACTTTGTAAAAATTAAGCGGTTGCAGGATGATGTGAACGCGAAAATGACGCGCTTTCTTTCAGA
>JAIRQD010000147.1:0-17904 GCA_031256655.1 Treponema sp.
TGGTATTTCCTCAAATCCCTGATTAACCGCTTCCTTCATAATAATCTCCAATTCTTTAGGTTAGGTGAACATAAAACGGTGAAAACTACCACATTTATGTAATCTCGTCAATATCTCCAAGCAAGGGCATCACGCCCCTTCCCATTGGCATTTTTTCAGGCTATAATTGCCGCCTATGCAGACAAGTGAACCGCAACAAAAACAGCGCCGTGTTGCAGCAGCCCCCGTTCACTGGGCAGATGAAACTGCGGCGAAAGTCATACGGGAAAAAGGCGACAAGGACTTGTACACCTGCGCTTCAGGGATTACTCCGTCGGGAACAGTGCACATCGGCAATTTTCGGGAAATTATTTCTGTGGAACTTGTGGTCAGGGCTCTTCGGGCTCTCGGCAAAAAAGTGCGCTTTATTTATTCGTGGGATGATTATGACGTGTTCCGCAAAGTGCCTGAAAATATGCCAAAGCGGGATGAGCTTCAAAAATATTTGCGCTTTCCTATCACGATGGTTCCTGACCCGTGGGAGCGAAACGAAAGCTATGCGCGGCATCACGAGGTTGATGTGGAAACAGCGCTTCCCCTTGTTGGGATAACCCCTGAATATTTGTATCAAGCTGAAAATTACCGCGCTTCCAAATATGCCGCAGGTATTCGCAAGGCGCTTGAAAAACGGGAAGCATTAAAGAACATTCTGGACAAGTTTCGGGATGAGGAACATAAAATTCAAGGGGATTGGTGGCCTGTAAGCGTTTTTTGCGATAAATGCAACCGGGATGAAACAGGCATTGATAGCTGGAACGGTGAATGGGAACTTTCGTACCACTGCGAAGCCTGCGGTAACAAGGAAACCGTAGACTTGCGGAACACAGGATCTGTGAAACTTGTATGGCGGGTGGATTGGCCTATGCGCTGGGATTACGAGAAGGTGGACTTTGAGCCGGCCGGAAAGGATCACCACAGCCGCGGGGGCAGTTTTGATACCGCGCGGCACACTTGCAAGGAAGTGTACGGCTGGGATGCGCCTGTTACCTTCCGCTACGATTTTATCGGCATAAAGGGAACGCCCGGAAAAATGTCAAGTTCCAAAGGCAAAGTCATCGATCTTCCTGATGTGCTTAAAGTGTACACTCCCGAAGTTGCCCGTTATCTCTTTGCTGGCACAAAGCCGGGTTCTGAATTCACAATTTCTTTTGACCTTGACGTTATAAAGATTTATGAAGATTACGACAAAACTGAACGTATAGCGTGGAAACTGGAAGCCGCCAAAGACGAAGGCACCTACCTTTGGCAAAAGCGGATTTATGAGTTTTCGCAGGTAAACACGGACGAAAATGGCAAACCCGCCATGCCGGGCGCGGCTCCGTACCAGATTCCCTTTCGCCACCTGTGCAACCTCATTCAAATTGCTGACGGCGATATAAACAAGGCGCTGGCTAATCTTGGCGATGATGCTCCTGTGCCAAATGAAACGCAGTTGCAGGCGCTTGGAAGGCGGGCTGCCTGCGCCAAATACTGGATAGACGAATGCGCGCCGGAGGACTTCCGCTTTAAGCTAAAAAGTTCAGGGGAAGAACCTTCATCGCAATTAAGCGCCGCCGAAAAGGAAGCGGTCGCCGCGCTTAGGGACAAGGTTATAGCGCGCGTAGAAACCTTTACCGACGACAAATCCTGCGCCGAGGCAATTTACCGCATTGCCGAGGAGCAGAACATGGAGGCAAAAGCTCTTTTCCGCACAGCGTATCAGGCGCTTATCGGGAAGGATCAGGGGCCGCGCCTTGCGAACTTTTTACGGTCAATAGGCAAGGAACGGCTTTTGGGTATATTGGCGGGTTATTAAAGGGCAAATTATGCGCTACTACAGCACGAGAAATAAAAGCCATTCAGTCAGTTTTGCCGCCGCCGCCCTAGCCGGTCTTGCACCTGACGGCGGGCTTTTTGTTCCCGATGAAGTCCCACATTATGCTGCGGCGGTGAAGACTTCGCTTGGGAAAATGGCGTTCACGGACATCGCTTTTGAAACAATCCGGCCGTGGGTGCAAGGGGACATTCCTGACACAGTTTTACAGGAGATTGTTCATTCGGCGTACCCTTTCACCGCACCGTTGGTAAAAACAGGCGGACGTTTTGTGCTGGAGCTTTTTCACGGCCCGACTGCGGCGTTTAAGGATTTTGGCGCCCGCTTTATGGCACGGGCTTTTTCATATCTCCGCCGCGGCGAGGAAAAATCCTTAAAAATTCTTGTTGCCACATCAGGCGACACAGGCGGGGCAGTCGCCGACGGCTTTTTCGGCGTGGAAGGAATTACCGTCACCGTTCTTTACCCGAAAGGCAGAGTTTCCCCGCTGCAAGAGCGGCAAATCGCGGGTCTTGGCGGGAATATTTCCGCCCTTGCTGTGGAAGGCAGTTTTGACGACTGTCAAAGCCTTGTAAAGCAGGCCTTTGGCGATGCCGGTTTAAACAAGCGTCTGGTTCTTTCCTCGGCAAACTCAATCAACATTTCCCGCCTTGTGCCGCAAGCCGTTTACTACGCCGCAGGTGCAGGGCAGATGTCTGAAACAAGGTCAGCGTCGGGCACGGTTTTCTGCGTGCCATCGGGAAACTTTGGGAATCTCACCGCCGGATTGTATGCGTGGAAAATGGGCGCGCCAATTGAACAATTTATCGCTGCGACAAACATCAATAAAACCGTGCCTGATTATCTTGAGAGCGGAAATTACGAAACCAAAAACTCCATCGCAACCCTTTCCAACGCTATGGACGTTGGCGCTCCCAGCAACTTCGAGCGTATGGCGGCTCATTTTTCGCACACACAAATGCGCGGGCTCATACTCGGTTCTTCGGTTACCGATGACGAAACGCTCAAAACAATAACGGACGTTTTTTCCCGCTCAGGCTATTACCTTGACCCGCATACCGCCGTTGGTTGGCGTGCGGTTGACAAGCTTAGCGAAACCGGCAAGCTGGAGGGAAACGCCGCAAATATTGCTGTTCTGTCCACGGCGCATCCGGCCAAATTCGCCGAAACGGTTGAGCCGCTTACCGGTTCCGTGCCCGTTCCGCTTTCACTGCAAAACGCCATGAAACGTACTGTAAATGCAAAAACTATCCCCGTCGATCTTGAAGCTTTGAAGGAGTATCTATGAAACAATGTCCGTGCGATTCAGGTTCTGCCTACGCCCAATGCTGCGAGCCTTACATCAAAGGCACGCTGAACGCCCCAACCGCGGAAGCCCTCATGCGCAGCCGCTATTCCGCGTACGTCGAACACGCTGTTGATTACATAATCGACACTTGTGCGCAAAACGAAAAAGAGAAAATTGATTACAAGCAGACGAAGGACTGGAGCGAACGATCCAAGTGGCTTGGGCTGAAAATCATATCAACGGAAAAAGGCGGCGAAAACGACACAGAAGGAACAGTGGAGTTTGAGGCGAATTACGAACTGGGCGGGTTGAAAGACCAGCACCACGAAAACGCGAAGTTTGTAAAACAAAACGGACGCTGGCTTTATGATGAGGGAACAATCGTGCCGAAAACTGTTGTCCGCACTGCGCCGAAAGTTGGCAGAAACGAGCCGTGTCCCTGCGGTTCTGGCAAAAAATACAAACACTGCTGCTCCAACTAACATCTGCAAAATAACATTTGCAAAGCGGGCGGCTTTTCCTATTGCCCCATCCCCACGGTGAAGTTATAATTTAATTATATGAACAGGAGAAAAGTATGGACAAAGCTGCGCTTACCCAACGGGCAAAAGATTATATAGCTCAAGAGCAAGATGAGCATTTCAGGAAAGAGGTGGAGGAGCTTCTTGCAACGGATGCTGTGGATGCCGAAGCATCCGCCGCATCCGTAGAATTGGCTGATAGGTTTTATCGTAACCTCGAATTTGGAACGGGGGGCTTGCGGGGCGTTATCGGCGGCGGCTATAACCGCATGAATACGCTGGTGGTAAAAAGCGCTACACAGGGACTTGCCACATATCTGAAAAAAGCCTTCCCCGAAAGGGCGGCGCTTGCCCCCGGTGAAGGCGGGCTGTCTGCGGTCATCGCTTACGACAGCCGCCATTATTCGGCGCAGTTTGCCGAGGCCGCGGCTCTTATCTTCGCCGCCAACGGCATCAAAACCTGGCTTTTTTCAAGCCTTCGCCCAACGCCTGAGCTTTCCTTCGCAATGCGTTATTTAAACTGCGACACAGGCATTGTGATCACGGCAAGTCACAATCCGCCACAGTACAATGGATATAAAGCGTACTGGGCAGGCGGCGCGCAGGTAATTCCCCCTCATGACAAAGGAATAATTGACGAAGTAAACGCGGTTACGGCAATACAGGAAATGAGCCGTGGCGAAGCGCTTGAAAAAGGTCTTCTGGCAATCATCGACAAAGAGGTGGACGAGCCGTACCGCAAAATGGTAAAAAATTGCCTTTTCCGCCCGGAACTTATAAAGGAGAAAGCCGGGGAAGTGAAGATCGTTTACACGCCGCTTCACGGCACAGGCGCGTTTCATGTCGAAGGCGTTCTTGAAAGCCTTGGACTTAACGTGATAACAGTTCCCGAACAGCGCGAGGGAAACGGCGATTTCCCCACAGTAAAGTTCCCCAACCCCGAAGAGGCGGAAGCTCTTGATTTGGCGATTAAGCTTGGCATGAAGGAAAACGCCGATGTCGTAATGGCGACTGACCCGGATGCAGACCGCTTCGGCATTGCGGTGCCGTCCGGCAAGACCGCTTCCGGAAAGTTCACCCTTGTCACCGGAAACCAAATGGGTTCGCTTTTGGCCGATTATATTTTTCTTTCCATGAAGGAAGCGGGCATTACCCCGCCAAATCCGGCAATGGTGAATACCATCGTGACAACCGGAATGCACAAAAAACTCGCCGCTCATTACGGGGCAAAGTGCTTTGAATGCCTGACAGGTTTTAAGTGGCTGGCTGACATTATCGCCAAATGCGAGGCGGATAAATCGGCAAGCATCGTTTTTAGCACGGAGGAAAGTTACGGCTACCTTGTCGGAACGGAAGTCCGCGACAAAGACGGAATTTCTGCCGCCGCAATCACCGCCGAGATGACGCTTTATTGGCGCAGCAAAGGCAAAAGCCTGCTTGACCGCCTGGAAGAACTGTACCGGATCTGCGGCTATTGGGAAGAAATGGGAGTTTCCAAATACTTTCAGGGGCCGCAGGGAACGGCAACGATGAAAGGCATTATGGACGCATATCGGAAAAATCCCCCGAAAACTTTGGGCGGCATTGAAGTGATTCGCGTCCGCGACATAAAAAACGGCGCTGATGGTTTACCGCCAAGCGATGTGCTTCAGTTTTTCCTTAAAGACGGCACGGTAGTCAGCGCCCGTCCCAGCGGAACCGAGCCGAAGATCAAGTTTTACGCCAGTTGCTGCGCCGAACTTGGCGCTGGCGGGCTTGAAGCTGCAAAAGCAGAAGCAGGCAGGAAACTCGCCTCTATTGCGAAGGATATACGACAGGTTATAGGTGATTAGCCTGAAAGTTCACACTATCAGCTAACAGCCGGACAAAACTATCGGCTTACAGCCGTAGCTTTGTCCGGCGTGTGAAAACGCAGAAAAGTTAAATTACTCCCTGATCCATCATTGCTTTGGCGACTTTCTTAAAGCCCGCAATGTTTGCGCCGAGGATGAAATTTCCAGGCTTCCCGTATTCTTGCGCCGCTTCGTCCATGCTGCGGTAAATGCCGACCATAATGCCTTTCAGCTTTGCGTCAACTTCCTCGAATGTCCATGAAAGGCGCATACTGTTTTGTGACATTTCAAGCCCTGACGTGGCAACGCCGCCGGCGTTTGCCGCTTTGCCGGGGAAGAAAACAACGCCTTTTTCAAGGAAAACTTCAGCGCCTTCCATTGTTGTGGGCATATTTGCGCCTTCCGCTACAACTTTGCACCCATTGGCGGCAAGGGTTTTTGCGTGATTGTGGTCAAGTTCGTTTTGCGTTGCACTTGGCAGGGCAATATCGCACTCGATATCCCACACGCTGCCTTTGCTCACATCGGTGTACACAGCGTCAGAGTGAACTTTCACATAGTCACTGATTCTGCCGCGCTTGTTAAGCTTAATATCCTTAACGGTATCGAGGTTAATTCCCGCCTTGTGGTAAACATAACCGTTGCTGTCCGACATGCTTACAACAGTCGCACCCAGTTGCTGCGATTTTTCCGCCGCAAAGATGGAAACATTTCCGCTGCCGGAAATATTCACCCGCTTGCCTTTTACACTGTCACCTTTGCTGTTAAGGTATTCTTCAACAATGTAGACAAGCCCGTAGCCGGTTGCCTCTGTCCGCCCAAGGCTTCCGCCCCAGCCGATACCTTTGCCGGTGTATACGCCGTCAAAGGTATTCACAAGCCTGCGGTATTGCCCGTACATAAACCCAACTTCGCGTCCGCCCACGCCAATGTCACCGGCGGGAACGTCGGTGTCGGCGCCGATATGGCGGAACAGTTCGTTGATGAACGACTGGCAAAAGTGCATAACTTCGTTGTCGCTTTTGCCTTTGGGGTCAAAATCCGATCCGCCTTTGCCGCCGCCCATAGGAAGTCCGGTGAGGGAGTTTTTGAATGTTTGCTCAAACCCAAGAAATTTCAAGATGCTTAAGTTTACCGAAGGGTGAAAACGCAAGCCGCCCTTGTATGGTCCGATTGCAGAATTGTACTGCACGCGGTAGCCGCGGTTTACCTGTACCTGCCCCGAATCGTCCACCCACGGAACCCTGAATAAGATCACTCGTTCAGGTTCGACAAGACGTTCAAGAAGACCTGCTTTTTCGTACTTGCTGTCATGATCGGTAACAAGGCGCAGGGAATCCAATACTTCCCGTGCCGCCTGCAAGAATTCGCTCTGTTCAGCATTTCTGCTTTCAAGCCCGGCAATGATTCTGTCTACATAACTCATTAGTATCCTCCACACGACAGTAAACAGATTGATCTACTTCGTGTCAATACGATGTATGATATTTGTCAACCTCTAATAGTCGGCATAAATAAAAAGGTTGACAGCTATAAATATCTGTGATAGCCTGACAAAAACAGTATGCATGGCATTTACTGTTTCTTTACAAATCATGGAAGGAGGGTATGAAAAATTCGCGGAAGAAACTTTTAGTTTCTTGCAATCAATCAAAATTCGTAGGAGGGAGTAGTCACGTGAAAAAATTCAGACTATGGAAAGTAGCAGTGCCTTTTACTGCGGCGTTGATGATTTTGTCATGCGCCACAGTGCCGGTTGCTACTTTGAACACACCCACAGACTTGGTCCTGAACAGGGGGCACATTGAAGCCCTTGCGTTTGGAGGTCCAATGGGGCTTTCGTGGGGTGAAGTTGCCGGAAGGGATACGTTCAACGTATTTGTCTTCAGAGATGCTGTCACCACTAATCCGAATGCGGCAATCGATCAAGTTGACGGCATAAATGCGTTGTACTTAAACGTCAACACCGCGTTTGTCGATCTTAGAGATGGGCCGTTCTGGTTCCGCGTTCAGGCGTTGTCAGGTGAGGAGTTTTCGCCGCTGAGTGCGCCGATGGGACCGTTCTGGTACGCACTGCACAGCGATCAGTTTGCCTTTGACGCTCAGGGCAGTTATGCCATATTCGCCAATCCGGCAATACCTGTCATCGTGTTGGATACTCGCAGGATCGGGGAAAGGCAAGCACAGGGGCATGTCGCAGGCGATACGCACGTTCTGTGGCCAAATGCAGGGGCAACAGCAGAAGATGGAGCAAGCCACGAGGCATTCCAGGTAGGAGTGCTCGCAGCATGGGAAAATTTTATTGCCAATGAACTGACAGCCGCTCAAAGGGCAAACCTTGATCCGCTGTTGGGGTATAGAGACATTCACGTATTTGTATACTGAGGGACTGCAAGCAGGACTGTTCCTGCAGCAAGGTCGGTTTCGACCTTAGGCTTTGTAAATGTGTACAATATTGGCGGATTTGTTGCTAACCCCAGGCTCGTAGATGTTTATCCCAATGTTGGGGTTCCCTGATTCTTAAGTTGAGCTAATATTGTTGCTGTAACAACCCCAAGCCGGCAGGTGTCGTTTTGGGGTTGTTTAAGGAATCACTGAACAAACCGAACAAAGAGCAAAATTAATCAGGATTCCTTAACCCATAAAATGATCCGTAAAAAGATATAGTTTGTAAATCCCCTGTTCTCATCGTGGTGTTCTTGCCGCTGTGTTTTGGTTTTAGGCAAAAAGTGGTAAATTCCCGGGCAAATTTGCAGAATTTTGCAAATTTTAGTTGACTTTTGCAAAATTCAATGCTAGCCTGACAAAAACGGTATACATCTTGGCATTTACTGCGTTTTCTAAAATCTACATGGAAGGAGGGTATTTAAAAGTCGTGTAAGGAACTTTTTAGTTTCTTAAATCAGTTAAAATTCACAAGGGGTATTTACGTGAAAAGATTCAAACTATGGAAAGTAGCAGCGCCTTTGGTAGCGGTAATGATGGTTTTATCATGCGCTACAACACAACCGGGCGCTACTTTAGACACACCCACAGACCTGGTTCTGAACAGGGGGCATATCGATGTCCTTTCGTTTGGAGGACCAATGGGGCTTTCGTGGGGCGAAGTTGCGGGCAGGGATACATTCAGCGTGTTTGTATTCACAGACGCTGCCAGCACCAATCCGGATGTGGTATTCGATCAAGTTGAAGGCATAAATGCGTTGTACTTAAACGTCAACACCGCGTTTGCCGATCTTAGTGGTGGCCCGTTCTGGTTCCGTGTTCAGGCTGTGTCAGGTGAAGGGTTTTCGGCGTTAAGTGCGCCAATGGGACCGTTCCGGTATGCTGTACACAGCGACGAATTTGCTTTTGACGCGCAGGGCAGTTATGCCATATTCGCCAATCCGGCGATACCTGTTATCATGTTAGACACCCGCAGGTTAGTGGAAAGGGAAGCACAGGGGCATGTCGCAGGCTCTGCACATGTTAATTGGCCAAACCTGTTGGCAACAGAAGAAGGGGAATCACACGCGTTATTCCAGGATCGAGTACTTGCCACATGGGAGGATTTCATTGCCAATGAATTGACACCTGCGCAACGGGCAAGCTTGAATCCGGCACTGGGGTATAAAGATATTCACATGTTTTTATACTGCGGAACTGCCAGCAGAACTGTTCCTGCGGCAAGGTCGGTTTCAACCCTGGGCTTTGTAAATGTGTACAATGTTGGTGGATTTGTTGCTAACCCCAGACTCAGAGATGTTTTTCCCATCGTGGGGGCACCCTGATTTAAGTTAGCAAGCACTGTTTGCTTTACCAGCCCCAAGACGGCATATGTCGCTTTGGGGCTGTTTCGTATTGTGATATAGGGGACAAAGGACAAAGAAAGAATGAAAAAATTTATAACAGCGTTTGTAATTTTTGCGTTTGCGCTTTCACTGACTGCATGTAATCTTGCAGGAAGGCGGGCAGACGGCGTTTTTGAAGGCACAAGCCACGGTTTTGGCGGGGAGCTGAGGCTTGCCGTTACAATAGAAAACAGGGCAATCACCGACATAGTATTGCTTTCCAATCGGGAAACCTATGCCACTATTTCAAGGGCATTTCCTTTACTTCGCCAGCGTATTCTGGAAGCGGGGACGCCTGTTGTTGACGGCGTTGCCGGCGCTACGCTTACCTCGTTTGCGGTAAGAACGGCAGTTGCCAATGCAAGCAGAGATGCAGGTATTGATTTTGGCTTTATCACTTTCGTTACAAGAGGGCCGACACCTGCGCAAATAGAGCGGCCTCCGGTTAATACTGACATTGTTATCGTGGGAGGAGGGCCTGCCGGGCTTTCTGCCGCGATTGAAGCCAGGCAATCTGGCGCGGAAAACATCATATTGATTGAAAAATTGGATATTCTTGGCGGCAGCGGAATATACAACATGAATTTTGCCGAAATAATTAACTCCCAAGCGCAGCTTGCCAATAACAGAACGGAAACACTTGCAACCTTCCAGGCTCATATAACTGGGCGTGAGTTAGTACCTGCGCGTACACCGGTGTGGGCACAGGGAGCCCTGGAGGCTGACGGGTGGCTCAGGGGCTTCGGCGTGGAACTCAACTACAACTGGGACAGGTTCAGCCACAAAGCCGGGCCTGACACGTATGCCGGTAATCACATGATGTCAGGCATGGAGGCAGAGCTGCGCCGACTTGATCTTGACATTCGCACCGGCACCAAAGGCATTGATTTGATCATGGAAAACGGGGCTGTTGTTGGTGTCATAGCGGAAGACAGATATGGCCGGTACAACATCATGGCCGGTGCCGTTATTATCGCAACAGGCGGATTTGCGGCAAACAGGGAACTGCTTACAAGACATGCACCTCTCACCGCAAACGTGGCAACCACAAACCCAAGCCACGCAATAGGCCACTTCATACCGGTCTTTGAGGAACATGGGTTTTGGATGGCAAGAATGGGTCAGGTGGTTATGACTGCACCGGTATTGAGCGTAAACCGCGTATTGTCCGGAAGCGTAGGCGGCAGTCCGGGGTTTATTTACGTCAACGAAGACGGCGAACGTTTTACATCTGAACTTGCCGGGGGATTGGCCCAGGCGCACAGGTTTTTGGAACAGCCTGGTGGAAGGGTGTTTTTTATATACGACCAGAATATGTTCGATGAAGATTACGCCGGATCGCGCCGTTTGGTGGGGCAGTACAGAGCCGGTTACCATGTCAGTGCTAACACACTGGAAGAATTGGCGGGAAGGCTGGGCATAAATGGCACAAACCTTGTTGCCGCTGTTGAAACCTTTAACAGGGCTGTTGATGGTTATATCAGCGATCCATTCCGCCCGAGTGCCTTTACACGGAGATTCAGGGATGAAGGACCTTTTTATGGTGTGCAAGTAACAAGCGCCGTCCACATGACACGCGGCGGCGTTGTGCCTGATGAAAGAGCGCGTGTGCTTATGCCTGGCGGCGCTGTTGTGCCGGGTTTATTTGCTGCCGGAGAAGTGACAGCCACGTTGGGCAATTTCTCCGCCGCTGTGATTTTTGGCAGAGTTGCCGGAAGGGAAGCGGTCTACTTTATAGCCCAACAATAGGATAAAAAAGAGAAAAAGACGTAAAAGAGGGGCTGGTCGAAGAGTTTTCCAAACTTTTCGACCAGCCCCTCTTACATTGAAAGGCTACGTTTAATTTACAACTAGAAAAGGGTCAGCCGCCGACCGGCGGCATTGAGCTCATCACAACTCGCAGTCTTCGTCAAACTCGAAGACCATAACTGTTGCTACGTTAGAGCGGATGGGCGCCACCGCACCGACTGCACTAACTTCACTAAAGAAGAAATGTGCCCCAGGCATAAGGTCTAGGGGGATTGGCATGCTCGCGCCAGTTGCCCCGGCTATGGCTGTACCACCGGCATTGCTGTTCGAGGTACTCCTGAACCACTGGTAGCTGAGCGCCGCACCTCCTGTGGCATTTGCTGTAACTGTTAGATTGCCCGTTATGCTTCCAGCATATAGAATGGTTGTGGGTGCCGGGTGTCCGGTTATGGTAAGCGACGGTGACTGTGCAAAAACGACAAACGACAGTACAGCAAATAGTATAGGAATCAGAATTAATGATCTTTTCATATGACACTCCTATTTAGTTTACAGATTACAACTATATTGTATATCCATAATACGTGTCACGTCAAGGGAAATGTTGCATGTTAAAACTTAAGCCAAAAGACAAAGTACCTGATATAATGCAGTACTACAAACACAACAGCAACAACTGCAATCCATAAAGTCACCTGCGCGATGGGAACAAAAAACTCAAAACCTCTTGCGGCAAGAAAATCGGCTCCAAGCCTAAATGCAATTGCGCTTATAACATAGGGAAAGGAAAACGCCGCATACGTGGGATAAAATTTAATCCGCAAAAGGGAAAACATCATCACTGTTACATACAGGTAACTTGCCACGGCAATTACCAGCATCACATAAATAAGCGTTTCATTGACGTACCCTTGCTGCACAAAAGAACTGAAATACCCCACGATTAAAAGGCTCATTGGCGCGGTGAGAATTGCGATAGTCGGCTGCGCAGGCTCAGGAAAAATTCTCACATTTCTCATTCTGCACACAACAAGCGGCAAACCGATAAAATAAAGCAGAAATCCAATATAAAAAGCGATTTGTCCGATAAATACCGCGTTCATCGCCGGCGCTGTAACGCTTACGGCAACAATGCCCACAAGCACAACAAACCATGTTGGAAAAACTGATCCCAGCACAAAGTTTGCAACAAAGCGCCTGAAGAAAAACACCATCAGACAAATGTGCGTAATTACTGCGGCATACCAAATCGTGATTGCGATATCCGGAAAATACGGGCGTATGTATGTGCTCAGCAACATGACAGTCATTGTCGAAGTTGGAAGCACACTTGCAGGAACAGGGATTTTGAGTTCTTCCTTTGCGTGAGGAGAATCCAAAAAAAGTTTGAGCGCAAATAAAACGAGAACAGCAAACGAAAAAACTCCGAGTATGTATCGTATCATTGTTCCGTGCGGCAATGGCTGCAAAAGATTTCCAAGCGTTGCAAGCCCCAGAGCCAAACCGCAAGTTGCCATTGGCACACTTCGTATAAACTTCATTGTGATTTACCTCCCTTAATCAACAACTTTTAAGTTAAGTTCCCGCGCAATAATTTCAGCCGTTTTTGCTGCCATTTCGCCTGTAAATGCAACACATTGCTTTTTGTGCTCGCCGCTTGACAGATCCATACCTTTGACATGAATGTGACAGCACAATGTGCCTTTGTGGTTATTCCTGAAGCTCTCCTGAAGTTCATAGGTGAGCGCCATGCATTTCTCGCTGTCTGTGCCTTGTGATGTTGGCTTTGTCCTTCCGAAAAAATACCCCAGACACACAACGCCGCCGGAAATTGCGCCGCACAAACATTTGGCGCGGCCTACGCCAACAGGAAAAGCGGAACCCGCTGAAACCAATTCCAGCGGCATATTCGGATCGATGTTTTTTCGTACCGAAGAAATTATCGCTTCAGAGCAATAAAATCCTCCTATCCTGAAAACTTCTTCCGCGTCATATTGCACTTTTTTTATGCTGATTTCTTTTTTCACAAAATTATCCTCCTGTTTAATTGGTTTACGAAACGACTTGAAGACCGTATTCCCGTGCGACAATCTCGCCAATTTTTGCTGCCATTTCGCCTGTGAATTGCGCGCACTGTTTTTTGTGCTCACCGTTTTCCATGTCTTTGCCTTTTGTAAGAATGTGGCAGCATAAATGTTTATGGTTTTTCTTAAAGCTGTCGTGCAGTTCCAATGCAAGTGTCATTGTTTTTTGGCTCATCGGATCAGTTATAGTTGTTGGATGAACTCGCCCAAACAAATATCCAAGACAGACAACCGCGCCGGTTACCGCTCCGCACATACATTTTGATCCGCCAACACCAACAGGAAAACCGGATGAAGCAGACAGAAATTCAATCGGCATACTTGGAGCAATGTTGTTCCGCACCGAATAAACAATTGCTTCAGAGCAATAAAATTCCCCATTAATATAGGCTTCTTCCGCATCGCTTTTTATTTTTTCAATGTTAATTTTTTCATTAAGTTTTCTACCCATAAAACCTCCAATTGACATACTGGAGAATTTTACATCGTAAAAAATTAATTGTAAAATAATATATTTCTATAAGTGAAACGTTACTTATTAAAATGAGTAATATTCGCTTGAACAAATCCAAGCATCCTTAAAGACTGATCATCAAGCTCCATATTTTCTGCCCGCTCAATTGCCGCTGAAAACTCATTTGCTGCCACAGGATCTTCCCGGATCGCGCGCGCAATTCCGCTGCCCAAAAGTACAAGCATCTGCTCACGCTGGAACGGCGTTGCGATTACCAGCGCTTGCAAAACATAAGCCGGATTTGCGGCAAAGCTGCGCAGCAATTCCCTTCCAGCCGCCGCTTCTTCACCCAATTCCCAGTAATGATCAAAAACTGCCAGGATTTCACTTGCCGCGTCATCTTGCGTTGATGAGCGGCAGGAAATAATTAAAAAAGCGGCGGCAAGTGAAATGGCAACAATTGGAAAACGGCTTAGTTGTTTTTTCACGTTCTTCATCACGTTTTATCCATTTCACTTGCAGGGTTTTTTGTCAACTTTTTCAGCGCGTCTTCAATGATCTCGTTGCGGGCTTTGGCGACCGCGTTGGGATGTATGGCGGAAATCGGTTCGCCGCTCCCTCCGGCTCCAGTGATTATCGAAACGTGATTCACCGGATAGTGGGCGAGCGTTTCGGTGAAGGGCTTAAAGAGGTTGTCGAAGTTGTCGATTAGCCATGCTGATTTTCCCTTTCCGGCTTCCTTTATGGTTTTCAGCGTTACTTCAAGCTGCTCCATTTCTGCTTTGGCAACTTCAAACCACGAACTTACTTCGGCTTTTGCGTCAAGCACAGCTTTTTCTTTGTGTGCCTGCGCCGGTGTAAGGATTTCTGCCTTGTGGCGGTTGCGCAGAAGCTCGATGTTTTGCCTTTCCGCTTCCAGCTCTGCTGTAACACCTGACACCCTTGCTTTGGCATCGGCGGAAACTTCCTCCACGCCGACTTGCTGGCGCTTGTTTTCCTGCGCAAGCTTAACTCTGGTTTCCGCTTTCAGCCTGTCAAGCTCGTTGCGGATGTTCTTGACCTCGGTTTCCGCCCGCCGTTTTTCCGACTGCTCCGCCGCCGAAGCTTTCGCCTCCGCCTGCGCTTCCCGTGCGCGGGTTTCCGCATCGGCAGACTGCACCCGCTTCAAAAGCGCGATGTACAGGTCAGGCTCCTCAACGCCGGGCAAACGGTGATCATCCACATCGGCGATGTTCATGGTCGTAATTTGAAGCCCGATGTTTTCCAAATCCGCTTTGCACACATTGATCATTTTTGACACAAGTGCGTCTTTGTCCTTCATCACTTGTTCAGGTGTCACGCTTGCTATTGAATCACGCAGATGCCCTTCGATAATGTAACCTGCGATTTTTGCAAGTTCACGCCGGTTGGAAGCGAGGTTGAGAATGCGGGTCACCGCGTATGAGCGCCCTGCTTCGTTGCCCGCGATGGCAAACGAAACGGTGGCTTTTACGTTCAGCGGAACGATGCCCGCCGCAATGGCTGAATCAACGACAACTTCAATTGTGATTGGTGTGAGATCAAACTTGGCGAAACGCTGAAACAGGGGAATGACAAAAGCCCTGCCGCCTGAAAGTGTTCTGAAACCTTTGGCGCGCCCTGAACCAGTAACTACGCCCAGTTCGTTCCCGCCGACAATTTTCATGTTGGTGATAAGCTGGATGAGAATGGTGATGCCGACCAACCCTCCAAGAACTACAGCGAATACAATCACGAGTTACCTCCTTTTTCTTCCGGCGCGATAAACGATTTAATGTCCACCGCAAAAGTTTCAGTGAACATTTTGAGGAAATCGGCAAACGCTCTCGGTCCGCGATTGACAGCGCCTGAAAATCCTTCTTCGTCATTCATCACCACAAAGCTGTCAACGTTGACGTTTTTTGCCGATTCCATGTAAGTCGCGTACAACAGGGGAAGCTTTTCTTGCAGAAACAATACCGCCTGCGCATCATTGCCGTATTTGGAAATTAGTTCAGCCTTGTTTTTCAAAATCGTGTTTCGGGCGGATCGCTTAATCGCCACCGCTTCCTGATCGCCCTCTGCAATTATGCGCGCCTCTTCCTCAAGGGCCTGCGCTTGAAGGGTAAGGGCGGTTTGATTTTTCAGTTTTTGCAGTTCGACCATCATCTTCTGCACTGCCGCCTCGCCAGAGTTAGCCGCCTGCGCGATTGACTGATCCGCGCGAATGGACGCTTCTTTAACAAGACCTTGAGATTCCTGGCGGTACATTTCCAGTTCCTGCCGCGCGGCAATTATCGCCTCGTCAGCGGAGTTTTTTGCCACTTCCATGCGGCGGTGCGCATCGCTTTCTGACTGCTCGGCAATCGCCCGCAAACGGGATTCCTCAATTTCCACCTGCTGCCGTTTTTCCGCCAGTGTCTTTTGCGCCAGATTGGCGATGTAGTTGGAAGTGTCCCATATTTTTTGAAGCGAAACCGAAACGACTTTCATCCCAAACGAGCGCAAATCCGCGTTAATGTCAGAAAAAAGCTCGGTGCGAAAATGCGCGCGCTCACCTGCCCTCTCGGCATCCGCGCTTTCGCCTTCCGTTCCGCATTCACCGGCATCAGCAATCTGCACCATGCCGATAGCCTGAAGAGGCGTGGCTTTGTTAAGCGCCCCGCGGAAATTGCCCACCAGCGTCTGCTGCACCTGATCGTGAATCTGCTTGGAATCCTTACCCATAAGCCGTTCCACCGCGCTGTACAACATCGCTTCTTCATCGTCATCGATGCAAACGCAGGCGGTGGCATCCGCGCCGACAGTGATGCCGTTGGCGCTGTTCACACCCTCAACCCGCACGTTGATGGGGAACACGTCCAAATCAAGCGAACCAACCGCTTGAAAATACGGGATGACGGCAGTGCGCCCCCGATTGACAGAAAACCCGAAGGTCTTTCCGCCCCGCCTTGTCTTGCGCCCGGTAACTACCATTATGCGGTTGGGCAGCGCAACTTTGATGATCATTTTTATCATTCCGATAAAAACGATAAACGCCCCTAAGCCAAGCGCGCCGTACAGAATACCCTGCGCCATTTCCAAATTAGCAATATCAACCATTGAAGCTCCTTCCTGTTAAACTTTATTTTTTGCCAGCGTTAGCGCAGCCGGTAATTAAAAAGCAGCGCAACGCGGTGGAATAAAAGCCTGCGCTGTCCACCATCTTCCAGCAGAGCTAAATCCCGGTAAAAGTACATATCATCGGTGATGTTAAACGCTCCGTGGTTTCGGCGGGTTTGCATTTGAACAACAAGCGCCATATCCAGCCGCGGGTTAAGGGAAAAATTAAGAATGCTTGAAAAAGTCCATTCCGAAAGATTTTCACCCCAAAAATCCCCGCCTGCGCTGTTGTACAAGTTTCTGCGCGATTCCGCCATAAAAGCGACCGTGTTAAGTACGGGCGATAGCGGCATGTGATATCCGATCACGTAAGTCGCGTTGTACATCCAGCCGTTGCGGTTTTCCCTGGACGCGTTTTCAAATATCCACGAGTCACCTGAACCTGCGCGTGTATAAGCGGCATAGCGGAATTCATGGCGGGTCATAAAAAGGACGTGGTTCCAATAACCGGGCAAAACCGCGCCCAGGTCAAACTGCAAAGTCGCGGCTCCCCAAGCGTTCCAGATTAGGCCGTCAAAGGCGCTCCCGTCAATTTGCGAGCGCGGCGGGCCAAGCGCCGGATCATCATCGGGGTGGGGAATGTTAAGCCCGATGCCGTAGCCCAATGGCATATTCCAGCCGGAACCGGCAAGCCCGCCGCCTGAAAGCACAAAAAATGCCGCCGGTGTCCAGTTAATTTCAGCAATCCCGTTAAGCGAAACCGGCGAAACTTCGGCAGATAAAACCGCGGCGATATTGTTCCCGCCGGTCAGCGGATGTGTGCCTTGCAGAAAAGGAAACTCAAAACTCTGCCGTATAACAAATTTTACCTCAGGGGATGAAGAAGTCTGAAGCTCCAAATATGTCGATGAGCTTATCCCTTCTTCCTGCGCCTGCAATACACCGGGAAACAGTGCAAAAATAATCACTCCAAAAAAAACCGCGCTTAACGCGCATCGCTTACTTTCCATTACATCCTCCATTTGGTTTTTCATTCTACCACAGGCGCATAAAAAATTCCACAAATATCAAGAATGGTAATTTGTTTTGTCTTTCGTTGTGTGCGCTTTTGCGCGCACTTGATTGAATAAAATTTCATGCGATGTTATAGTACGTCTACGGCAAGCTGACAGCGGCTGCGGAGACACTTTGAAAC
>JAIRQD010000170.1:0-8096 GCA_031256655.1 Treponema sp.
TTGTTACAAGGTTTTCCACTTCAAGTAAAATCCTGTTGAAGACTCCAAGGGCGATAACAAGCAGCTTTGAGCTGGATGTTGCATAGGGATCGCTTCCCGCTGTCCGCCATCCCGCTTATCCACAAAAGGTGGAATAAGCGGTCAATGTGTGTTATGATCTAGTGAAATGGCAAAATTACGTGTAACCCTTTCAGCATTCGAGAACCTTCGCGCTGTTCGCCCCGCTGCTTTGCAGGCGAAAGACAGAAAAGCCCTAATGGAGTTCCATATCCGCCGTGAAGTGCGGGAAGAATATGGCATTGAGGGGAGCCTTTTTTCGCTTACCGGCAACGTCGTTCTTGCGGACACACGCGAGGTAAGATTGTTTGCGCAGCGGCTTAACGCAAAAGTTGATGCGGCAAAAAACCCTGAGCGTTTTATCCGCCCCGCGCAATTGAACGCTATGGGGCTTATTGATGAAATCCTCCATTACATAGTTGCCATGTACAGGCAGCAGGTGCAGCCGGACGTTTTTCATACCGCGCTGGATAGGATAGCGGGGAAAATCGGCGATGGCAAAACGGAAGACCTGCTTGAAGGTTTTTGCGCGATGTTTCCGCCGCGGGATGTGTACAATGGTATTACTGACATAAGCGGCTACATTAACTCAAGCGATGGCGGGGAAAGTTGCCGCTGTCTGTCGCTTGAAGAGCTGCTTCTTTTGGCGCTGGCGAACCTTAACCCTGCGTTTAAGCCTTTTCTGTTTATGTTTGACGATTCTGACCTCGCTCATGAGACTGCGTATCCTGTCGCCATTGAAGAACTCAAAGCGCACTTTGCCGAACTCCCGCCTTTCGGCCCCGACAACTTAAACTTGTGGGATCTGCTCCGCGCTCCAGCCCTTGCCTGCCCCGATTCGCTTGAAGGCCAGCTCGATTTTATGCGCAAACAATGGGGGCTTGTTTTGGGCAAGTACATGGGGCGGCTTCTGACAGGTCTTGATATTATCAGGGAGGAGGAGAAGCCTTCTTTTTCAGGCCCCGGTCCAAGCCAGGTTTTGAGCTTCGGCGGGTTTGAGAACGAGTATGAGCGCTTCACCCCTGATCAGGAATGGATGCCGCGCACGGTGCTCATGGCGAAATGCACGCTCGTCTGGCTTTTCCAGCTTTCCCAAAAATATGGCAGACCTATCAACCGCCTTGATGAAATCCCCGATGAAGAACTGGACGAGCTTGCCCGGCGCGGCTTTACCGGACTTTGGCTTATCGGTGTGTGGGAGCGCAGTCAGGCAAGCAAGACGATTAAGCAATGGACGGGCAACCCCGAAGCCGCCGCGTCCGCATACAGCCTGTACGACTACGACATTGCGGGCGCTTTGGGCGGATGGGGCGCGCTGGCAAACCTGCGCTCACGCTGTATGCAGCGGGGAATCCGCCTCGGCTCGGACATGGTTCCCAACCACACAGGCATTGACAGCCGCTGGGTTATCGAACATCCCGACCGTTTTTTGCAGCTTCCGTACACGCCTTTTCCCGGTTACGCCTACTCTTGCGAAAATCTTTCGGGGCGGGGAGACGTAACGGTGCAAATCGAGGATCACTATTTCAGCCGAAGCGATGCGGCGGTGGTTTTTAAGCGCATCGACAACCAGACAGGTCACACCCGATATATTTATCACGGCAACGACGGCACATCAATGCCGTGGAACGATACCGCGCAAATTGACTTTCTCAACAGTGAGGCAAGGGAAGCTGTCATACGCACGATTGTCGGCGTGTGCCAGCAATTTCCCATCGTGCGCTTTGATGCGGCAATGACGCTTGCCAAGCGCCACATTCAGCGGCTGTGGTATCCGGCACCGGGGCACGGCGGGGCAATCGCAAGCCGCGCTGAACACGCTTTAAGCCACGAGGATTTCAACCGCCGGATACCGGATGAATTTTGGCGTGAGGTGGTTGACCGCTGCGCAGTTGAAGCCCCTTACACTTTGCTTCTTGCCGAAGCGTTTTGGATGATGGAAGGTTACTTTGTCCGCACGCTGGGAATGCACCGTGTGTATAATTCCGCTTTTATGAATATGCTCAAAAACGAGGAGAACGACAAATACCGCGCCACAATCAAAAACACGCTTGAGTTTGATCCTTAAATATTAAAACGCTTTGTGAACTTTATGAACAACCCCGATGAAGAAACGGCGGTTGCGCAATTCGGCAAAGGCGACAAATATTTCGGTATCTGCACGCTCCTTGTTACAATGCCCGGGCTTCCCATGTTCGGACACGGGCAAATCGAAGGCTTTGAGGAAAAATACGGCATGGAGTACAATAGGGCGTACAAAGATGAAACGCCTGACTGGTACATGGTAGATCGCCACGAGAGGGAAATCTTCCCCCTTATGAAGCGCCGCCACGTTTTTTCAGGCAGCGCCGATTTTTGCCTATACGACTTTTTGGGACAGGACGGCAATGTCAACGAAAACGTTTTCGCTTACTCCAACCGTGCCGGAGACGAACGAACTTTAGTTTTTTTCAACAACAGTTTTGACAGGGCTTCCGGCTGGATATACCGTGGGGCGGTGCCAATTCCTCAAAAAGACGGGCGTACCCGTCAGGATTCCCTTTGTCAGTCTTTGGGGCTTAACGGTGATGACCGCTTTTTTGTCGTGTTCCGCGAACAGCGCAGCGGGCTTTGGTACATCCGATCTTCCAAAGAGATAGCCGAACGGGGGCTTTTCGCGGTGCTGAACGGCTACGAAGCTCAAGTGTTTCTGGACATTCATCAGAAAGAGGATGCCGAAAACGCCCTTCCGCAAACATGGGAAAGCCGCTGGTCACTGTTAAACCACCACCTCAACGGTTCAGGCGTTACAAACCTTGAAGAAGCCGCGTTGGACATTCTTTTGGGCGAGCTATACGCCCCGTTCAGGGAGATACTTTCAAAACCGCGCATGGAAACATTGGCGGGACTTTTCGCCGCTCACACTCAACACACTCATACCCAACCGCAGTTGCCATGTTCCACTGAATTTATCGAATCATTCAAAGAACCGGTAATCGCCTTTGTTACGGCGGCGAAAAAGTATTTGGACGGAGCAGGCGGGAAGTATAGTGCGTGGAAGGGGATCGGTGTTAAGGACAATAGCGATTCCAAAACAGCGCCGCCGGCCAAAAAAGCCCGCCGCGGCACATCTTCTGCCTCTGGCGATTCAGACAACCCTGAAAAAGTTTGGGAAGGCTGGGCGGCGAACCTAAAAAAGTTTATCGAGAAGTTTACGCCGAACAAGTCCGCCGGAAATGCCGATTTGAGCGAGCTTGCGGTTTTCGCGATGGGCTATCATGCCTTGTCGTTGTTAAAATCGGTTGCGGCTTGCGGCGGGGAACTTGCGGGGCTTACGGCGCACTGGCAGCTTGATCGCGTCATACGGGAGTGCTGGGAAAGCGGTGGCATTTCCGGCGGCGAAATACAGCGGGCGGCTGACATCGCCATCGCGGTTTTGGCGCGGGCAAACAGCAAAGCCTGTGAAGTTGATGCCAAAACGAAAACGCCGGGTGACATTGCCGCGGCGATAGTCCTTGAAAACTACGATGAAAGCGATTTCAGGAAAATACTCGGCGTAAACCGTTTTGATGATGTAACGTGGTTTAACAAGGAAGCGTTTGAAACCTGCCTGCGCTTGGTTCCATTTTTTGCAAGCCTTGAAAGCGCCGCAATCGCGCATGGCAAAACCATAACAGCGGTAACAGCGGCTTTCCGCGCGGCACAGGAGCTTTCAGGTTACAGGCTGGACAAATTGCCCGAAGCGCTTACGGGAAAAGGATAATCGATAATGGGCGCGCCGGACGTTACGGGCACTGATGCCTTTAAAAGCATTGCAGGAATTTTCTCACTTCTGCGCGATGAAGGCTATTCGGTTAAGCTCACAAGTTTCAGCGCCATCGACAAGTATTTGGGTTTGCCTGCCCTTCCGTATGTCTGGGCGGAAACCAACGCCGGCATCGCGGTGCTGGCGCGTTTTATCGATAATCTGCGTTTTCCCGGTGTGGAAGTTGCCGATGCCGCAGCAGAAACGTCTGACGGAACGTGTTACTTCCGCTGTCTGGACTTGGACATTGGCGAGCAAAACGGGAACGGGGAAAAAAGCGTTTCGTATCCTGTGCTTTCTTTCGGCTACGATTGGCAAACTCACCGCTTTTTAGATCCGCTGGGCGTTTATCCTCTGCTGCGGAACCTTTTGCGAAAAACCCCGCGGAAGGATGATGACGCAGGTGAATCGCTTTCGGTTTTTGCCGCAGCCCCTGTCAGGCTTACTAGTCACCGCGATGCCGCTAAATGGCGGCACATCATGGACACCGCTTTGATCCTTGCGCGCTATGAAATCCCTGATAAGATTTTTGAGTCTGCCGCGAATGACCCGCACGAGCCGCTGCCATCGCCTGAACATCAGCGTTCTTTTCTTAGCTGTCTTTTGGTTTCCCCTGAACCTCAGCGTGGTTTTGAGTTTCTCAAGCAATCAGGTTTTCTAAAAGCCATGTGGCAAGAGCTTGAGAGTTTTGACGATGTGGATCATTCCAAAGAGTTTCACCCGGAAGGAAATGGCTGGAATCACACAATGGAAACATTCCGCCACCGAAAACCCGCAAGCGGCGGAGCCTTTGACCTTAGTCTGTCGCTGGGGCTTTTGCTTCACGATGCGGGCAAACCTGTTTCCGCCTCGGTCGGCAACCACCGCTTCGAAGGACACGCCGAACTTGGCGCAAAAACGGCGGCGGCTTTTCTCAAGCGCCTTGAGTTTCCGCAACCGCTAATCGAGGACGTTTTTTACCTTGTGAAAAACCACATGCTGCCCGCCGCCCTCAAACGCTTGCCACTGACAAAAACGTCTGAAATTATGGCATCGCCTTTGTTCCCCACTCTCATGGAACTGTACCGCTGCGATGAATCTTCGTCGTTTAAGGGACTGGATGCGTATTACGAAAACAGCGCAGCGTATCAGGCGTACTTGCGTAACATGAAAAACCCGTATCGCTACGCTGACGGACGGAAAGTGGGGAAAAATGACAAACGCCGGCAGTCATGGGGTTTTCGGTAAATCAGATAATAAGATTTGACAATGTGCTTATCGTTGTCCAAACTCCTGAAAATATCAGCAACACAAGAACCAATTTTCCAAATGTTTCATTTTTCACCTTTTTAGAGATTTTAATTCCCAATAAAGCCCCTACAAAAAGCGCGGGCATAAAAAAAATTAACCTTTCAAAAATAACCATGTTTAACATTCCATTAATTAGAAAAATTGCAATTGTTATTACGTTTAGGATAAAAAAATATAATGAAATGTTTGCCCTGAATGTTTCTTTTTCAATTCCCTGATTTGATAAAAGCAGAACAACCGGCGGGCCGCTGATGGAAAGCGAGCCATTCAAAACGCCGCTTATAATTCCTGTTATTGTGTATCCGGCTTTTTCATTTTTCATTGAGAATGTTTTCTTAAAAATTAACATCAACGAAAAAAATGTAATGAGCACGCCGAAAATCAATTTCAAATAATATTGATTAAAATGCTGAAGTGAAAGAATGCCAAGCGGCGTAAAAAGGACGCTCATCAAAACCATGATCCTGAATTTTTTAAATTTAACTTCGCGGCGCGCAGGTATTAACACAAGGCAATTTGTAATAATTGCCAAAACAGCAATGCTCGGCACAATTTCGCGCAATGGAAACAGGAGAATTAGAAACGGTATCGCGGCAATTGACAGACCAAAACCTGTAACGCCCTGCACAAACCCGGAAACCGCTACGATGACCATTCCATAAATTATCTCCATTTCCATTTTCCAAGAGTACAATTTTTAACCTTGTTTTGCAATTGTATGGGGATTTGTATTATTCATAAAATCAGATAAAAAAGTCTGAAACAGCGTCAAAACGTTGGCAAATTTTGCCATTGTGCATTATGGTTTTAATTAACAACGTTGCGGGCGGACACTTGTGTATGAAAAAAAACATCTTTGCTTTGCAGAAAAAGCGGAAAGCCCGCAACTGTTTTATTAATTTTGCGGCTTTGGCAGCAGTCTTATTTTCTTTCTTGACTTGCCATAACCCTGTTATGTCTCGCTGGTGGGATGAAACTGATACAGGCAGGGGTCCCATAGGTACAAGCGGTGCGAATTTCGGCGTTGTGTTTTTGGATGCAAACGGCGGAAGCCCGCAGCCGGAACCGCAGCGGGTTTTGTGGGGCAGGACGCTTCAAAGGCTCAGGTCGATAAACCATCCCAATTCGGCGTTTGGTTTTGGCGGCTGGTTCGATGAAAACGGAAATGAATGGGACTTAATTAACCGCCCTGTTACCCCAAGAGACGATGTAAACGGCGATGGAATTATCACCTTGAGGGCGCGATGGGTGAGTAACATCGTTACCGTGAGTTTTAACAAAAACTTGTTCACTTTGGGTGAACCCCCAATTCCAACTGTAGTTTTCAGCCAGAACCCGGCGTCCCCTCCGAATACTCCCCTTGATGTGCCGGATCAGCGCATAGTCCACAGCGGCAGGGTAGTTGAGCCCCCTGTTATTCCGCGCGGAGACGGGCAAGGGCTTGTCGGGTGGTTTACACAAGACGGCATAGACCCGATTACAAACACAGACAGGGGCGATGCCTTTTGGGGCAGGCAGTGGAATTTTGAAAACGACGTAGCCACTGCCAATATGACATTACACGCCAGATGGAGCACTGCCACCCGTACTGTCCACTTGCATGTGAACGGTGGAACGCGTTCAAACGGCATGGAAATCACGCGGCTTAATTTTACAATTTATACAGGGCTTGGGGGGCTTAGCGGCGGAAGAATTATCGATCCCGGCGCAATTGCCAGAGAAGGCCACACTTTTGGCGGCTGGTTTACTGACCATTTGTTCACCACCGAATGGAACTTTTCAACAAGCGTACTGTACGGCGTTGATTACGGAATAATAGGGAGTGATCCTTTTACCCTTTTTGCCAAATGGGTTCCGAATATTCATATCATTACGTTTATCGCAAATGGAGGTACACCGGCACCGGCGACTCAAAATATTGTATATGGCGAGAGGATAGAAGAGCCTGCACAAATGCGCATGGAAGAGATGGCTTTTGACGGCTGGTTCTCTGATCCGGCTCTTACAACAAGATGGAACTTTGAAACCGACAGAGTTTTCGGCAATGTAACATTGCGCGCAAGATGGGCAACTGCCAGCTACATTGTCAGATTCCATCTGGGTACTCCTAACAGCGGCCAGCCTCACTCTGTTTTTCTTAACGCCCGACCAGCAGAACAGCGCATTGTTTCAGGCGGCACTGTGTCCGAACCGTTTATGCCGCCCCTGCCATCGTCAGACAGAACAGGTTGGAGTTTTTACCGCTGGTATTTCAGAGCCAGCCCGACAAGCGCGGATGTCGCAAACAGTAACGACCTCACATGGCGGGATAACAATTTACAGCCGTGGAATTTTAACACCGCTGTTGTTCAAGGCCACACTTTAATAGACGGTGGTGACCGTGTTTTAAACCTGTACGCCCGCTGGGTTCCTCCGGTTCCTGACATGGTGTGGGTTCCGCGCGGTTACTTTATAATGGGTGATTCAAGTGTTTCAGGAAGTCCCGCCGCGTATCACGCATATCCGACACGGCGCGTGTTCGTTGACGGTTTTTACATAAACCGCTTTCCGGTAACGCAGGTGGACGGTCATCCGCTGACACAAACAGGCACAGGGTTTGCCCAGATAATGGGGAGAAACCCAAGCCAGTTTACCGCGGTTACCGCAAGACCTGTGGAAAGGGTAAGCTGGTTTGATGCAATTGAGTACGCAAACGAGCTTAGCAGATGGGCAAGTCTGCCTGTGTTTTACAACCTTACAAATGTAACGCGCACGCCAATTCCCGGAACCGCAAATATACTTTCTATTTCCAACGCAACAGTGACAATACCAAACCAGTCAGGCACAGGCTTCCGCCTGCCCACCGAAGCGGAGTGGGAATTTGCCGCACGGGGCGGACATGGATCGCCCGGTAATTTTACTTTCGCCGGAAGCAACAATTCAGAACTTGTCGCGTGGTACAACGTCACTGTTGGAACGCAGCCGG
>JAIRQD010000175.1:0-8835 GCA_031256655.1 Treponema sp.
TCGTATTCTCCAAAGTTTATGGTTATAAATCCCGGGTCGCCTGCCCACGGGCTAAAACACGCATTGAACATCGCTATAATGACGATGAACCCTAATAACTTAAACATGTTCTTCATCTGTAACACTCCTTAACAAAAAACTAGAGATGACACTAACTGTATGATGTGCCTGCCAGGTCTGTGTGTTTTCACATCGGTTTTATGGGCAACATTGAGTTTCAAGGACAAACAATGGAATTGCGAAGCAATTCCATAGTTGCAAATATTTTCAAATAATTACCAACTGCACTTATTATACCCACTAATGGCTAAAAAATCAATGAAAATGGGGGTAAAACGCAAAAATAGTTCGCTGCCAGCGGCACCTCGCTCAGGCACGCGGCGGGCACCATACAATGCAGTTAGAGGCGTTACAAGGGTAATTCTGCCGCGCTGCACCAAGCCTTTTTAGCCTTGTTTTCCCGCCCAATATTGCATACAATGGTGGAACCAACCGTGCAAGTGCGCGCGAGCTCAGACTTGCGCTTTATAAAAACGAGGAGAACATTATATGGATATTTCGGTTTTACAGAAACTAAGATATGAATACAAGCCAAAGCTGCCGCCCGCCCTTGAGGGGGAAATAACCGCGATTTCAGTCGAATACGGAGGGGAAACCGAGGCGATTTCAGGTGCGGATGAGCTTAAAGCACTTTTTAACAAAACTTACGGAAAACCCGTGGCGGTTTTTGGCTCCGGCAAAAACAATTCCGGCAATCTCACAAAACCGCTGAAAGTTGGCGTGATTCTTTCAGGCGGGCAGGCTCCAGGCGGGCACAATGTCATTGCGGGGCTTTTTGACGGCTTAAAGAAGGGAAATCCCGCTTCCGCTCTTTACGGCTTTTTGGGCGGCCCCGGAGGGCTCGTGGATAACGAAGTGACAGAGCTCACCGCCGAAAAAATCCTGCCGTTCAGGAACACAGGCGGCTTTGACATCATCGGCTCCGGCCGCACCAAAATCTCTACGCCGGAGCAGTTTGCCGCTTCTCTTGAAACGGCGAAGTCGCTTGACCTCAACGCCGTGGTCATCATAGGCGGGGACGATTCCAACACCAACGCGGCATTGCTCGCTGAGTATTTTCTGGAAAAGGGAACGGAGATTCAGGTCATCGGCTGCCCAAAAACCATAGACGGCGACCTGAAAAACGAACACATCGAAACCTCGTTCGGCTTTGATACGGCGTGCAAAACCTACAGCGAGCTCATCGGCAACATCCAGCGCGATGCCAACAGCGCAAAAAAATACTGGCACTTTATACGCCTTATGGGACGGGCGGCAAGCCACATCGCCCTTGAGTGCGCCCTGCAAACACAGCCGAATATTTGTCTCATTTCAGAAGAGGTTGCCGAAAAAGAAATGTCACTCGATGAAATTGTCACTTACATTTGCAACGCTGTTGTTAAGCGGTCTGAAAACAAGGAAAACTTCGGCGTTGTTTTGATTCCTGAAGGTCTTGTCGAGTTCATACCGGAAATGAAAAATCTCATTGCCGAACTCAACGACATCTTGGCGGAAGCGGGGGAGAGCTTTTCAGGCATTACTTCTTTTTCCGGTCAAATCGAATGGCTTGGGAAGGAGCTTTCTCCCCCTTCTTTCTCGCTTCTTAAAACGCTGCCTGCGGATATCGCAAGCCAGCTTTTGTTGGACAGAGACCCGCACGGAAATGTGATGGTTTCCCGAATTGACACCGAAAAGCTGCTTATGGAAATGGCTGGCAAACGCCTTGACAGGCTCAAAAAGGAAGGCAGTTACAAGGGCTCGTTCTCCCCAATCGGGCATTTCTTCGGCTACGAAGGTCGTTGCGCGTTTCCGTCAAACTTCGATGCCGATTACTGCTATTCTCTGGGCTTTAACGCCTTCGCGCTTATCGCCTGTGGTCTTACAGGTTACATTTCAAGCGTGAAAAACCTAACCGCGCCGGCAAGCCAATGGGTCGCCGGAGGCGTTCCCCTGACTATGATGATGAACATGGAACAGCGGCACGGATCCAAAAAGCCTGTTATCAAAAAAGCGCTTGTCGATTTGGACGGCGGCCCTTTCAAAGCCTTTGCCTCATCCAGAGAAAAATGGGCTGTAAATACCATGTTCCTTTACCCGGGAGCAATTCAATACTTCGGCCCGCCTGAAGTCTGCGATCAACCTACTAAGACATTACTGTTGGAAAGGGGATAAGCAGTATCCGCTGTTTGGGCATTTTCAAAACTCATTACAGTTTTGGGATGCCGTGTTTTATTCACTTTTAAGGGAAGGCTCGTGAAGAATATTTGCCGTTTCGTTTTATTTCGCTTAACATCGTTTTGTATGGTTTTGCCGCTTCTTTTTGTGCCCGCGGTTTTTTCGCCTGCGCAGCGGGCGCCGGATGCCGCGACGCTGCGTGCGCAAAGGGAAGACAAAGAACTGCCGCTCAGGCGCATCGCCCTTTTTTCGTCCGGCATTGCCCATTTTCAGCGTTCAGGAACAATCGTCTCAGGAACCGGCACTCAAACGCACATAACACTTTCAGTTGAGGCGGATGCGGTAAATGACGTTTTGAAGTCGCTTGTGATAAACGATCCGGCTTCTACCGCGCCTTCTGTACAATATGCCGCGGAAAATGCCCTTTGGCGCACATTGCGCAGCCTGAGCATAGACCTGTCAGGAATGCCTGGAACCGCGGAGATTCTTAACAGTTTGCGCGGCGCGGAGCTGGAAGTGTCTGCTCCGTCTCCCATACGCGGAAGGATAATCGGTGTTGAAAACAGGCAAGATTCCGCTACGATTGCCATGCACGGACACGGTTTTCAGGCGCAAAACACAGCGTGGGAATCATGGCTTTCGCTTTTTACCGCGCAGGGAATCAGGCTGATTCCTGTGAGGGACATAACATCGTTTCGCTTTATTGACGAAGCGATTAATGCCGACTTGAACCATGCCCTGGACATACTTCTTAATTCCAGAGATTCAGGCACAAGGGATCTTGTTGTTACTTTGGACGGATCGGGAAGCCGCACCGTTTCTTTAAGTTACATTCTGCCTGCTCCTGTGTGGAAAGCCGCATACCGCCTTGACCTTTCAGGGAATGCGCCGTTCCTTCAAGGCTGGGCGATTGTGGATAACGACAGCGACGCGGACTGGAACGAAGTTGAGCTTTCCCTGGTGATTGGGCGGCCAGTTTCCTTTGTCCAAAACCTTTTTCACCCGTACCACGTTTTCCGTCCTATGCTTCCATTGACCATTGCCGGAGCGGCAGAAGCAAGGCTGCATGATCCCGGTATGTTCGGGGGACACAGATTGATGATGCGCCAACAGGCGATCGCTGATGCTGAAATGGCGGTGGAAACGTGGGCGGTGCCGCAAGCGGCGGCGGCAATGGCTGCTCCGGCACTTGCCGCTCCGCCGTTGTTAACCCCGGGTCTTATTGAAACTGCCGATGGCGCTGCCGCAGGCGAGCAGTTTTTGTTTACCCTGCCAAATCCTGTAACACTCAACCGCCGCCAAAGTGCGATGCTGCCTTTGGTGGAAGGAAGTGTGCAGGCAGAACGAACGCTTGTTTTTTCAGGCGCTTCTGCGGCACCGGGAGCGACAATACACCCGCAGCTCGCCGCCGAGATCACCAACTCACTTGGCATGAGGCTCCCGGCAGGTCCTATCACCGTGTATGACGGCGGCATTTTCGCAGGCAGCGCGATTATAGGCTTTTTGGCGGAAGACGAACGGCGGCTTATCACTTTCGGCGATGACCTTTCAGTTTCAGGAAATGTCAGTCTTGCTTCTTCCAACCACATTTCATCGGTGAGCATTTCAGGCGGAGTTATGACAATAAGCCGCCGCCAAAGCCACGAGCGGGTTTACACAATCAGAAACGCCCACAATGAACAGCGGCGTATTATCATTGAGCACCCGATTACCCACGGCGCTCAGCTTGTAATGCCGCAGACAGCCGATGACCAAACAGCGGCTCTTTACCGCTTTAACCGTACACTTGGCGCTCATGAAACGCTTGTTTTTACCGTGCGGGAGGAAACGCCGCTGTACCAAAGCGTGACTTTGGCGCATTTGCATCCTGAAACATTTTTTGCTTTTGCCGCAAGTGAGGAAATCCCCGCAAGTGTGCGCGTTATTCTTAACCAGGCAATAACCCTTCACAGGATTGCCCTTGATGCGGAAACTGCCCAGCAGCAACTTGAGGCACAGCGGAGGTGGATAATCGAAGAGCAAGGCAGAGTGCGAAACAACATCGAGGTAATAGGAACCGAAAGCCCGCACGGGCAGGAGTTCTTAAACCGCCTTATCGCTCTTGACAACGACATCGCCGCCTTTAACGCGCGTGTTCAGGAAGCCGCGCTTGAAACATGGAGGGCAAGGCAAGCGTTTGAAAGCTTTCTTGCAACGATAAATATATAGCGGCTAATACCTGCCTTCCCTGGGGGAGAGCGCCAAATCCTCAAAGCGCTCCAGTATGTAATTCCCGTCACTTAAAACGTTTTCCCAGTGGAACGGCATACTGTTTTCAATGATTTGAGTGAGCGGAATTGAACCGAAAGGACTGTACCTGAAATCCTTTATCACAGAATGCATCCAGCCGCTGACAATCGCCCTCTGTCCTTCCTCGCCCAGAAACCAGTCAGCAATAATTTCAGCCGTGCGCGTGTTGTTGTTGGCGCTCCATCCGCCTGCCACAATCATGATAGGCGAGGGGATGATGACCGTTCCATCCGAAGGGTAAATGATTTCAAGCCTTGAAGACTCTTCCTCTTGTTTGCGTAAAACTGATTCTTCCAAAACCATAACCATTGCCCGTTCACCGCTTTGAAGGCGCTCCAATGCCAAAACGCCCGCTTCAATTGACACATTCTGACGGGCAAGCGAACTGAAAAACTCATAACCATAGCGGTCGCGCAACGCTGTGATTGCCGCCCTGCTTGTGCCTGATGTAAGCGGGTTACTCATCGAAATAACGCCGTAAAGACGGGAATCGTTTGCAAAGCCGTAAAACGAATCAGGCAAATCGTTTCGCGAGTGCCTGTCCGGGTCAAAAGCCAGAACCATGTTGGAAATTCTTACCGGATACCAAAAGCCTTCCGAATCAAAGTCAAAGGCAAGATTGGCGGCGGCCTCAGGGAAAAACGGGTGAAGTACACCTTGCCCTTTTAGCTCATGCGCAAAAGAAGGGCTTGCCACCAAAATCAAATCGCTTCCAAGTCTTCCTCCGGCAATTTCTGATGCTATGCGCGCCTGTAATTGCCCGGTGCCGCCGTACACGAACTCAACAGTGACATTGGGAAAGCGCTGGTTTAATGCCCAGCCCAAAGTATCAATGATATCAGGATAAATTGACGTGTAAATTACAATTCTTCCTGACGGCGCGCCCGCTCTGTCCCTGTCTTCACTTGCACAGGCAAAAAAGGCAAAAGCCGCCGCGGCAAAAATACCCAAAATTGCAAATCTCTTCATGTTGTGCTCCTTAAATCTCCTGTTTAACGTGTAACGGTTTCGATGCGGATGAGAATCACTTCCACACGGCGGTTAAGTTCCGGGTGGTTGGGATCGCTGACAGTTCTGTTGCCTGCAAAGCTATTGGTGCGTATTCGTTCTGACGCGATACCTCTGGATAAAAATACATTGGTAACATTGTTGGCACGAGCACTGGCAATCTCTGCAAGTTCGATTAAAAGATCTTCATAACCTGGAGCACCCGGGTCAAGCGTTGGATTTGCGTGCCCATGAACCACCAGCAAAAGCTCACTGTTTCCTCTCAGCGCATTCACCATGCTTGTTATATACGCATTGTTAGTGTCGTACTGCGACTGTGTAAGCCACGTGTTGCCGCCGGGCCCCGGAGCCTTTTCATTATACCCAACTTGTTCACCTGCAAATATGATGTATCCAATCTCTATTATCTCCATACTTTGCACAATGACCGTAGGGTCTCTTACCACGATTGTAGTTATAATCTCATTGATGATGTAGTGAATCTCAGGAGGCAGCTGTTTTATCAGCGTATGGTAACCCGGTTCAGGTTCATGAGCCTCCCACCACGTTCCTATAATCGGGTTATGGCAGGCTGATAAAAAAATGCATACTGTAACAATCGAAGCGAAAGCAAAGCATTTGTAGTTAAACTTGATGCCTTTCATTACTGTACCTTCCTTAGTAATTTTGTGTTTGTACAATTGATTATCAGTCAGTGTCGACTTGAAGGATTATCAACTCCACCCGTCTGTTCCTGTTTCTCACATCCCATTCGTTGGTCACAGTTCTTGTGCCGCCGAAGGAAACGATGACCATCTGCTCATCGCTTACGCCGCGCTGCCGCAGCTGCTCAGCAACGACATTTGACCTCATGGCGCTTAAAACCTGAAGCTCATCAATCTCGCTGATATTGATAGTGTACGGGTTGGCGTGTCCTTCTATCCTTACGCGGTTATCGGGGTTTTCCAAAAGCGTCTGCGCAGTGTAATTCAAAACCAGTTCGTTTAGCTGCCGGGCATCATAGTCAATGCCGATGTTGTAGCGCCCTATGTCCGGGCCAAAGAGCACAAACTCAACGGCGGAAATCATCACGCGGCTGACAATTTCGCTGGCAGGAAGAGCGCGAATGGTTTCTACATATTCAACCCTGCCGGGTGTGACAACTTCGCGCGTTACAATTTCATGCGTTGCCCTTGGCAAGGGGAACTTAAAGCCCGCGGTCAGTGAAAAGCCCACGATGTGCGGATAACCGGCGCGGACCGACGGCTCTATGTACCAGCGGTCAGTCAGCGGAATAGTAACGCCCGCCGCGACATCAGCCAAAAGCGAGCCTCTGGTGCGCGTTACGTCGTTAAACACGTTTGCGCCGTAACCGCGGTAAACAGAAAGCAAACCAATACCGCCCTGCAAAAAAAGATTATTCGGTCTTTCCGCTCTGCCCAATTGCATAAAATTCCAGCGCAAGTACACTTGCCCTTCAAAATACAGCAGATTGCTTCCGTCATCTTCGGCGCTGAAACCAACGCCAACCCTGCTTCCCACCAGCAAGCTTGGTGAAAGCCACAGCCGCGGATCAAATACTGTTTGGAACGGAACGCCATCGGCAATAAAGCCGCTCATTCCAATGCCGCCGCTTAAAGACCAAAAATCTCCCAGCGGAAACTCATACCGCTCCTGCGCAGAAAGAGTGCCGGGGATAACCAGAAGAAAAGCAAGCAAAAAAACGAACGTGCGGGGCCTTTGAAAAGCCAAACGTTTTGGAAGCATTGTGCCCTCCAATCAAAATGTTTTTTATGATTTTCATGAGTCAATATAAATTCTAGTAAATTAAAAAAAATAGTCAAGGAAAATTAAGAATGATATTGTGAAAAATTTCGCAATGACATTGTTTTGGTCGTACAATGAGTCATTGGTGAAACCGTTTAAGTGTTGAATTAAACAGCTGCCGTCATATCCTTGCGTATCAGTTCTTCAATAATCTGAGCAGGGCTTTTGCGGTTTGCTGTCGCTTTGGTCAGAAGGTAATTGACCGTTAGGCTGGTGAACCCCAAGGAGCGCATCATTTCACGTTGGCTCAAAAAACCTGTGCCGTTGGGGCTAAGTTTGGGTACGGTGCGGGTCAGTTCTTCGTCAAGGGTATCGTATTCTTCATCAGTAATATCGGTATATTCCATGTTCTTCTCCTGTTATCTGACTTGATCAATCACGCCGTCCCGGCTACCCATAGCATGAAAGATCTTTATTGTATCATCGCCAATGGGGTTATAAAAGACTTCAATAGGGTTGCCAGTCCTGTTAAAACCAACAAAAGCGTGTTTGTTTTCATACCCTTCCAACTGCCCCTCATAAATCATGGTTTTATAAGCATGGCGAATGTCTTCTTCGGTAACTCCGTGTTTGAAAGCCGAAGGGACGAACACAAATTCCAGCAACATATCATCAGTATAACAGAAAATCAAAAACTTGGCAGAGACCAGACAAATGAACAAAGGCGCGGTTAACAATCGCAGCGTGAAACTTTCACTCCGCACTCGCTAACCACGCCATTTGTTCATTTGTTTAGAACGGTCTTTCAGCCAGATATTTCAGCTCTTTCCACCTGCGCTCCGCGTTTGCCCTGGCAATGCCCAAAAGCATATCGGCGCGCGGTTTGTCGGCAGCTTTCAAACTGTTAAAGCGGTTTTCCTTGTACATAAACTCTTCAATACCGATTGTCGGATCTTTTGAGTCAAGCTGGAAGGGATTTTTGCCTTCCGCTTTAAGGCGTGGATCGTAGCGGTACAATGGCCACAAACCGCAGTCCACAATCGCCTTGCCCTGCAAAAGCCCCTTGCTCATATCAATGCCGTGGGCGATACAGTGCGAGTAAGCGATGATAAGCGACGGGCCGTCGTAAGACTCAGCTTCGCGGAACGCCTTAATCGTCTGCGGCATACTTGCGCCCATTGATATTTGTGCGACGTACACGTGACCGTAACTCATGGCAATCGCGCCTAAGTCTTTTTTGCCTATGCCGCGCCCTGAGTGGGCAAACTTCGCAATCGCGCCGACAGGGGTGGATTTGGACATTTGCCCGCCGGTGTTGGAGTACACTTCGGTGTCCATGCACAAGAGGTTCACGTTTTTGTCAGAGGCAATTACGTGATCAAGCCCGCCAAAGCCTATGTCATACGCCCAGCCGTCTCCGCCAAAGCCCCACACCGACCTCTTAACAAAGTGGTCGGCAAGTGAGAGCAGCATCTTCGCTGTGGGTTTTGAATCGCCTTTTAACGCGGCTCTCAGTTCGTCAACGCTTGCGCGCATCGCGTCAATCGCCGCATCGTTTTCCTGCTTGTTGGCAAGAAT
>JAIRQD010000176.1:0-6555 GCA_031256655.1 Treponema sp.
GATGTAATCGTGTAGATGCGCTCCTCAAACTCCATAAGGTCGCGGGAATGAGTTTCCCGGAAGTTATCCTGTATGTTTTTGATTTCGGTTTCCGACTGAACCAGTTCCAGATGCAGCCGCTCCATAGATTCCTGCGTTTTGGCAAGCTCGGCAAGCCGCTTGCGTCTCGTGTCCTGCTTCCCAGCCACATCGCTGTTGCGCAGTGTTATATCCCGTTCAAGCTTTTCCAAATCTGAAGTGAGCTGTTTGCCCTTCTGCTCGATTTCGACGATTTCAATTTCGACATTTGAAAGGCGCTCGTCAATTTCCTCAAGGCGTTTGCGGTCAAGGAAAAGCTCATCCTGCACCGCTTTCAAAAGGCTTTCCTGCCCCGCCAGTTCCCGCCTGATAAGGCGCGCCTGCTCCTCCGCCGCCTGCGCCTGCGTTGCCATCTTCATGCGGTTCACCCTAAGGTCTTCGAGGGTGCGGCGGTATTCATCGATTTTCACGCCAAGTTCCCCGTTGCGCACGCGCAAACCGGCGATAAGTTCCTGTTTTTGAGTAACACCCTCGCGGCAGGAGCGTATTTGGGCGTCCAGCGAGCGCTTTCTGGTGATGATACCTTCAGGCGCAAGGAAATCGTCCAAAAAGGCGGGTGTGCTTTTGCGGTAGGTTTCAAAAGTGGCAAACGCATTATCCGCGCGGGATGCCGCCTCGGAAAGTGCGGCGGCAAGGTTTTCAGCAAGGCGCTTGAGGTCTTCGGCAGACGGCGGCTTTTCGCCGGATATAGCCCTGTCGGCGGCGTTTGCAAGGTCGCGGATGAGCGTTTCCCTGCCTGAAAGCGTGGTTTTCAATACGGCAAGCGTTTCGGTAAGTGCCGCCTCCGCATTCCGCCGCTCCGCCGCAGAGTAACCTGCCTCTTTAAGCCCAGCGTCAAGGGCGGCTACGATGTCGTCAGTAATCGCCTCAAGGTCTTTTTCATGACCGGAGCGCTCCTGATCAAAGCGGCGTATGTCTTCCTCGGCCTTGCGGACAGAGTTTTCGTTTTCGTGTATTGAAGATGCGGCAAGATGGATATTTCCCTCAAAAGTTTCGATGTTCGCCTCGATATCGGCGACTTTTTTGCGGAAATCCCGCACTTCCGCATCCTGTTCCTGCGCATCGTGGCTAAGTTCCTCGATTTTGCTTTCAGCAACTTTTTCCCGCCCTTCGTTCAGGTTTATTTTTGCCTTGTTGTCGCTGCGCTGTTCGGCAAGAAGGCGGCCTTCCTTTTCGCGGGCGTTTTTTTCCACCGCAAGCCCGTATATGTTTTTCTGGTACTCTGAAAGTTGAGCCTCAAGTGAGTTCACCAGATCCATGTTTTCTTCAAGGGTTTTGTTCGCGGCGTCAATTTCCTCTTTTACCGCGTCCCGCTCTTGTGACCTTCTGCGCAAGGTTCCCTGAAGCTCATCCCGCTCGTTACGGAAGTTTTTCAGCCGCAAAAGCTGAATGTCAAGCTCGGTTGAAAAAATTTCGTCTTTAAGGGAGCGATATTTGAGGGTTTTTTCCGATTGCGCCTTCAATGTGTCATAAGCACGCTTGACTTCACCCAAAACGCCTTCAACTTGCCGCATATTTTCTTCGGTTTTGGCAAGTTTGCGTTCAGCTTCCGCCCCGCGCACCTTAAATTTAGTGATTCCTGCCGCTTCTTCAAAAAGATAGCGCCGTTCCTCCGGCTTTGACGATAAAATTTGGTCAATTTTCCCCTGTTCCATCACCGAATACGCCGTTTTCCCAACGCCCGTATCCCAAAAAAGCTCCCGCACCTCTTTAAGCCGCACCGGAGCCGAATTAATAAAATACTCACTTTCCCCTGAACGGTACAGGCGGCGCTTAATCTCGATTTCAGACACATCCAGCGGCAAAAGCCCTGAATCGTTTCCCAGCGTGAGAATCACCTCGGCGACATTCAGTTGCTTGCGGTTTTCCGTGCCGTTAAAGATAACATCTTCCATTTTTTCAGCACGCAACGATTTGGACGCCTGTTCGCCCAGCGCCCACTTAACCGCATCTACCACGTTTGACTTTCCGCAGCCGTTTGGACCAAGCAGAGCTGTAATGCCGTCTGCAAATTCCACCCGTGTTTTGTCCGCGAAAGATTTGAATCCAAGTATGTCAAGGCTCTTTAGAAACAAGGTTCACTCCGTAAAAGGACAGCATATCATTTTGTTTTACTTGCATTCAAGGGAGACGATGCTGTTTTCACGTTCGCGTAAAGGAATCAGTGATTCCTAAAAGGAATCGGTGATTCCTTAGGAATCACTGATTGATCCTGTTCTTTGTTCAGTGATTCCTTAATCCTTGCCCGCAGTGCCTATTCCCCGAATTTTACTGCAAAATTCCGCGGCAACTTCCGCGGCGTGAATCGGTCCTTGGGCGTACAAGTCCGCATCTATGCTTTTGCAAAAACCTTCGGTAACAGGTCCTCCTGAAAGCAATATTTTGGTTCTTCTGTGAATGCCTGACTGGTACGCTGTTTGCACTAGCGCTTTCATCTGCGGCATAAAAATCGTTAAAGATGAGTTACAGGCGATAATGTCCGCCCGTTCATCCAAAGCGGTCTCGACAAATTTGGCGTTGGAAACGCTTGCCCCAAGATCGATTACTTTCAGTTTCAGGCTTTTCATTAAAAAAACGCTTATATCTTTTTCAGTTTCCCTGATGTCGCCTTCAAGTGTCCCTGTAATCACCGAGCCCAAATACGCTGTGCGCGGCTTTTCCAGCTCATTGCTGAGAACTCTGAAACCTGCTCTCATCGCGCATTCGGCAACCAGAACCTCTGAATCGATAATTTCACTTCGGGTAAAGCGCTTATTCGTTTTCATCATGCCGCTTGCCAATCCGTCTTTTATGATTTCGCCATGGGAATAATTTTCACTCAATGCCTGAGTTACCAAATCCGCTGTTTGCGTAGCGTTACCTTTTTCCACGCTTTCAGAAATTAATTGTAAAAGTGTCATCTGCTTATCTCAAACCGTATGTCAGGAATTCGAGCGGAAAGCTTGCCTTCCTGGGCGCGGTATTTTCCCGGGTTAATTCCGGTGTATTCCTTAAATATTTTTGAGAACCAGCTTTGATCCTCAAAACCGCATGCGTAAGCTATTTTGCTTAACGTAAGACTTGAATCGGTAAGCATGAAACTTGCCTTTTCCACCCGCAAACGATTAAGGTAGCTCGAAAGATTTTCGCCCATTTCTTCCTTAAAAATCGTGCTGAAATATGGAGGGGAAAACCCTGAAACTGTCGCAATTTCTTCCAGGCTGATTTTGCGGGTAAAATTTTCCAGTATATAACGCTCGGCTTTTTTTAGCGCCGAAGAATGTTGTATTCCCTGGAACGTAAAAACTTGCGTAACCACATCATCCAAAATCTGATACATCGCGTCAGTGAGCTCCTCAATTGTGGAGGATTCCTGAATCAAACCGATGTATTGGCTGTGCGTCTGGAGCGCGGTCGCGGCAGAAAGCCTGAGCGAAGTATCCGCGCGGCAAATGAGAATTGCAAGTTCCATCGCGCGATATTGAATTGCCTTAAACTGATCCGGGTTGGCGAAAAAAACCGCCGCTAAAATCTCGTTGAGTATATTTTGAGCGTTTTCTGAATCCGCGCGAGCCAGGGCTTCAAGCAGCAACTGTTCCTTTTCAAACGGGTATTCATAGCGCACACTTTCATAGGGGAAGCTGTTTTTCAAGTCTTCGATTTTCCCTGACAAGTCAGCCTGTTGTTCGGCGCGTCGGCGCATTGCCGTGTGGTAGCCTTCGCTTCCTGTTGAAAGCGACTTGGCGCACAAAAGCATAAGCTCTGCAAGCGACTTAATTCGCGGCGGTTCTGCAAGCGGGAAATTCTCAAGCAATTTTTTCAGTTCACCCATGTTTGCCTGCTCGCCGTATGCGTGCCGCATTCGCTGTAGTGTTTCCGAGTGATCAATGCCCAAAAAGCCGCCGCCGGTCAAAGCACCGGCAAACTGCTCGTTAATGTAAATCGGGCTTGTCCAAAACATAAAGCCAAGTTTGCATGCGTAAATGTAAGAACCGCCGAAGCGGTAAGATTCTTTTATCGCGTTTACGTGCGTTTCCTTGCACGGATTCACAGCAAAGCCCAGGTAATTTTTAAGCGTACTTTCTTTTTCGTGCATAACGCACAACTGGCAAGCGTTTCCGCTGCACGGCATTTCGCCGTCCATTTCCGCGATGGTAATGTAATTATGATCGTGAATGGAAACATGAGCGCCGGTTGCCTGGGAATACAACGCCATCAGATCGCATGCGATGTTCAAAATCTGCGACGCTTTTTCATAGTTTGCGGCACTTATTGCCTGGTATCTCTTTTTCATGTTCGCCCCACAATTCCTCCGCCTGCTTCGCGGAATTTTCCAGGACTTAAGCCTGTAAAACTTTTGAATATTTTTGAGAACCAGCTTTGGTCTTCAAAACCGCAGAGCTTTGCGATTTCGCTCAAAGGTTTTTCTGTTTCTGTAAGCAGCGTTATTGTTCTTTCAACCCGAAGACGGTTTAGGTAGCTCGAAAGATTTTCGCCCATTTCTTCTTTGAAGATTGTGCTGAAATAGGGCGCGGAAAGTCCTGAAGCTTTTGCGATTTCTTCAAGGTTTAATTTGCGCGTGTAGTTCTCCCATATAAAGCGTTCAGCCCGCCTTAGCGCTGATGCGTGACGCAGTCCCTGAAAGGAAAAAATCTTTGACGCAAGGCGTTCGGCGCTGCCAAGCAAGTTTTCTGTCAGCTCTTCAACCGTTTTCGATTCAAGTATTCTTGCAAGGAAGCGGTTGTTGTTTTCAGGAATTGAGTCACCCGGAGCTGCCTGTGGCAAAGATGAGCGGGCAAGCGGTTTGCCGCCTGTACGCGCTTGAATGGTTGGGCTTCCTGATCTGGAAAGCAATACCAGCAGCTCCAGAGCCCTGAAACGGAGGTTATCCATGTTTTCCGCCACCTGAAAACTTCCTGCTTCTTTAAGGCTTCCTTCCGCCTCCATCGCGTATCCTAAAAGTTCTTTTAAGATTTTGTTTCCCGCTTCATTATCGCCGCGTTTGAAGGCGGCAATAAGCATGCGCTCTTTTTCCAAAAGTCCCCTTTGAACTACCGGTTTTCGCTGACGGCTGCTGTTCTGCGCACTCTTCGTGTCCGCTTCCGGGGCTTTGTCCTCTATTGTGTGCATCCTCGTTTTAACAGGTTTCTCCCGCAAAACAGCGTGCGGCCTTGAGTTAGCCTTCTGCCATATTCGCCGCCTTATCAGGTGCGAAGGCTCTTCTTTTCTGTCAGAAACTTCTTCGGCGCAAAGCCCCAAAAGTTCCGCCATGCTTTTTATTTGTTTAAGTGTTTTTTCAGGCGCATCCTTAAGCATGACAGAAAATTCCCCAACAGCATCCGTATCTTTGCAGAGGGTGCGAAAGCGTTTGAGAACGGTATTGCGCCCGTCAAGAATAATGCGTCCGGCGGTAAGCGCGCCGGCATAACGCCCGTTTCGGGAAAGCGGACTTGTCCAGAAAATAAAACCGGCAGGGCAGTCATACACATAAATTGCATCGGCTTGTTGAGATTTTAAAAGCGCTGCAAGATGCGCCTTTCTGCAAAGAATACCGCTCCCTTCAGGACTTGAGCTTTGTGTGTGCTCTATGCAAAACTCGCAAAATCGCACCTGCTTATCACCTGAAAGAGGCGAACCTGACTTTCCGGATGTGAAAAACGCGTTATCTTTTTGTTCTGTATCTTCACCATGATTCTCGGTAGTTTTTACCACGTTGCCTAAACTGTCAACAACAACAGCTGAACATCTTAAGGCAGCGCTGTAAAAATCCAATATTTGTCTGGCCTTGGCAAGTGAGGGCAAAATCTCCCGCCGGTTGATTATGTTTTCCTCTTCGCTTTCCACCTGCCGATGGAGGGGGACAAAGCTTTCATTAGGAATGTCACACGGAGATAAATAATTTGTAAAGGCTTTTGCTTTCATGTTGACTCCATCCTCTTAATAGTAATTTATAAAATTACGGGGAACGAACTACACCCAAAAGGATATTTTTTTATAGAATTCTTCGAACCTTGAGTGTCAACATACGGAAGATGCTGCAATTGTTGTTTTTTAAGAACTGTACGATGATTATACAATTTATTTTCAGGTTTGTCAAGAAAAAAGCGGCTTATATTACGGGAATCAATTTTGAAGTAATTTTTTTAATTGATTTTCGTGGTTTTACCCCCATTTTCATTGATTTTTTAGCCATTAGTGGGTATAATAAGCGCAGTTGGTAATTATTTGAAAAAATCTGCATCCATGGAATTGCTTCGCAATTCCATAGTCTGTCCTTGAAACTCAATGTTGCCCCACACAAACGGTATGAAAACCACAGACCTGACAGGCACATCATACAGTTAGTGTCCTCTCTAGTTTTTTATTTTAAGGAGTGTTGCAGATGAAGAACATGTTTAAGTTATTAGGGTTCATCGTCATTATAGCGATGTTCAATGCGTGTTTTAGCCCGTGGGCAGGCGACCCGGGATTTATAACCATAAACTTTGGAGAATACGA
>JAIRQD010000172.1:0-5856 GCA_031256655.1 Treponema sp.
GCTTTTGTGGGAGAGGGATAATGTCAAAATATATCGCCAAGAATTCTGAACGCATCAGGAATTGGCCTGATTGGGTCAGGGAGTTTGCGGTCAAATACGGCTCAAAAACAGCCAGCTAATTGCCCAAGTCTTGAATGGTTTCTGAATCCAAGCCGGTTACCTCATGCACGAATTCCACTGTCGAACCTTTCGCCAGCAGGTTTCGGGCAATTGCCATTTTGCTTTCATTTACACCTTCGCCAAAGCCTTCAAGTTTGCCTTCACCGAAACCCTTCTCGCGGGCGAATCGCAACTCGCCAACGCGGTCGGTAACTGCCATCTGACGCCGCCAATACGCGCGCATTGCTTCTTTGTCCTCGGTCACATAAGTCATTCGTTCTTCCGCTGTCATAATTGCATCGTCCATCTTTGCTGCCTCCGCGATAATTTCCGGAGGGCTGTCCTTGTCAAACCAAGCCAGCCATCGGCACAAGGGGTTATCGAGTTTGTCATGCCCCAACTTCCCGTATTGTATCATGTTTATGTAATGAATTTCCAGAGCGTCTGTTAATATATGTTCGTGGCTATCATCCTCGAGCAGGTGGAAGCAAGTGTGAAACTTGTCAACGGGAGGATAGTTGTAGCCAACGATGTTGATTGCAATCACGTTTGGGAGTTGGCTGTAGTCCATTCCCGCCGAAAGGCTTGAAGAATATTCCTTGCTCCAGTAGAAAAGGCTGCGTTTCTCCATGTTGTGCTGGTTACGGAGCTGTACTTCCACATTGACTCTGGTTTTGCTCTGCAAAATGGCGCGTACGTCCAGTGTACAGGACTTGTCGCCGAGGCTTTCCGGTGTGAAGGTCTTGTTTTCAAGGATTTCCACTGATGTAAATCGTTCGTAGCCGGTTTTGCCCAGTACCGCGTTAAGGAAGCCGAGCAGTTGCTTTTCGCTCCCTTTTTCACCCATGATTTTGTAAAAGAGGTAATCGTTTAGCGGGTCAAGGCGCGCCGAATGCTTTTCGCCGGATATGGTCATACCTCATATATGGCATTGGCGTGTGGTTTGCATTGGTTTTTGCTATGAACTGTTGTCCAACACAATCTATTGAAGCACCGTCCCTTTTCTGATATGCTTTTGTGGGAGAGGGATAATGTCAAAATATATCGCCAAGAATTCTGAACGCATCAGGAATTGGCCTGATTGGGTCAGGGAGTTTGCGGTCAAATACGGCTCAAAAACCGCCAACCTTTACGTCGTACACGGGAACATTCGCGATCTTCTTCCCAAAGAGACAGAAGAAGGTGAGTTCACATTTGCCGAAATCCACCAGTACATTGCCGAGAAGATATTCGGCAATCAGGATATTATCGCTTACTACGACCGCTCAAACGGTGTTTCGTTTTGCACTGACAGCATGGCGCGCGAATACGAGGCGGTTTTGACCAAGCGTTATCCGGATACGCCTGTGGAGGATTTTGTTTCCAACGACCCTGAAAAAAGTTTTTACTACCTTGAAAAGTATTTTCTTATGCGCATCCCCAAAGACAGGCGGATGACATCTCCTCGCATCGTGCTCATCATCGACTATGCCGAATACATCATCCCAGGCGGCGATCTCCTGCGCTTTTCCGATGCCGACCGTTACTGCCTTGTCACGCTCAACCGCTGGGCAAATAACCGCGAGTTTACCGAAGGGGACGTTTCCATAATTCTTCTGACGGAGAACCTCGCTGACGTGTCGCCGCGGCTGGTCGGTTCTTCCTCCACCGTAACAATCGGTGTGCCTTTTCCAGACGAATCGGTGCGCTCAAGCTTTTTGCGCTCCCGCGAGCAGGAAGGGCTTCTGCTGCTTGACCGCGGGCTCACCGCCGATCGGGTGGCCGCTGTCACAAGCGGCCTTAACCTGATGAGCCTTGACCGCCTTATCCTTGAACGCTACGAAGAAAACAAGACATTAACGATGGAGTATTTGAGCACCAAAAAAAAGGAAATGATAGAGCAGGAGGCGGTCGGCCTTTTGGAGTTCACAGAAACGCAGTACACACTTGATGCCGTTTCCGGGCACGACTTTGTCAAACGCCAGCTACGAAACCACGCCAAGGCGATAAAGCGCGGGCAGCCAGAGGTTGTGCCTATGGGTTACCTGATTGCGGGACCTATAGGCACGGGGAAAAGTTTTATGGTTTCAGCCTTCGCGGGTGAAATCGGCATTCCTATGGTTAAGTTCCGCAACTTCCGATCCAAATGGCAAGGCGAATCTGAGTCCAACTTGGAGAAGGTGCTGAACATACTAAGATCTATGGCGCCTGTTGCGGTGATGATTGACGAGGCGGATGCATATCTGGGCGACCGCGATCAGGAAGGCGATTCGGGAACATCAAACCGGGTGTTTGCCCAAATTGCCAGTTTCATGGGCGACACTGCTTATCGGGGGAAGATCATCTGGTTTCTCATCACCTGCCGCCCCGACCTGCTTCCCATAGACCTTAAACGTCAGGGCAGGGCAGAGGAGCACTTTGCGCTTTTTTACCCGGAGACGCTTACCGAAAAAGTGGCGCTTTTTGGAACGCTTGTAAAAAAGCTGAAATTCGGCGTGCATACGTTTCCCGTTGCCGACCTTTTCAAAAAGTACGAGCACGATGTATCAGGGGCGGAAATTGAGTCCATGCTCATACGAGCGATGCAGCGTGCGCTGACTGACGGGCGCACGATGATCGGGAAAAAGGACATGGAAGAGGTGATGGAAGATTTCATCCCGCCGTCGTACCCGCACGCCATACGCCTGCAGAACCTTGTTGCCGCAGTTGAGTGCACCTCAAAAAAGATGGTTCCAAAGCGTTTTCAGCTTGATAATTCCCGCATGGTGCAGGAGATACAGGACTTGAAGGTTCTGCTCGGCGAGCGAAAATAGCGCGCCAGTTAACACTCCGTAACACATTATACACAGCACATACTTGCACGAGGTGTATTCACATGTTAGGCTTATAATAAGTCGATGAAAAACTTAGCAAAGCTGATGCTTTTTTTCAGTTTGAGTTTTGCCTTTCTCTTCTTCGCCGCTGTTATGCTGGGGCTTCTTTCGTTGTGGATAGATTTCTTGCGCTTTCTCCCAATAGCGCCTGTGATACCAGTTGATCTAGCCAATCTTCTGTGGCGCTCGCTATTATTATCATTTTACCTGTCGATTCTTTTAACATTAAATTACGCCACACGGCGCGGTATCTCGGTTCCCGTATCAGTAATCGGTATTTTTATCTTTTCGTCAATTGTCCTTTCTACCCTTTCCATCACAATAGAGCGCACAGGAAACACCGAAATAACATTCAGCCCGGTCGCCGCTGTACAGTCGCCTCCGGGGCTTATTCTTACCATCTCAAACAACGCGATGATTCTTTTGCGGGAAAGCACTGACGTTTGGGGTGCGCGGGTGGTTTCCATTCCCGGTCAGCCGCTTATTTATCACGAAGAGCCGCTTGGACCGTACGGCACTATTTTGCCCCTGCCACCTTTACCGTTTGCGGATGCTGCTCCGTGGTTTATCCGCAACCTTGTAATAGATTTTAACTTGTCCGCCGCGGAAATGCAGAGGCTGCTGGCGGAGGATTATCGTTCCTTCGGCATTTACGTTTTATCACTTTCGCTTTTGCTGTCTTCCGCAAGTTTTCTTTTCAGACTTAGCCGCTGGCCTTTGGCAAGTCTGTTTTTTGGGGCACTTGTCTTTAGGGGCATCATCGCTTTACAGGCGCTTTTAAGCGCCCATGATATAAACGCGTTTATTTATTCCGCCTCGCCTTTGCCGCTTTCTCAACAATTAATTTCCCCGGTAATTTTTACACTTCTGTCGCTGCTCGTTATTTTTTACACACTGCTTGTAAATATGGCAAAAACGCAGGAGAAATTACGATGACCAAAAAAGAAGCGCTTTTTTCTCCCTTTGGGATTTGCGTTATGTATGTTCTTGCGGCGGCGCTGGCGATTATAGGCTTCCGCCTTGTTTTTCCCTACACTCTTCCTCCCCTGCAACTTTTTTCGTTTTCATGGCGCTTAAATGGAGGGATTTATACCTTTATAGCGCTTTTTCCCGCGCTCGCTCTTTCCGCGCTTGTTATTCCTTTTGGGTTTTCAATGCACCTGAAAGAACCGGCGATACCTTTTTCGCAGAAATTTCTGCAAACGCTAAAACCGTCCATTATCACCGCCATTTTATCAAGCGTCATTTACGGGCTGCTTTTTTTTGTTGCCCTGCCCATAGTTCGTAACAACGAGGCGGATATGCGTTTTCAGGGGCAGCTTTTCTTCCTTGCCCGTGAACAGGCCGAAATGCACATTGCCCAAGGCGAATGGGCGCAGGCTGCAAGTTTTCTCTCAATAAGCGAGAGTATATGGCCGGGCGGACATCAAATTGCGGTGCTTCATGATGAGATAAATATTCGCCTTGAAATCGCGCGGCTTGCGGCCTTGCCTGTGTTCGCCCCCGAACCCCCGCTTCTTCCCGGGCAGGGCCCGCTGACCGTTACGGAGGCGCTGGCGCTTGCCCAAACCGCCTTTAATGAGGAACGTTTTTTTGATGCTCACTGGCTTGCCACAATTGGCGAGCGCCTTGCCACCCCCGGAAGCCCTGAAGTCTTTATCGCAAGGCGCATTGCAAGCACCTCGTGGGAAGGGGTGAATACTTTAGCGCCAAGTGTTCAGGAACTTCAGTCATTTGAAATTTTTTCTCGCATACGCAATGCATACCAGGCTATGGCTTCTGAAGAGTGGATTCGCGCGTATTACCTCTTTTTGGATTTGCTTCAGATAGTGCCTGAAAACCTCGACGTTCAGCGGTTTTTTGCGATGAGCGAAGAAGGACTTGCGCAGGTGGCTTTTTTCACCGACCAAATGGACATGGCGCTTGGGACGATACTAACAGGGGCTGTTTTTTCTTTCCCGTTTGAAATGGGGCGGGCGGTGATTAGGCTTTCTTCGATTTCGATGCTTACTTATTCGGCATACACCAAGGGTGTGGAGATGTTGGCGTTCGATTCAGGCGGGCAGCTTCTTTGGAGAATGGAAGCGCCCTACGCCCGCATTTCGCCCCTGTACGGTTTGCCCGCAGGTCCCATGCTGTCTGTGCTTATGCGGGCGGTTGACCGCCACGATGAGAACTTACGCTGGGAACCTGTTGTGGAAAGTTTCGCGCAAACCGCCCCTGACTCCGCCCAAGTTGCGCTTCCCATTTCGTGGAGCGACTTTGTTCTGCTTGCCGATGTGCGCAGGGGAATGCCGGTGCTGCCTATGTGGGACTTAATGCGCGCGGCAACTAACCTAGGTTCCTACGGCTACAAACCTGCTGTATTTCAGGTTGAGCTTTTAAGCCGCCTTGCAGAACCTGTCATGCTGCTGCTTTTGGGAATTGTCGCAATTATTTTGGGCTGGCGGTTCCGCGCTTTTCAGCATCCGCGTTTTGCGGGCTTTCTGATGCTTTTTGTTTTGCCGCTTGTTTTTTACGGGGTTGTTTCTTTATGCCGCACGTTAATTTACCAGTTGGGAATACTGACGGTGGTGTCGCTTGGCTTTGCAAGTGCCGCGGTAATATTCGGCGTTGCGGCAGTTTTATTCCTGATTGGTTCACTCATTGCGCTGGCGTACCAACATTAAAAATTACTCAAGCGGAAAAAACCGTTTTTCCAGTTAAAGCGGCTTGCGCCGGGAATTGGCGTTGATCTTTTTGCCGCTTCCATAATTTCTTTATATTCGATTTTTTTAAGCGGCATATACGATAAGTCCAAAATAAAACGGCTGAATCCCGATTCTTGCAAAAACGGGATTTTATCCACAATGGAAAATGGCTGCCACGGGTACACAAAACTGCCTTCTTGCCCGGAAGTCAAACG
>JAIRQD010000190.1:0-7134 GCA_031256655.1 Treponema sp.
ACCTTGTAAAAAATGCGGTGAAGTTTACAAATGTAGGAACTGTTATCGTAAAAGCTGAGTTAAGTCAAATTTGCGAACAGGAAATCTTAAACATATCCATAATAGACACAGGCATAGGCATTAATGAAGAAATACAATCGCATATTTTTAACCGCTTTGCCCAATTCGATACTCAAGGTTTCGCGCACTCGGTAGGAACCGGACTTGGGCTGACAATTTCACTTGACCTTGTGAAACTTATGAATGGCACTATAGAAGTGTCACCAAATCCCGGCGGCGGTTCCATTTTCTCCATTAAAATTCCAATTGTTCGCAGTGAAAAAAAATGCGCGCCGCTGCCGGAACCTGAAAAAAACGGGCTGTTAAAAATTCTAGTTGTTGATAGTTCTTCAGACAAACAATGTGTCATAAATTCATACCTGAAATATTTAGGGTACACGGACATCAGCCTTGCCAATTCCGGCGAACAAGCATTAAAAATGATGCGAAGCGCTGCGGCAAAAAAATCAGCTTTTGAAATGTGCTTCATTGATATGATGATGCCTGTAATGGACGGGTGGCGGCTTGCCGCTGAAATTTATCACGATGAAAAAATTAAATCTGCCGATTTAATTTTGATGGTGCCGCAAGGACTTTTGGACGCGAATGCAAAAATGACACACTTAAAATGGTTTAAGGCATACATCAACAAACCAATTAAACGCCGCAGCCTTGCTGAAACAATCAGCTCATGTATTAACGAACCGTATGTTCTTCAATGGCCGGTTGAAGCTGAAAACTACGAAGATTTACCCTCTGAAGAAAATCCCCTGGTCTTGATTGCCGAAGATCATCCGGTAAATCAAAAAGTCCTTGCGGCGCTTTTTAGAAAAATGGGTTATCCTTCTGTGTTGGCGGATGACGGGCAAGATGCCATTGAAAAGCTGGAGCTTCATGAAGTAGCGATTGTGTTTATGGATTTACAAATGCCTCGGCTGGACGGATATGATTCGGCAAAAGAGCTTCGCAAGCGCGGTTTTAATAATCCAATTATTGCAATTACCGCAAGCGCCCTGCCTGATGAAAGAGAGCGTTGCTTGCAGGCAGGTATTGATGACATTTTAATAAAACCATTCAAGCGCCATGAGCTTGAAGAAATGCTTGCAAAGTGGATTGGTTTAAGCTACACTCTTGAAGAACGTGAAGCAGATTTTAATTCTGCCCGCCTTGACTCCATTTTTGATATGGAAGAATTGCTTGATACATTTATGGGCGATGAAGAAGCTCTTTTGCCGTTAATTGGTCAGTTTATTGAACGCACGCAAAATCAGCTTCATAATCTTTCAAAGTTGAAAAGGACAAGTGATTGGAAAAACGCGAAACGTGAAGCGCACATGCTTAAAGGCGCCTCATTAACAATGGGAGGAATGGAGCTGGGAAAGGCGGCTGCGCGGCTTGAGGCAGCATACTTAAATATGGCCAGAAGCGAAATTAAAGAGGCGCTTCCCCAGACTAAAGAAGCGTTTGAACGTTTCAAAAAAGAGGCAGAGGCTTTCGTCCATTCAAGGAGTTAATTTTTTATGAACTTTTCGTGCATCCACACGCATACGGTTTTTTGCGATGGCGCAGATGACATTGAAACTTATTGCCGCACTGCTTATGAGAAGAGGCTTGTGTCGATTGGCTTTAGCGCGCATGCTCCTATTTTGAAAAAATCAGGTATTGAAAGTACGTGGCATCTTGGCGAAGACAGGCTTGAGGAATATATAGCTGAAGTGCGCGCCGCCGGAAAACGCTGGGAAGGGAAACTGCCTGTTTACCTTGGTCTGGAAGTTGATTTTATTTCAGGGATTATGGGACCAGCCGACAAAGATTATCGTGAAATGGGTTTGGATTTTATTATTGGTGCGGTGCATTACGTCATTCCAAAATCAGGCGATCCTTTCACAGTTGACGATAGCGCGGAGGAAGTTGACCGCAACGTAAAAGCAATTCTTGGCGGGGATTCTTTGGCGATGGTGGATGCATACTGGGATTGTCAGGAAGAAATGATACGCTCAGGCGGCTTTGACTTGCTTGCACACCCTGACTTAGTGAAAAAAAACAACAAGCGGAATGAAAGCAGCGAAAATCATCTCTTTTGTGAAAACGCCGAATCATACCGCCAAAGAACCGCCAAAATATCGGCTCTCATGGCGGAGGCAAAAGTCCCCGCTGAAATAAACTCAGGTGGATTAAACCGCCGCAAAACCAAAGACTGTTATCCGTCTCTACCGTTTTTAAAACAATTTTTTGAACACGGTGTGCCAATGGTATTAAACGCCGATGCCCACTGCGCCGCTCATCTTGACGGTCATTATCGTGAAGCCTGCCAAGCCCTACTTGGTGCAGGCTACACGGAAACCTTGCTTTTTAACGGCAGGAAAGACGGCAAAGCTGTGTGGGAAAAACAAAAGCTGCCTGTATAAGCGCAAACAAAAACATCACTCGTTTTTTTCACCGCTTTCTTCTTCTTCACCTGACTGTTCAGCCAATTTGCGGTGTAAGGTTTTTCGTCCTATGCCCAAAACCTCAGCCGCCTTTGTTTTGTTGCCGTCTTGCGCGGAAATTGTTTCGCGAATAATAAGCGCTTCTGCTTCTTCCATTGTGCTTCCAATCGGTATGCGAATCCAGCCATCATCGCCGCGCGGCTGAATGGTCGGCGGGAGATCTTCTTTGGTGATAAGACTGCCGCGCGACATTACCACGGCGCTTTCAAGGCAGTTACGCAACTCGCGCACATTTCCAGGCCAATCATAGGCGTAAAGGCAGGAACGCGCTTTGTCGTTTAAGCCTTCGATTTTTTTGCCGTTTTCTTCGGCAAACTCTTTCAGGAAGGCAGTGATAAGCGGGGGAAGATCATCTTTGCGCTCACGAAGCGGCGGGACGTGAATGTTCACCACATTCAGGCGGAAATATAAATCCTCGCGAAAGTTTCCTTTTTCAATCTCGGCTTTTAAATCCTTGTTTGTGGCGGAAACAACGCGCACATCAACCTCGATAGTTTCTTCACCGCCCACCCTCTCAAACTTCCGCTCTTGCAAAACACGCAAAAGCTTTATCTGTATGTTTTGATCAATTTCGCCAATCTCGTCCAGAAAAAGCGTGCCGCCGTTTGCCAGCTCAAAGCGCCCGCGCTTACGTGCGGCGGCTCCGGTGAAAGCGCCTTTCTCGTGCCCGAAAAGTTCGCTTTCCAAAAGGCTTGCGGCAAGGGCGGCGCAATGCACTTTAATAAGCGGCTTGTCTTTGCGCGGGGAAAGTCCGTGGATTGCGTCAGCGACAAGTTCCTTTCCCACGCCCGATTCGCCTGTAATAAGAATCGAGGCTTTTGTGGGCGCGGCGCGGCTGGTTGTGTCAAAGACTTTTTGCATAACAGCGCTTGTGCCTATGACACTTTGAAAATTGCCGCGGCGCTCAATTTCTTCCAAAAGACGGCGGTGCTTCAAAACCAACTCGCGGTTGGCCAATGCCTGCTTTACAAGTTCGCTTAAATGATCCAGATTCACAGGCTTTGAAAGAAAGTTCCACGCGCCAAGCCGCATCGCTTCCACAGCGGTTTCAACCGTTCCGTGCCCGGTGAGAATTATTACAGGGAAGTCAGAAATTTCCGCCAGTATTTTTTTTAAAAGTTCCTCACCATCAAGACCGGGCATACGCAAATCGCTTATCACAAGATCAATGTCGCCTTTCATAAAACGCTTAAAACCTGAATTCCCGTCAGCGGCAACTTCCACTTCATATCCTGCCAGTTCAAGTCCTGCGGCAAGTCCTTCGCGGATGTTTTTTTCATCATCAATTACAAGAAGGCGGCATTTCATTCGCGGCCTCCCGTTTCATCCGCCGCGGAATCAGGCTGTGCAGCGATAAGCCGCTGTGTAACTTGCGGTATGGGCAGGGTAATAATAAAAACACTTCCTTCGCCTTCTTTTGATCTCACCGTAATTTCACCGGAATGTTCGCGGACAATTTTGAAAACCACCGTCAAGCCAAGACCGCTTCCTGAATCCTTTGTTGTAAAATAAGGCTCAAATATTTTGGAAATATTTTCCGCGGTAATTCCTGAACCTGAATCGGCAATGCTGATTATCAAATCACGTTCGGCAGCTTCGGTGGTGATAATTAATGTGCCGCCGTTACTCATTGCGGCAATTGCGTTTTTAATCAGGTTAAGAATCGCCTGCTTCATAAGCCGTTCATCAAAATTAACAAGCGGCACATCCTGCATAAGGTTTAACGTGCAATTCACTTTTGCGTGCACAAGCTCAAACGAAAGAAACTCAATTAGATTTTCTATTAGCGCATTGATGTTCCCCCTGCGCAACTGCACATTCATCGGGCGGACGGCAAAAAGAAAATCCGCCACAATACCGTTAAGCCGTTCCATTTCCTCGTTTATCACGTTCAGATATTTATCGATGCGGGGGAAATTGTTGCTGGGATCGCAGGAACTTCCCTGCTCTGCAAACAATTCGGCGCAAAGTTTTTTCTGCGTTTCAAGCGCCTTTTGAATAAGCTGCACGTGAATTGACAACGAACCGAGCGGGTTTTTTATTTCGTGCGCGACACCGGCGGCAAGAGTGGTAAGGCTTGCAAGGCTTTCAGCGCGGCGCATCCTCGCTTCCTTTGCGCGGCGCTCGGTGATGTCGTCAACCAAAACCATCGCGCCGGTTACATGGCGATTATGAACAAGCGGCACAACGCTCACGCTTAAAAGTTTTAGTGTGCCGTTGACCTCAACAGAAAACTCCCGCTCTTCCGCCTTGTCAGCCGCGATCAGTGTGTGCGACAAAAAGTCCGCAACTTCCATTTCAGGAATTACACTCCAGACAAACTCCCTGCCTTGCTCATAAGAAATTATCGAAAGAAAAATGCGTGCGGACTTGTTGGCAAGGATGAGCTTGTGTGCGTTGTCGCAGACAAGAATTCCGCGCGGCAAAGAATCGATGACAGTTTCCAGACGGTCAATTTCGTGCGATGCGGTAAGAATGAAGTTTCTGCCCTTCTCCATATCAAACTCATCAAGTTTCTGCAACGCTCGCTTGATGAATTGTCTCATAGCTTTGCCATACTAAGACTTAAATCAGAAAAAAGTTTTTCCAAAACCAAACCGGGCGATAATCTATACGAACTCACTGCTGTTTCTCCCCAAGATGTATTTTTTTTCCATACTTCATTATACGCCACAGACGGCAAAAAAGAAAAATTTTCCCCGTCTGATGTTTGCTCAAGAATTGTTTCGCTCTGCCGCTGGCTTGCCGACACGTTTTCCAAAAGGCTTTGCAAAAAGCGCGAAAAAAGCGAACGCACTTCAAAGCGTTCGGCTTTTGAAAGCACAAGCGCAACAGCGGCGGCGGTTTCACCTTGCGGTCTTCCCAAGCCCGCCGCTTCCGCTTTTGCGGCGGCGTACTTGCCCAATAAAATCACTTCGGCGGCTATTGGGCGTTTTTGCTTTTTGCAAAGTACGGCGGCCTTAAACGCTATTGAAGCGGCAAAAAAAGCGGCAAGCGAATCAAGGGAATCGCCGCTTACAGGCAAAAACGAATCAAGGTAAGAGCTTATGCCGCTTTCTTTATTGTCACGGAAAATGCGCCTTATCACGGTTGTCTGCACATCAGGCTCGCGCGCGTGGAAGCGGTAAAGTCTAAGCCGCGAAAGAACCGTTGGCAGCAGGCTTGACGGGCGCGTGGTGGTCAGCGCAAGTGTCAATCGGGCGGGCGGTTCCTCAAGCAATTTTAAAAGCGAGTTGCGCGCTTCTTCCTGCATCCGGTCAGCATTCTCTATAATGATGAGCTTTCCGTTTCCGGACGGAGCAAGCCGCCCCCAATAAGATGCGCGCCTAATCCTGTCGATTGGAATGGTGGCGCTTAAGCCTTCTGATTCAAGCTTAAAGGCGTTTTTTTTCATTGACTCAACAAGCTTAAGCAGTTTGCTATTTTCCGCCGCGCCTTTATCGCCTGAACCTGTATTTGATTTCAGCAAAGCGTCAAACTCATCAATTTCTTCTTCCATTCCGTTGACCAGCGGGGCAATAGCGACCTTGCCTTTTTTCGGTTCGTCTTCCCACAAAACCGGATTAAAGCGGGCAAGCAGTTTGCGTATTGCGCGGATAAAAAGCAGGCGGGAAGACGGGTTTTCAGGATCGCGCAGAAACGCACCGGCGCTCGCGGCAATTTCCGCGGAAAACGCACGGGAGCCCAAACAAAGCAGATCGGGGTGGATAAGAAGGCGGTGGCGGGCGCACGAAGGGCAATTGCAGTGCCAGTGGGCTTTGGCGGCAGGTGACGCATCTGCCGTCTCAACCTCGCAGGAAATGACCCGCCCAAGTTCCAGCGCCGCTGTCCCCTTGCCGGAAGCATGAGATCCTGAAAAAAGTACCGCGGGCGCAAGGATGCCCTGCTGAATGTCAGCGGCAAGTTGGGCGGCGGCGCTCTGCCCAAGCACGTTTTCAAACATGGTAAACCTATGCGAAAAAAGCCGCCGCTTCCGGCAGCTCAATCAACAAAAACGAATACGCGGGGTTTATTATTTCCACGCCACGCTCAATGGGAACTTGTATAATGGGGAGCAAGATTCGGGCAAAGGTGCTGGCCTCGATTATGCCTGTTGCGTCAAAAAGCGGCTGAATGCTAAAAAGAAAAAAGATGAGCGCAGTGAGGGTTAGCCCTTCAACAAGCCCAAAAGCCGCCCCCAGCAGCTTATCAGCGCCGCCGAGCCTTGCACCAAAGATAACATCATGTAAAATATTCTGAACCATTTTTACAAAAAACATTACGATGAAAAAAATACCGATAAAGGCAAGGATTTCGGGGATAAGCTCCACGTCCGCCATAATTCTGCCTCGAATAAATTCGGCTCCATTTGAATGCAGTAAAAACGCAACCCACACTGACAACAATATCGATGCCCATGCGAAAAACTCCGTGACAAAGCCCCTCATATACCCGCGGATAACCAATAGGGCGATGAGAACTAAAAAAACTATGTCCACAATGTGGATATCGCTCATTATGTCTCCTTGTTTTTATTATAATATATTCTTCGGACTATTTCTTGCGCTATAAAATCAGCGGCGTCTGTTACTGTAATTTCCGCTTTCCCCATTTTTTCCCGCCGTGC
>JAIRQD010000013.1:0-15345 GCA_031256655.1 Treponema sp.
AGTGAGAGCAGCATCTTCGCTGTGGGTTTTGAATCGCCTTTTAACGCGGCTCTCAGTTCGTCAACGCTTGCGCGCATCGCGTCAATCGCCGCATCGTTTTCCTGCTTGTTGGCAAGAATTTTGTCGATAATAGCCGCCGCAATGCCTTCGCCTTTTGCCTTCACCGCCATGTCGCGTGCGTGCTCGGAAAGTTTGTCGCTGGTAAGCCTGAAGCCGTAAGCAAATTCCGCGGTGTCCTCAAAAAGGCTGTTTGACCACGCAGGCCCGCGCCCTGATGCGTTTTTGCAGTATGGCGTGGTGGGAAGGTTCCCGCCGTAAATCGAGGAACAGCCTGTGGCGTTACCTATAATCGAACGGTCGCCGAAAAGCTGTGACATAAGCTTAATGTACGGGGTTTCACCGCAGCCGCCGCAGGCGCCTGAGAACTCAAACAGCGGGCGTTTGTAGGCAAGCGCTTTCGGGTTACTCAGTTCGCCTTCCACCGGTGTTTCAGGCAGGCTCAGGAAGTAATCCCAAATGGCGACCTGCTTTTTGTGAAACTCAGGATCGTTTGAATACGGCACGTATTTAAGCGCCTGCGCACTGCCGTCATCTTTTGTCCTTGGACACGCGGTAAGACAAAGACCGCACTCGTAGCAGTCTTCGCAGGCAATAGCCAGCGCCGCTTTCATTCCGTCAACGGCTTTCGGTTTAATTTCGGCGGTTAAAAAGTCTGAAGGCGCTTTGGCGACTTGCTCTGCGTTGACGTTTTTCATGCGGATACAGGCATGAGGGCACACCAGCGAGCAAATGCCGCACTGGATGCAGTCGGCAGGATTCCAGAGAGGCACGCGCTCGGCAACGGAGCGTTTTTCGTATTGGCTTGTTGCTGTCGGGAATGTGCCGTCGGCAGGAATTTTACTCACAGGGAGTGTTTCGCCAAACTGGAAAGCCACAGCACCAAGGGTTTCTTTAATCCAGGGATCTTTGGCGGAGGCAAACGGCATTCTCGTGTGTTTGCCATCCCCGGCAGTTGCAGGATAATGCACTTCCTCAACGGCGTTAAGCGCCGCATCAACGGTGGCGTAATTTTTCTGCACAATATCGGCGCCTTTTTTGCCGTAGGATTCCCCAATGTGCAGCTTCATGAGCCTCACAGCCTCCGCCTCTTCAATAATACCTGAAATCTTAAAATACGCCGCCTGCATGACAATGTTAATGCGGTTGCCCATGCCGGTTTGGCGGGCAATTTCCGCCGCGTCGATGACGAAAAACTTCAGTTTCTTGGCAATGATCTTTTCCTGTACTTCCATCGGGAGCTCTTTCCACACTTCATCGGCGTGGTAAGGGCTGTTAAGAAGGAACGTTCCCCCTTCTAGCACCCGCGAAAGCATATCGTACATTTCAATATATGAAAACTTGTGGCAGGCAAGGAAGTCAGCGGAGTTAATAAGATACGGACGCCTGATTTTGCTATTGCCAAAGCGCAGATGCGAAACGGTAAAACCGCCTGATTTTTTGGAGTCATAGGAAAAATACGCCTGCACGTGAAGGGTCGGTTTTGCCTCACTGATAATCTTAATGGAGTTTTTATTCGCGCCGACAGTGCCGTCTGAACCAAGCCCGTAAAAGAGCGCTTCGTACATGGTTTTGTCATGGATAAAGAAGTTTTTGTCATATTCAAGGCTCTTACCCTGCAAATCGTCATCAACGCCCACCATGAAACCGGCAATTTTTTTGCCGGAAAGGTTTTCAAACACCGCTTTTACCATAGCAGGGGTAAATTCTTTTGAGCCAAGCCCGTAGCGGCCGCCCAAAATAAGCGGATTTGCCTTAAATTCACCGGAAAACTGCAATTGGGCGATGGCTGTACGCACATCTTGATACAGCGGCTCGCCGTTTGCGCCGGGGTCTTTGGTGCGGTCAAGCACGGCGATGGCTTTCACCGTGGAAGGCAGCGCCTTTACAAAAGCTTTCGCGTCAAAGGGGCGGTACAGGCGCACTTTTACCATGCCGGTTTTTTCGCCCTTTTCAGAGTTTAAGTAATCAATGGTTTCTTCAACCGTGTCCGCGCCTGAACCCATGATAATAATGACTTTTTCAGCATCAGGTGCACCGTAATAGTCAAAAATATGGTATTCGCGCCCGGTCAGCTTGGCAAATTTGTCCATTTCCGCCTGAACTATGGCGGCGCATTCATCATAATACTTATTTACACCTTCGCGTCCTTGAAAATAGGTGTCGGGGTTCTGTGATGTACCGCGAATTTGGGGGTTTTCAGGGGTTAAACCGCGTTTGCGGTGTTCCGCAACAAGATCGTCATCGATCATTTCACGCATAAGTTCAAAAGAAGCCTCATCGACACTTTGCATTTCGTGGCTGGTGCGGAAGCCGTCAAAGAAATGCAGAAAAGGAACGCGGGAGCGCAAAGTGGAAGCGTGCGAAATAAGCGCTAAATCCATTACTTCCTGAACGCTGTTGGAGGAAAGCATTGCCCAACCGGTCTGGCGGCATGCCATAACGTCCTGATGATCACCGAAGATACAAAGGCTTGAAGTCGCCAATGAACGCGCCGAAATATGAAACACGGTGGAAGTAAGTTCGCCGGCAATCTTGTACATGCTGGGAATCATCAGCAATAAGCCTTGCGAAGCTGTGAATGTGGTTGACATCGCGCCTGTGGTAAGTGCGCCGTGCACTGCCGCCGCCGCGCCCGCTTCAGATTGCAATTCCACTACATCGGGGACAGCTCCCCAAATGTTTTTTCTGCCCTGAGTGGTGAACTGATCGGACAGCTCCCCCATCTGGCTTGATGGGGTAATCGGATAGATTGCGATTACTTCGCTCAGGGCGTGAGCTACGTGAGCTGCCGCCGTGTTACCTTCAATGGTTACGTACTTTTTCTCAGCCATTGATATCCCTCTTTAAATGAAATAGATTTTACTATATATTAGTACGCGCTGGCGAAAAATACAAGGGTTGCTACCTGTTATTCGTCATATTCTTTGGCAGTTTTGCCATACAAAGGAGTACTAAAAAATGAAGATGTTTTCTAATTTTAACCTTTGTCTTTATACTGATGTACTTTTCGGCAAGGACACTGAAAAAGAAGCCGGAAAGATGATACGCAAACACGGCGGAAAGCGGGTAATGATCGTTTACGGCGGCGGCTCGGTGAAAAAAAGCGGGCTTTTTGATCTGGTTATAGCTTCCATTAAGGAGGAAGGGCTTTACTTTGTCGAGTTTGGTGCGGTACAGCCCAATCCCCGCCGTTCCCATGTGGAAAAAGGAATAAAAATCGCAAACGAGGAAAAAATCGATTTCCTGCTTGGGCTTGGCGGGGGCAGCGCCATCGACACCGCCAAAGCGATTGCGCTTGCTTTGGCGAACGACGGAGAATACTGGAAGTTTTACCAAGGCACTCAGGCGGAAAAAATGGCGCCGACCGGCACCATCCACACTATAGCCGCCGCCGGAAGCGAAATGAGCCGGTCTTCAGTTCTCGTTGACGATATTGAAAGCGGACGCAAATTTGGCTTTAATTGGGATCCCTGCCGCCCCGTTTTCGCAATCATGAACCCGGAATTGACATACTCCGTGTCGCCGTATCAGACGGCTGTTGGTGCCGCGGACATTGTGGCGCACACATTGGGGCGCTATTTCACCAAAAACTCCCTCTCATGCCACCTGGGCGACCAGTTTTGCGAGGGGCTTATCCGCACCGTATTAAAATACGCGCCCATTGCGATTGCGAAGCCTGATGATTATGAAGCCAGAGCTGAGTTGATGATGTCTGCCGCGTTCAGCCACAACGACTTGACATGGATTGGTAGAACCGGTATTCGCGGCGGGGAACATCCGCTTGAGCATCAGCTTTCGGCGCACTACGACACGCCGCATGGCGCGGGGCTTGCGGTGGTAATGCCCGCGTGGCTTCAGTATATCGCGGATAACGGAAGCCCTGAACAAGTTGCCCGCGTTGCGCAGTTTGGCGTGTCAGTTTTCGGTGTGCGGGCGGAAATGGATGACGTTAAAGCAACGGCTGATGCCGGCATTCAGGCTTTTCGCGCTTGGCTGCGTTCAATCGAAATGCCGCAAACGCTTGGCGAACTGGGAATCCCCAGCTCTTCAGAGGAACTTTCCGCAATGATAAAGCGCACGGTGGACGCAGTAAAAGGCAAAATTTCAGGTTTCATGGATCTGGACGAAAAAGCCATAACGGCGATTTACACTTCGATGGTGTAATGCTTTGCTAAACTATGCCGCGCGATAGCACTAATATAGATAGCATCACAGAACTGAAAAAAATCTCCGCTTCCCTTGCCAAAGAATGCGATGTCTTGCGCTTTGGCGGGAAGGTTGCGGCGGTTTACAACCCGCTTTTATTTGCTTCCCTTCCCCACAATAAGTATTTGGAGCTTTCAGGTTCTGTGCCCAAAAAAGTGATATTCTTAGGGATGAATCCAGGTCCCTGGGGCATGGCGCAGACTGGTGTTCCTTTCGGGGAAATAACCGCTGTCAGGGATTGGATGGGAATAATGGCGGAAGTCAAAAAGCCGGAACGGGAACACCCAAAGCGCCCGATTGAGGGCTTTGCCTGCGCAAAGTCAGAAGTTTCAGGCCGCCGCCTTTGGGGGCTTTTTGGCGCGCGTTTTGAAACGGCGGCTGATTTTTTCCGCGAACACTATGTCGCCAATTACTGTCCGCTTGTTTTTATGGATGAAAACGGCGCGAATATCACCCCTGATAAACTTCCCGTGCATGAGGCCGCCGCGCTTTTTGAAATATGTGACCGCGCCCTTGTTGCCACAATCAAAGCGCTCTCCCCGCGATGGGTAATTGGCGTGGGCGGCTTTGCCAAAAAGCGCATTGACGCTCTTTCCGGTAACTCCTTCACATCGGCGCAGATACTGCACCCAAGCCCCGCCAACCCACGCGCAAACTCAGGCTGGGCGGATGAAGTTACCAAAAGACTTGTCGGGCTTGGGGTTTGGGATTAAAGAAACACCCTGATTGCATAAAACAGCATCAGACCGCTTACCACGAGCTTTACGCCCGTGCCTATCATAAACGCGACAAATGCGCCGAAAGCGACTTTCAAAGCGTTGCCGGTGTTGTTCCTGTTAAGGAGTTCGCCAATAAAAGCGCCGAAGAAGGGGCCGAGAATCACACCAAACGGCGGAAAAAGAAACATCCCCGCCAAAAGCCCAAGTAGCGATCCGATTGAGGCGGCGCGTGAACCGCCTGAACGTCTTGTTATAACCGCGGGCAAAAGATAGTCAACTACGGTTACAACAGCCGCAATCGCCGCCCAAGCGCCCAAAAAGACAGCGGAAAAATCCGCGTGTCCGCTGAACTGAAGCAATAGCAATCCTATAAAACTTAAAGGCGGCCCGGGAATCACCGGCGCAATTGCACCAACCAATCCGAAGACAAGCAGAACGAAAGCCAGAAAGACTAAAAATATGTCCATAAACCGCATTATAGCACAAAAGCCGTTTGTGTCGAACCAATAGTTCGCACAAACCGAGTTTTGCAAACGGCTCGTTCTTAAAAAATATTTTCAAAAGCCCTGATTATTTCTTGTTTGAGTTCTGCGATTGTTCCCTGTATGTAAAGCCCGGCGGCATTTTTGTGCCCGCCGCCGCCAAAGGATTCGGCTATGCTTCCAACATCAACCCAATCGCGTGAGCGAAAACCAACAGTGCAATTTTCCTGGCTTTCCTGGCGGATTATAACAATGGCTTGCACTCCGTCAACCGATTGCAAGAGCTGGTACAAGGTGTCAGAATCGCGGCTTTCTGCGCCGTAGGTTTTGGTTTCCGCTTGCCCTTCGCAGCTAATGATAAGCCTGCCTTCAAAAAGGGATTCCGCGTTTAAAAGTATTTGACCTATAAGTTTGCGCGAGCGAAGGCTTTTGCCGCCGTACATTGCGGCAAAAGCCGCTTTCGGGTCAGCGCCGCAGCGGACGAGATCGGCGGCGGTTTCAAAAACTTCAGCGCCGCCAGAGTTTCCTTCCACATGACGGAAAAAGCCAGTGTCTGTGCAAAGACCCAAAAAAAGCATTTCGGCTTCTTCTTTGTTTGGTGAAAGCCCCAGCGCATAAATAACGCGGTGAACTAAATATGTGGTTGAGAAAGCCTCGCCGTCCAAATAACCGTCGTATAAAAGCGGTTCGCAGGCGTTTTCATGGTGATCGATTACCATTGTCGGCAAGCCTTCCAAAAGCGGCTGCAAGTCTCCAAGTCTGTTTGCCGTTGAACAGTCGGCAATAATCACACGGGTGTCTTGAACGCCAGGCGGCGGCTTGGAAAAAAGATGTTCAAACGGCTTAATTTCAAGGCGCTTAAAAGGACCGGGGGAGCAGGCTATTGCCTGTTTGCCCATACGCCGCAAAACCGAAGTTAAGGCTAACTGGCTTCCGACACAATCGCCGTCAGGTTCCTTATGCCCGGCAACTATAAACGAACTGCCACAGCGAATGAAATCCAAAAGCTCACTCGGCACTTTCTGTGCCAGAGGAACTCCCGCTTCATTGTGAACCTGACGCACATGGGAAACTTTGGTATTGTCACGCAGTTTTTGTTTTCCGGTTACCAAGGTCAGAACTGCAGTCTTATATCTTCAACACCCTGAAAAAACTCATCAATGTTGACGGTAAACGGCACTACGCCCCAAGTCTGATGGCTTCTGTTTTGGTGGACGCGCAGGCGCACATGGGAGAATTCACCGTTCCTTGTGAAAACTGACATTGAAGGCCACGTCCCTCCGCGAACCGGAGCGAGTTCACCTTTGCCGCCTGCTTCAGTGAACCAGTATTCAGGGATGAATGCGGTTGCGAAATTGTGCGGACCCCTTCGATAAATTACGACAAAACCCAGCCTGTGCGCGTAAACTCTTTCTATGTGGACATTAAAAAAATGGTACTCAGACGTTTGATGCGGCGCACGCTGAAAAACATTAACTTGGGCAAAGAGAGAACCGCAAACTGCCACCGCCGCTAAAATTAAAACCGACAACATCCTTTTCATCGAAAAAATCTTCATAAACATCTCCTTCGTTTATACTACACACTATATCCGTTTCAGCGCAATTTCGCAAGGTGAAGTTTCACGCTGCCCAATTTCGCAAAAAATGACAAAACCCCTTCCGACTGCTAAACCTCACTCCACAAAAGCCCAGCCGTCCGCTATCGTAAAAGTATACGTTCCCGGCCTTCTCCCCGTGGCGGCAAAAAAGCTGTCAAAATCGTTGGCTGTTGTGAAAAGAATCTCACCCTCCATAGTGATAAAACTCACAGGCGGAACCGCGCCCCTTCTGGTGATTCGGCTTTCAAAAACTCTTGCTCCCAGCGCATTGATGCTTTCAGGAATTGTAATGGTAGTAAGCTGGTTATTAAAAAACGCACCGTCTCCAATCTGTTCAACGCTGTTACCTATGATTGCGGTGAAAAGGCGGTTTGTTGAAAACGCGCCCTCTCCAATGGTAATAACGCTGTCGGGAATCGTTATTGTTGTAAGCCTGTTATCAAAAAACGCGTAAGACTCTATGGTAACAACGCTGTCAGGAATAACAAGGGTTGAAAGATGGTTGCCTGAAAACGCGCCAACGCCGATTGTCTGAACGTTTAGCCCCAGCGTGATGTACGTTAAGCGGTTATTGGAAAACGCGCCGCGGCCAATGGTAATCACGTTTTCGCCAATTGCCAAAGCGCTTAATTCGTTGTGCGAAAACGCGCCGTCGCCGATTTCCACTACAGAGTCAGGGATGCTGACCATGGTTAGACCGCTGCGGATAAAGGCGTTTTCGCCAATGGCGACCACAGGAATTCCGTTGATCTCTTCGGGGATTGTCAATTCAGTTGCCCTTCCTTCAGAGCTCGTAATGACAAATCCGTCCGCACCTTCCTCAACAATTATCCGCAAGCCTGCTTGAGCGAACAAAGAAGCGGTGAGGAAAACAAATAAAATTCCAAAAAAATGTCTTTTATCCATTCGTTACCCTTCCTGACGGATTACCCATCATACATTATCGGCGCAAATGTGTAAAATGGCACAAGAAATCTTTGAGCATTTAGCCATTTTTCGTTTTTAGCCATTTCTCAATGCGCGTATATGCGGCATTAACTTTGGCGGTTTTTTCCGTCGCGATTCGCACGGCTTCGGCGTTTCCGGCATGGTGGTCAGGGTGGTAGGCTTTAAGTATCTTTTTGTACGCCGCTTTACATTCAGCCGCCGTCGAATCATACTTCACGCCCAATTCGTCAAAGTCCTTTCGCAATTCTTCAGGCATATGCGAAAAAGAGCTTGAGTTTCCCTTTGACTCATCTTTTGTCCCCTGCGAATTTGACTTTTGCGAACTTGTTTTCTCCCCTCCTAGAAAATCGTTTAGCTCTTCGTAGGCGGCGTTTAAATCCGGATCGCCGTGGCGAGTATAACCGGCGCTTTTGGAATGACCGCTTTTTGAACTGCTGTCATATTTGAAAATTGAACCTAAATCTTCATCGTTGAGGTAACTTTTTACTACATTCCCAAGACGCCCTAATATTCCCATATATTGATTATAACCGCAGTTTCGATGTACGGCTATATGTTTTTCAGGTTTTTAAGGTAAACTTAAATTTTAAAAAAGCTCACTTGACTAATGGCAAATCATGCCTATATAAATAAAACCATGAGAGTAAAAAAACCTTTTAAAGTCGCTCCCACTTTCCGGCTTGCGTTTTTTAGTTTAATCGCATTCACCTTAAGCGCCGCGATTTTATCCGGCTGTCATTCACCGGGGCATGGAGCGGCGGAAGTTCTGCCGCAGCAGTTTGTGCTTCCGCAAGAGTTTGCGTTTGTCGATAATGGAAGCGATCTGCCTGTTTCTTACTTCCGCGAAGTGTGGGGTTACCTTGTGATGGGAAGGGAGTTTGCCCTCACCCCCGATTTGCCTGTTACAGACATTGCCTATTTCGGCGCCAACGTAAACCGCTATGGCAGGTTAATCAGCGTGCCGGATTACAGAAATCTCCAGGGCTTTCAGGGCAGAACGCATTTGGTTGCCGCCTGCACAGGATGGGCGCTCAGTTACTTTGTGCTTCGTGAAGGCAGTGCGGAGCGCGAGGCGCTAATCCGCGACCTTTTGCAGGCTTCCATTCCCTTTGACGGGCTTCAAGTCAATTTTGAGTATGTGCCGCCTGGCGCGCGCCTTGCGTATCACTCGTTTTTGCGTGAGTTACGCGCGGGGCTTGGTGACAGGATGCTCTCTGTCGCCATTGTCGCCAGAACCCGCACCCTGCCAAACGATGTTTACGATTACGCCACAATCGCCGAAATCGTTGACCGCATCCTTGTCATGGCGTACGATGAGCACTGGTCAACAAGCGCGCCTGGGCCAATCGCCTCAATGCCGTGGTCATACCGCGTTGCCCGCCATTCCCTGGATGTAATCGGACCCGATATGCTCATTATGGGGCTGCCGTTTTACGGGCGAAGCTGGGGCAACGTAACAACCAACCGCGCTTTTATCTATGACGACATTCGGCGCTTGATTGCCGAACACGGCGTGCAGGAGATCAGGCGGGCGGACGGCGTTCCAACTTTCACATACCAAGTCCCGGTAACCGTAACCGTGTATTTTGAGGACGAAGTTTCCCTTGCCACAAGGCTTGATATGTACAAGAGGATGGGTGTGCGTTCAGTTGGGTTTTGGCGGCTTGGGCAGGAAACGACTGCGATTTGGCGCTACATAAGGATTGGAGAGCCTTAAAACAGGGAAACTTTGAGTTTTCTTTCCTCTCATTATTTTATCTCAAATGCCGAAAATTTCACAAAGGCTTAAGGAATCGATGATTCCTTAGTGTTCCGGAGCTTAATATCGGGATAATCTTTTAAAAGGAATAAGCATGGATGTTTCAGGAAGGACTTCCAAAGTATCTTCGGTAATTGCAACGTTATGCATTTTTATCTACATCGGGGCGGTGGCTTTCGGGGCATTCCGCATTGTCATGGATATTGCAGATCGCCGTAACCTGGCGCACAGGGAGTTTATGCAGCTTGCCGAAAGGGCGACATCAAATGCGGTGTTTTACGGTTTTCCAAGCCAGGCATATAACATAAGTATTCAGGAATTTATAGGCTCTTCCCAAACGCTCACAGCCGCGATAATTTTTAGCTCATCAGGCGATTTGTTTTTTGAACGTTTTCCCGGAAGCGGCATAATCTGGGCAGGAAATGCGCCGCGCTTTAGAAGCGGCATAGGTTTTCCAAGCCAGCCGTTTTTTTTGCCGCTCAGGATTGAAAACCAGGCGCACGCAAACGTCCAGGCAATTCACAGCACCATAAACAACACTTTTTTGGTCAGTGTTTTGCGTGACACGCTTTTGGCAGTTCTTGCTGCTTTGGCAATCGCTTTTTTTACGCTTTTGATTGAGCTCATCGGGAAAAAAAGACAGCATTACCAGTTTGCCCAGACCGGCGCTGTTAGTACGCATGAAGCCGAAGATCCCTTTGATTTTGGCGAAGCTGCCAAAGAGGTTACAGGCGTGGAACCGGAAACCGGTAATTTTTCAAGTGAAGAATTCACAGAGGAGTTTACAACCGAAGATTTTAATACCGAATCCTTTGACACAAGTGAAGATAGTCCGCAGGGGCTTTTTTCTCCCCGTTCCAACATTGGCTGGGAATCTTATACATTTGACCGTCTTTCATCAGAAATTCACCGCTGTGCGGCTTCTGAACAAGATCTCGTTCTTATTGTGATGGAGTTTAAGTATGGCGGAAATTTGTCAGATGACCAATACCGCCTTTTTGCCGATGAGGCGGTATCATTTTTCATCATGAGGGATTTAATCTTTGAAAAAGGTGAGGACGGTATTTCGGTCATCATACCAAGCGTCGACCTTGAAAGTGGGATGGCAAAGTGCGAAGAGTTCCAAAACAGGGTTGTTGCCAAACTGCCGGATGCTTTCGGTAAGGCCAAACTCTTTATTGGTTTAAGTTCCCGTTCCGGCAGGCTCATAGACTCAAACAGGCTGATTATGGAAGCGTCCTTGGCGCTGGATAAAACCCAGGAATATCCCATTTCACCCGTTGTTGCCTTTAAAAGTGATCCTGAAAAATACCGTAATTTTATTAAAAAGCGTGCATACAAACTTTAAGCATAAAAAAACCCCCGTTTTCGGGGGGTTTTTTATGCTACGTTACCCTAAGTTACTTTTTTTTGGGTGACCGCAATAGTTTGCTACTTTTTTTCAAAAGACCTGAACCCTTTGCTTTTTTGCCCGAACCCTTCTTCGGCGCTTCAATCGCAGGAACTTGCTCTCGTGTTTCTGCATTAAGTATATCCAAGTAGGATGGGGCTACAGGAGTTTTTGCCACAAGCTGGTCCTCATCTGAAGGCATAGTGCCGAAAGACTGATTAATATCCTCGCGGACAGTCGAGCGGCGACGGGTGAATGAGGCAAAAGCGGCATCCTGGAAGCCCTTTGACACACCATGAAGGAACTCATTTAAAACATTTGCCATGCTGTTAAGGGTCGCTTTTTTCCGTTTGATGGAAGTAATGTCAATATCAAGGATCAAGCCCGGCTGTATGTGGTAGGGGTTAATCATGTAATCGAAGTGAGAATATTCTCTCTCAAGGAAGAAAAGCCTGTCTTCAATAACCCGTCGCTCAATCGGGTACTGATAATCATACACACTTTTAAGTCTTTGGCGCATCAAAATTATCTGCCGGCTCACCCTCTCCTTCTCAAAGATGTACGTACGGTTGGAACGTTCCACCTCGGTTTCAGCAGGCTTGACAAACGAAATCTCATCCCAAACTTTGTCAATGTCTTGATATACCGGCTCGCCGGTTTTGTCTTTGATGGTTGCTTTAATTTTTTTCCGCTTTTTCGTAGCAAGATCGTTAAAATCGACAATTTTTCCCCAGCCTTTGGAATCTTCATATATTACCATGATTGTGTCCCAAACGTGCTGAACTTCAGTTTCAAAACTCTTCAACTGCACATCGTAAGCTTTGCGCTCTTCGATAAGTTGCGCGCTGTCCAAATACTTCATTTTAATTTGATAGCGTTCATCCGGAAGGTTTGCGCTGTCGGTGTCTTCATACTCACGGATTAGCAACTCGCGGGCATTTTTAAGATTTTCGATGTACTGATAGCCCATCTTGGACGTGTCCAAAATCGAGGTGATGGAATTGATCGCGGTATTAAACCCGCGGTTTCTCAAGTTTTCAAGATCCACGATTTTTTTCAGGTTCTCACGAATATTCATCTGGTCAAATGTATCAGGATCGATTTCTGCACGAAGATCAGAAAGCTTATCCATGAGGTTTTTGGACAGCATCTTGTATCGTTTGGACTTGGGATCCTCTTTGGAATCGTCAGTATGATCCTCCACTTTGGCAAGCTTAGAGAAGAGAATTTCACTATCCGAAAGCTCTTCAAGCCCTCGATCCATGCGCTCATCTTTGACTTTTTCCATCTCTTTATCGATAAGGTCAACAAGGTACTTGCTCAAAAGGTCCTTGATGAGGTACTCAACAGTCACTTGGTAATGGAAAAGCGGGCTTATAAGTTCTGAGTCCAGAATATTGATGGACATTTTCACGTCCGTCACGTTAATGGGTTTCTGGAAATTGTCTTTAAACGAGCACTTCACCACTGAATAAGCATTTTGCCCACGGACAAACGCGCCGGTGTCAGTTTTCTGACGCAAAAGGCTGTTGGTCATGGTTTCAAGTTCGTTCACGCCCCTCTGCACATGCCCCTGAAGGTGACCGTACATGTTAACGATAGACTTTTCAATTTCGCCTGTGTTAAATTTGTCGGCGCCGCCTATTGCATCCAGAAGCCTTGCAATTTCATCAGGGGTGTACCGCGAAAGAACTTTAGTTTCTTCCTTGTCGATGAAATTCCTGACCTTTTTTACCATCTCGTCTTCCGTTGTTACCATGTAACGGTTGAACATATTCTGGTAGTTCTGGTTGAAATAGTTGTCCAGCTTTTCTTTTAAGCCGCCCATCACATCAAGGCGTTCCAAAACATCTTTTGGAAGTTTGGCGGTTAGGTGATGAATAACTTTGTTGGTTTCCTCCTCCAACAATTGGTTGACTTCCGTTTGTTGATCACGGTATTCCTGAGCGAGTGAATTGCGCGAACCTACCGCGCTAGGTTTTTCAGGGTGAAAAACATTAGGGCTTTTGGGTAAATCAATAGGCATATCTGGCTCCTTTAGTCTTTGAAATACCTAACCGACACCTTAAAAGGGCAGCATAGGTCAAGCTATTCTACGCTTTCTCGTAAGAAAAGTCAATAGTAAGACTGTGAAGTTTTGCACAAACTAGCTCTTTTTGACAAAATTGACCAATACATCGTCCATATTTGGGCGGCCGATTTCCTGCAGGCTGTATTCCACGCGCGTGCAGGGCTTGTTGATTTTTATCACCCGTTGCAGGTCTATGGGCGTAGCGATGATCACAGAATCGCAATCGGTTTTCTCGATTGTTGCGGACAGATCGTTCATCTGCTGTTCGCCGTAGCCCATCGCCGGAAGCAGTGTGCCGATGTCAGGATAGATGCGGTAAGTCTCCGCAATCCTCCCGACAGCGTATGGCCGCGCATCGATGATGTCAGCCGCGCCAAAACGCCGCGCGGCAACTATGCCCGCTCCCATTTTCATGTCACCGTGTGTGAGTGTAGGACCGTCTTCGATTACAAGCACGCGCTTTCCGAGTATCACTTCAGGTTTGTCCACACTGATTGTGGAAGCCGCATCCACCACCACGGCGCGCGGGTTGATCTTTTGGATGTTGGCACGCACGGTCTGGATGTTCTCAAAATCCGCGCTGTCAATTTTGTTGATCACCACAACATCGGCAAGGCGCAGGGTGATTTCGCCGGGGTAATAGGACTTTTCGTGTCCGGGGCGGTGCGGGTCTGTCACAGCGACCATCAGGTCAGGCTTGAAGAACGGGAAGTCGTTGTTGCCGCCGTCCCAGAGGATCACATCGCATCCTGCGGGGTCGTTCTCCGCCGCGTTCAAAATCGCCTGGTAATCCACGCCGGCATAAATTATGTTCCCGCGCGCTACGTGCGGTTCGTATTCTTCCATTTCTTCTATCGTGCAGTTGTGTTTTTTTAGGTCTTCGATTGATGCAAAACGCTGCACTTTCTGCGCTTCCAGGTCTCCGTAAGGCATTGGATGTCGGACGGCGATGACTTTAAGCCCCTTCGCCATAAGTGCCTCAACAATGCGGCGGGAAGTCTGGCTTTTGCCGCAGCCCGTGCGCACAGCACCGACAGCGATAACAGGCTTTGTGCTTTTAAGCATTGTGCCTTTGTGCCCAAGCATGGTGAAAGCGGCTCCGGCGGCATTTACCCGCGCTCCCACGCCCATGACAAACGAATATGGCACATCGCTGTAGGAAAAAACGCATTCGTCCGCGTTAAGCTCCACGATTATCTTTTCAAGGTCGGCTTCGTCGTAGATGGGGATTCCTTCCGGGTACAGGCTTCCTGCAAGGGATGCAGGATATTTGCGGCCTGCAATGTCGGGGATCTGGGCGGCAGTGAAAGCGACAACCTTGTAAGCGGGGTTATCCCTGTAAAACGTGTTAAAATTGTGGAAATCCCGTCCGGCAGCGCCTATAATAATAATCTTTCTTTCAGGCATATTTTTCTCCTCCGGTTTTTATGTGCCGCCCGCATGGAGCGAACAGTAAATCATCATAGTAATTTTTTGACCGCTGGGCAAGGGCAAGGCGCGATTTTCTCAAAACTGTAAAAATCGGGAATATATCTAAATACTGCAAAACCAAAAAAAATACAAAAATTCAAAAAATATTTAAGAAAATACTTGACAAAGTATTGTGAAAACAACAGAATGGGAACTGCCTCATATTGATACTTTAATAATTTTCATCATTTTGGTCTGTCAACCCCGATTAAAGATGTTTGCTGTGATGGCTGCAAAGCGTTTTACGGATGTATGTCTGTAATTATTTTTATTTTAGGAGCAGGTCGATAGGAAATATGAATAAGATTTTTTTATGCAAGGAAACAGTCAAAGACGAAACTCGTACAGCACTGGTTCCCTCTGACGTGAAAGCGTTGGCTGCTTTGGGATATGAAATCGCCGTGCAAAATGGCGCAGGCGACAACGTGGGTTATAACGATGCCGCTTATTCAGCGGACGGAGCAAAAATCGTTTCCACTCTTGATGAGGGTTATCAGTTCTGCGATATTATCGTCAGAATTAACAAGCCGGATGACATAAAAGGCATCCGCGAAAACGCGCTGCATGTCAGCTCCTTTGATGTTTTTAATCAAAAACAGGCAATCAAAGAGTATGCTGAAGCAGGTATAAAACTAATAAG
>JAIRQD010000133.1:0-2628 GCA_031256655.1 Treponema sp.
TCACCTGACACCGCTTTTATCCGCTTTGACCCGCCGTGGTATACCGAAGGCAAAGACTCACTGCCGCCGCCTATACCAAGCCCCTTTGTCCGCTCAAGCGCGGATATACAAGCCCCCGACTCTGTTCTTATAGACCTAAGCCCGCCGCTTGAAGATATACTCGCGCAGATGAAGCCCAAATGGCGCTACAACGCGCGCCTTGCGCTAAAAAAGGGAGTGACAGTGCGGCGTGCCTTGCCGGAGGAAATTGGCGTTTTTTATGACCTTTTAAAAGAAACGGCACGGCGGGACGGCATCGCCATTCACGGGAGTGAGTATTATCAAACGCTCCTTGCCAACAAGGCGGAAGAAAACGGCATTGACGTGCGCCTTTACCTTGCCGAACATGAAGGCGATGTGCTTGCAGGCATTGTTACCCTTTTTCGCGGGTTTGAGGCTGTGTATATGTACGGGGCATCTTCCGATAAAAAGCGGAGCCTCATGTCGCCGTACGCGCTGCAAGTAAAGGCGCTGGAAGACGCAAAAGCTTCAGGCTGCGGTCAATACGACCTTTTCGGGATTCCGCCAAACGCCGATCCCGCTCACCCTATGGCGGGGCTTTACCTTTTTAAAACAGGTTTCGGCGGGCGAATTATCCACAGACCGGGAAGCTGGGATTTTCCCTGCCGCCCATTTCCCTACCGTCTTTTCCGCCTTGCCGAGCGCGTGCGGAAAAACCTTCGGACACTCAAAAAGAAGGCTCGCCGTTAGCGCAAACGCCCACGAAGGCATTTGGCAAAGGGTTACTTTAAAGCATTTATGATTGTTTACTTCGTGAGCCTCATGTATAAAGCGCGCCTCGTTGCAAAACAGACCGCTTGGCATTATAACTGGTATAAAGAGCAGGAGCAGAAATAGTGGAAAACCGTACAAAAGCCTTTGATCCCCCCCGCGCCATTTTTTTTCTCATGGTGTTTATCTGCTGCATTATCGCGGGCGGCGTTCTGCGGTTGACTTCCTCGGTAGCCTTGCCGTTTACCATCGCTGTCCTTCTGGCGTTTGTTATGTTCCCGCTGATAAAAAAACTCGATACCATACGCGCTCCCCGCGCCTTATCGATAATTCTTGCAGTCATCATAATTGTTGCCGGTTTGTACGTCTTCGGCATGATCCTTTTTTCATCGGGTGTTATGGTTGTCAACCAATTTCCGCAATACGAAGACCGCCTTATCGAGATTTACACCTATATCGCCCGCCTGTTTGATCTGCCTTTTGATGAAGATTTGACGTTTTTTGAAAACCTCTGGGCGCAGTTGGGTATTCGCACTTTTGCCCGCGACTTTGCCATTTCCCTTTCCAATATGCTGTTGCAGTTCATCATCGGCGCGGTAATTGTGATTCTTTTTGTGGTGTTTCTGCTGCTTGAAGCAAGTTTTTTTAAGGAAAAACTTGAGACAGCCTTTGCCAACCGCTCACAGCGCATAGACAAAATGGGACACGATTTGATGTCGCAGGTTACGCGGTATCTGACGGCAAAGTTTTTTATCTCGTTGGCAAACGGCGTGATATTTGCGGTGAGTTTTTATTTTATCGGGCTTGAGTTCGCCGTGGTGTGGGGCGTTTTGCAGTTTCTCCTTAATTTTATCCCCAACCTGGGAAGCATTACCGCGGGCGTTGTTATCTCCACGTTCGCGCTCATTCAGTTCTGGCCTGACCCTGTTCCCATAATTATCGTGGTCGCGATTATCCTTGCGGTAAACCTGATATTGTGCAACATTTTCGACCCGAAGATTGTCGGCGAACACGTTGGTATTTCGCCGCTGGTCATTCTTGCCTCCCTTGCAATCTGGGGCTGGATTTGGGGTTTTGCCGGAATGGTTTTGGCTGTTCCAATGACGGTCATTATCAAAATCGTGTGCGAAAACATCCCGATTATGGAGCCGGTTTCGTTTTTGCTTGGTACATGAAAATCGATTCGTGCGAAACAAGCGGAACGGGAGAGCCAGGAACGGGCTGAGCAAGCGAAGCAGGAAGGGGAAAAACCGGAGACCGAAACAGAGGTTTCGCCTGAGTGAGCTTGTCCGTTTTTCGCTACAGCAATTCTCAGTTTGACAAAACTATGTTGGTAAATATCCTGAATAACACCCTGTGGGGCGTATAGAAGGGACTCGTCGCCCGCTTGGAGGATCCGGCGAACCTTCGGTTCGGCAGAGCCGGCTTTCCTACAGAAAGCTTATCGTCTCCTCTGCGGGGAATCCTGCGCAAATGGGCTCCTCACCCTCCGATCCGCCCCATCTGGCAATTATCCGGCTATTGCACAGCAGAATCCTGTCAAATTGAATTATGGTGATAGGGTAAAACGCCTTAGTACAAGCCCGCGAAGCGGGGTGAGATGCAGAACCTTATAATCAGCATCATAATTTGTTGAGCAAAATAGCATTAGTCAGACAAAAGCCGTAGGTAGTACGGGAACCAGACTGTGTGAGAACTTTTTTTGGCTAACCGGTTTCTCTTCCGCTAAAAGTGGACGGCATCCAAAAAATACCATATGTTAGGGATTTGCCAACCCGGTCATGCCATCCTCTCTATCAATTTCACGCATCCTAGTATGTTTATCGCACGTTTTATGTTGTACGCAAGGAACGCCAG
>JAIRQD010000183.1:0-2800 GCA_031256655.1 Treponema sp.
TAAATCCCTGTTTTACAAAAAAGCCCGTTAAAAGTACTTCTTCACCGGGCATTTTTTCATGCTGAAAACCCCAAAAACAGCAAAAAACCTCAATACAAAATATTCATGCGTTTGACGTGAGCCAGCTTGCGTATTTCGGTAGCGACAACCGCGAAGCCCTTACCTGAATCTCCGGCGTGCGCGGTTTTTCAGCCTCAAGAATCACTTCTGAAAAAATACCTCACCCGAAAAATCTACAAAATATCAACCTACGGGTAATACCTGTAGCTTAAAAACATGGTAACACTTGTTTATAATCATGTCAAGCCTATGGCATAATATTTAAATCAAGGTGATGGAATGGGTAATATAGACGAGGCGACTTTACGTGGTGTTTTAAGTCAAAACATCAAACGTTTCCGCACCAGAAAAGGCTTGTCGCAAGAAAAGCTTGCTGAAAAAATGGATATATCGACGAATTATCTGTCCGACATTGAAAGGGGAAAGGGGTGGGTTTCTTCATTTTCTCTTGTAAAGCTCGCAAATGCCCTTGAAATAGAAGTTTTTGAATTGTTCAAACATCAGGAAACTGTGTCACCGGATGTATCAAGCGTGGTTAATAAATGCCTTCGGGATCTTTCGGTATCATTAAAGATTTCTTTTGACAAGACACTTAGCGATTCAGTAAAAAAAATACAGCAAAACCTCTGACCGCCCTTGGTATTAATCATCTATTGGGAACGCGCAAACAGCTTGCGGATTGGGGGTTTTGAAAAAAGCACAACTGGTTTATAATAAGGTGATTACAAGCTTTCAGTTCAGGAGGTAGACATGGCCCTATCCCGAAGAGAGTTTATAAAAAAATGCCTTATAGGTGCGGGGACTGCAACGGCGGCTCTTGGTGGTGCCGGTTTCGTAACGAACTTGTTCGCAGGCGGGGTGCCTGACAGGGGTGGGCATTTTGGCGCTGTCCGCCGCGGACCGGCAAGGTACATTGACCTGGAGCGTTCAGGTGAACTTGAACGCCGCGAACGGGCGCTTTGGGCATTGTACGATCCCTGCCGCCTTTGCCCGCGCCTGTGCGGAGCCAACCGTTCAGCAGGAAGAGCGGGTGTCTGCTCCGCCGCCGGAAGCTTCAGGGTTGCCTCCTTCGGTCCTGACTTCGGAAACGAGCTCCCGATTCGCGGCACCCGCGGTTCCGGTGGAATTTTCTTGTCCAACTGCAATTTACTGTGCGTTTTCTGCCAGAACTGGCAAATCGCCCACCGCGGCGATGGAAGGCAGACCAGCCACGCTGAACTCGCCGGCATCATGCTGGATCTCCAGCGCAGGGGTTTGCACAATGTCAGTTTTATTACGCCCACACACCTTGTGCCTCATCTTGTAAGCGCGCTCCGTATTGCCATCGCCGGCGGGCTGAATGTGCCGCTGTGCTACAATACCAGCGGCTACGATTCGCTTGAAGTGATGAGGCTGCTTGATGGCGTTGTTGACATTTACCAGCCGGACTTTAAATATCAGGACTCAACCATTGCCGCCCGCTTTTCGCAAGGCGCGCCGGACTATGTTATCCATGCCGCTGCTGCCATTAAGGAGATGCACCGGCAAGTCGGCGGGGCGCTCCTGACGGACGGCGGCATAGCGTACCGCGGGATGGTCGTGCGACATCTGGTAATGCCTGAAAACCTTGGGGGCGCTGATGCTTTCGTCCGCTGGGTTGTCTCTGAGCTCGGTGCCGACACCCATGTCAACATCATGGGTCAGTACAGACCCATGTTCAGGGCGCACGATTACCCGCCGCTGGACAGGCGAATTACTGTGGCGGAGTTCAACCAGGCGATGCGCTGGGCACGTGAAGCGGGTTTGGTGAATTTTCATTAAGCGTGTGGGTATTATTTCAAAGCAGAAAGGTGGAGCCTGAGACGATCCTGCCAGGCACCGGTCTTGCAGATAGCGTCTTTGATACCGTATGACATGAGTTTCGCTTCGTGTTTTTTCACACTGGAGCTGACAACAATTATGGGTCCTGAAAAAGAATTCTGTACCTTTTTGAGAAATTCATCACCTTCAGCGTCCGCAAAAGTCAAACCCAAAATAACCATGTCAACGGCACCACTGCTGATAGCCAAAGTCGAGTCCTGGGCGTTATCAAAGCTTTCCACTTCAAAGCCCTCTCTTGCCAGAAAGCTGCCCATAAACTTTCTGAAAAAACTACTATTATCAACATGTATTATTTTTTTCATATCACACCAAAATACTACCGTATAACTTTCAGTATATCTAGCCCCTGTTACGGTAAAGTCGCAGCGGCATGTACATTATATGGTAAAACTGCCTCCACAAAAACTACCATTGACTATTTTTGCGTAATGCGTTATGTGTATTTTTGTGAAAAAAAGGACGCAGACAGCAATGGAAGAAGGTACAAGAATTGGTAGGACACGTTAGGGGAAGGAAAATAGAACTGGAAGGCTTTAACAATCTGACAAAGTCTTTGAGTTTTAACATTTATGATGTTTGTTATGCAAGATCGACAGAATCACAGATTGAGTATCTTGAATATATTGATGAGGAATACAACTCAAAACGATTGGAAACCATCGTGGAAGAGATTACACGCATCATCAGAGCGAGGCTCGTTAATGTCTCAACGCAGGATTACGAACCCCGCGGGGCAAGTGTGGTTGCTCTTCTTAATGAAGACCAAATAACGCCTGTGCCAAAAGTGCCGGTTTCTCCTACAGTGGTTGGTCACCTTGATACAAGCCACATTGCGATACACACCTATCCTGAATACAACCAGCTTTCCGGCATCGCCTCC
>JAIRQD010000022.1:0-12707 GCA_031256655.1 Treponema sp.
CACTGTAAGTTTATCTGAATATACCATCGGCTGGAATTTTTGACAAATTTCGTAAAAAAAATTGACTTATTCATTCATGCGCATTAGAATTTTTTGTACACTCACAAGTAAGGAGAAAAACTATGAACGAAAAGTACACATCAATCGTAAATTTGGATTTCCAGTACGCGCACAGGTTTATGCACTGGAAGTGCGAGGCAAAACACCTGCACGGACATTCAGGGCTTTTAAACATTGAACTGGAAGATGTCGTGGATCCTGTTACAGGGTTTGCACACGCGTGTAAGGAAGGGCTTAAAAAGGCATGGGAGGTTTGTGATCACTTTCATCATGCAACATTGTTTCAGGAAGGTGACCCTTTACTTGACGCGGTTCTGGCTGTCTACAAGAAGGAGGGAATTACCAACGACCCGGAACACTGTGTTCCCCTTAAGAAGATAGACCATCCTCTTGCATGGTCATACCCTGAGTACAGAATAGTTGTTACCAAAAAGGTTTCCACCTGCGAAAATCTTTGCGAGCTTTTCCACGCGCTTTTAAAAGACAAAATGCCCATCAAAAAAATTACCTTTCGCTCGTCTTTAATGAACGCGGCAAGCAAGCAGTTTTCGTAAGAGGCTTTTGCAAATTGCCCCACGCTTCTGAAAAATTCCGGGGAGAACTCAAAACCCCGGAAAGGCAAAATGGCGCTTTTAATCACTACACTGGCAACTGGCGTAATTCCATGCCAAGCAACGCCGCCGCCTTTTCCGCCTCAGCCTTCCCCGCGATGATCACCGCGTTGGCGTTGTCAGCATCTTCTGCAAGCCGCTTGAAAACCGCGCTCACCTCTGCTTCGTTTACCGCGACAAGGTTTTTAAGCCGCCTTAAGCGGTGAGAGTCATCTATGCCGTAAAGGAAGCGCAGAAAATCAGCCAGGCTTTTTCCGGCGGGCGAACGGGGACTTGTTTCCCTTGCATACGTGCCGATCACAACTTTTGTTAAAGCGGCTTCTGCCGCAGCATCATCGAGGGAAGGTTTGCCCTCTGCCGCTTCCTTCAATATCGAGGAAAAAGCTTCCAGAGAGCGCAGGGGATTTGGATCCCGGTAAGTGGCAAGGGAGAAAATCCCCTCAAGACTGTCCGGTGTAGCGAAAGCCCCGTAAGCGCCGCCTTTCATACGGATGTTTTCCCATAACGCCCCTGTGGAAAGCTGGTGGGAGACTACGAGGTCGGCGGCTTGCTGCGGCGAGGCGAACGGGGCTGCTTTAAGCGTTGCGGCGGCAAAACCCACCTGAAGTGATGGCGAGGCAAAAACTTCACCTTTGCCTGCCGCAGCGCCAAACGCCGAAAGCGCGGTGAAACGTTCTATCTTTGAGGCTTGAGGATTACGCGGAGCAGGTGCGCCGAAACCGCCAAAGCGCTTGCCCGCTTCTTTCAAGACTTCCGCATGAGCGCCTCCTGCAACGTTAAGTAAAAGCCCGGCTCCGAGCAGGCGGGATTGAAGCGCTTTGAGTTTATCGCAGATTTCTGATGCATCCAAAGTGACGAGTTTATGTGCGAACAGTATCTGGTCAATGCCTGACCACAAATCCTCTACACAGCGGGAGCGGGAAAAAAGGCGGCTGCACCGGCTTGAAGCATACATATGTCCTGCGGGTGCCATGTTGGAATCAAGGTCGTTTTTCATCTCAAGCGCTAAATCGCGCAGACGCTTCAAATCAGAAAAATCAGCGCTTGTGATGAGCTTGTGTGACAAGTCCAAAGACGCAGCAATTTTTTCATCCAGCATTTTAAGGCGGAAAATAATCCAGTCCCTGCCAACTACATCGCCAAGTGCGCCGCCTGCACTAAAAAGCGGAGATTCAGGCGAAGCGGGAATCCGCGCGGAATCGGGAACAGGCGAACCTGTTTGGAGCATGGTGTTTAAGCCGCCGACTGTGCGTGCCATGAAGGTTGAAACTTCCCCGTAATCCATGCCGGGAAGCCCGGCCGAAACTATCGCCTTGGCAAAAAACGGAAACCACGGATAATCTTCCGGGGGAAACACGTCGGCTGGGAAAGCGAGGTTTACGTAGCTTATCCCGTTGGTAAAAATCGGATTAACCAGTGCGGGAACTCCTGATGCATCATCGTATTCCCGTTTCACCGTTTCGATTTCTGCTTTCAAGTCGCTTCGGGAAAGATGCGGAATGGAGGCAAGGGCTTCCGGGCTATTCTCCTTTTCTTGCTGGACTTTAAGCTCCTCGTTTTTTTCCGCAATGACCTGCCGCTCTTCCTCACCAAGCGAAGAGTCGATTTCCAAAAGACGGCTGTGAAGAGCGGCTTCCTTTTCTTCCTGAAAGCCTTCGGTGGGTTTTATGATGATAAGGGCACGGTGCGGATTATCCAAAAGATAGCGGCGTATCAGGTTTTCAAAGTAACGGTCTTCTCCGGCGATGCGGCGCTTTAATGAGTCAAGGGCAGGCGTAAAAAGGAGGCTGTCCCACGGAGTGCCACCGTGCAGCCACGCACGCAGGCTGCGGCGCATCCAGACAAGGGAAAACGGGCCGCCTGAACGGCGGATTTCACGGTGGGAAAACTCCATCCCCAAAAGCGCCGCTTCAATTTCTTCCTTTGGAATGCCGTCTTCTGCAAGGCGCTCAAGCGTTTGGAGAATAAGCGCCTGCACTTTTTCCGCCGCTTCTGCTACGGAGTTTTCATCTGTGGAGTTTTCCACCGCAAGCCCGCGAAGCCCAACGCACAGCGACGTTTCGCGCAGTTCCCCTTCAAGCCCTGATGCGGGTGAGAGATCCTCCCCAAGCCCGGACTCAATAAGCGCCCTTGTAAGCGGTGATCCGTCGTGCCCCATGAGCACTTCCGTGAGCGCCGCAAGATTAAGCGATTCGTCCATGTCGCTGGAATCCCCGCACAGCCACGATACAAGCACGGTGGGTTTTTGATCCGCGCCTGCCGGGCAGGGAACATTGTAAGACTTTGGTTTTTCCCAGCGGGGCGTAAGGGAAATCGCATCACACTTATTTCCCGCATCCAGCGCAGACAAAAAGTTATCGTTCAAAAAGTCAAGCTGTTTTTCGGTTGTAATGTTCCCCGCCAAAAATATGCGGCAGTTGGCGGGCGAATAATAGTCGCGGTGGAACTGCTTCAAACCATCCCACGTAAGATTCGGTATATGTTCAGGATCGCCGCCTGATTCAAAATCGTACGGGGTGTTTGGCAGTACAGCTTTTACCGACCACAAACCTGTGTAGGCATCCAAAGCCGAATACGCGCCTTTCATTTCGTTATAGACAACACCGGTGATTTCAAGCTGCTTCGGTGAAACGGAGTTGCTATCGGTAACTCCGGTGGAAACTCCGTCCGCAAAAGACAGGCGGTGACCTTCCTGCATGAACGTCCACTCAGAAAGAGTCGGGCGGAAAACTGCGTCTCCATAAACAGACATGAGGTTAAAGTAATCCTGCTCGTTCACCGAGCTTGCCGGATACACGGTTTTGTCAGGAAATGTCCATGCGTTTAAGAAAGTTTGCAAGCTCCCTTGCGCCAAAACCAAAAACGCATCTTTTAGCGGATAATTTTCTGAACCGCACAAAACCGAATGCTCAAGTATGTGCGCAGCCCCTGTTGAGTCTTTCGGCGGAGTGGCAAAAGCAAAAGAGAACAGATTTTCGCTGTCATTGTTGTGGACGTGAAAAACTTCCGTCCCGCTTTTTATGTGCCGCGCCCAAATCCCGCAGGCCTCAAACTCACCCAGTTCCTTAACGGCAAGTATCTGAAAACCGCTTTCCAGCGTTTGTCCTTGCCGAAGTTCCGTCTTTATCATATCACTACATCCTCGTCTTTTAACATCAGTATGCGGCCTTCCGCGCGGGCGTCACGAAACCACGTAAGGAATTCGCGCGCCGCAGCTTCCGCTTCGATTTTGGGCACCGGCCCCATTATTTCGTTTTCTTCTTTTATGCGGATTTTTCTTTGCGAAGAAAGGTTCCACATTATTTTTTGCGTGAAGGCATCCGAGCGCCCGCGCAGTAAAAGGGCAATATCATAGTCGCTCATGCTCCGCAGCTTTTCCTGAATGGGTCTGTCCGCGGCATTGGCGACATCTTCCAGCGTGTAAAGGCGGTCTTTCATTTCGCGGCTTAAGTCAGGATCGCTTTCTTCAAGGTCTTCCAAAAGCTGCCCGCCAAACGCCACATCCGAATGTCTGAGAATCGCCGCCAAAACGCCTTTGCCGTCAAGTTCGCCTTCCGGCACAGAGTTGCGGCCAAAAAGGCGCGCTTTTTCTTTGATGGCGGCGGCAACACGCTCGATTACCTCCGGGGAACTTTCTTTCAGGCGGGCGATACGCCGCACGATTTCCATTTTACGTTCAGGCGTTGTGTTTGCAAGTGCCTGCGCCGAGATTTTTGGCGGCAAGCGGGAAAAAACCATCGCGCAGGCGGCGGGGCTTTCGTCCCTGAAAAGCATAGCGATTTGTTCCCCGTTAAAGTCCGCCAAAAAGTCAAAGGGATTTTCCTTGACTGAAGGCACGGCGTTTTTCAAAACCTCCTCACCCTTTTCAGGGCCGAACGCGGCATACAGAAGTTTGCGTGCCTCGTCAACGCCGCCGTAAGACGAACCTGAATACCCGTAAGCGGGGGAAAGCAGGGCGCGGAATTCCTCAAGCACGGCTTCCGCTTCGTCAGGGTGTATGCTTTTAATTGTAACAATTTCTTTTGAGATGGCTTCCACTTGGGCGCGGTCAAGCTTTGAAAGAATTTTCGCCGCCTCATCGCTTCCGATAAGCATCATAAACTGGGCGGCGCGCCTGGACTTGGAAGAAGGCTCACTCGCTTCTTTCCCGGTCAAAGGCACATTTGTCTTTTTTATAAACCGCGCCGGATCTTTTTTAGGCTTACCCTGATTTTCCAACCCGGTTTTTAGCAGAATATTTTCCGGCATCGCCCTTTTTGCGTGGCGGCTTACAGGCGGATCGTCCGGTGGCAGCGCCGGTCTTGCCGCACTTTCATCTTCCGGTTCTTTGCCCATCGCCTTTTTGTACGCCGCAGCGCCCTTTGCAGGCGGCACGTAAGTATGAGGTTCAGGCGGTTGGGACGCTTTTTTATCAGGAGGCGGTTTTCCCATGCGGTTCACTATACACGACTTGCCGAAAAGTTTGAAGCAGGGCGCTTGCAGAACAGTTCGTAATTCTGCAATGTTGCTTACTGCGCGGCAATGCCTTATACTATCAGCAGGAGAAATAGATGTCCGATGCCGTAAGAATTGGTGAAACGTTTGATGAAAACCGCCGCTACACCTACGCCGATTACCTCCGGTGGGAAAGCCCGGAGCGCTATGAATTACTTGGCGGGGAAGCCTTTATGATGTCTTCGCCCTCGGTAGCGCACCAGGCAATTCAAGTGGAATTGGTAACAGAATTCAATATCTGGCTTAGAGGGAAACCGTGCAGGGTGTTCGCCGCTCCGCTGGATGTGCGCCTGTTTCCCAAGGAGGACAAATCCGACAAGACGGTCGTGCAGCCTGATCTGCTTGTGGTTTGCGATGAGAGTAAACTTGACAAAGGTTCGGTAAACGGTCCTCCGGATTTGATAGTTGAAATTTTTTCGCCCTCAAATTCATCGGGGGAATTGCTTCGCAAATTCAATTATTACCTTGAGGCCGGAGTACGGGAATACTGGGTCGTAGACCTTGAAACAAAAAAAGTGAATGTCCATGTTTATGAGAATGGCCGTTACATCAGTATGATCTATAAAGATAATGCCTGTATCCCTGTTACGGTGCTTCAGGGGCTTGAGATTTCCCTCGAAGCATTATGGGCAAGGCTGCCATAAATCTATGCATAAGCCTATGATAAAAAGAATAAAAAAAGTGATTCCGTTTTTTGTCCTTTTTATTGTCTTGGTTCAATTCCAGTCATGCACCGGCAGGTCTGTGCAAGAGCCGCTTGAGCTGCGTGATATTATTTCCACTTTGGACAAATACTTTGATGAGGAAATTGGAAACACAATCCCCGGAGCTGTAATACTGTTTATTAAAGACGGCGAAGTTTATTATAAAAACGCATTTGGGTACAAAGACCTGGAAAGCCGCACAAGAATGACAACGGATACGGTATTTCGCGTTGCCTCTGTATCAAAGACGGTCGCCGCTTTGCGTGTTATGCGGCTTGTTGAAGATGGAACAATATCGCTGGATGAACTGGTAGATAATTACCTCACCAGACAGCGTTTTACCCCTTCCATGCATGACATAGGCGGTCTTACTTTTAGAAGGCTATTAAGCCACACCGCCGGAACGCGTCCGCACTTTTATTATCAAGATCTGAATTACAACGTTTTACAACTGGAAATAACGCTGCGTAACAGAACATTTCTTGCCGAATATGTGAGTGAGAATATTTTTGAACCTCTGAATATGACAAGCAGCTTTTATGATGTAAACCTCATTCCGCCAGAAAGACTTGCAACCTCGTATAACAACGAACTTGGTTTTCCGCCGCGCTTTTTTTTATCAAGCGCGTGGGATGCCGCAGGCGGCTTGTATACTACCGCGGGCGATCTTGCGAATCTTATCATTGGGATGATAAGAACTTACCGGGGAGAGGAAAATAATTTCGTAGTAACTCGCGATACATTGGTTTCAATGCTAACACCGCACGGGCATAGTTTAATGATAGACGGTTTATCAACGGGGCTAGGTTTTTTTATAATGGAGCGGGATAACGGAATCGTAACATACTCTCACGGAGGAATACTTCCCGGCTGGAGAGCGCACTACGAATTCAGTCTTGATACCGGAGACGGAATAATAATATTAACAAACGGCGATAACGGGGGGATAAACGTAATCCAGCCGTTGTTGAACAAGTGGATACAGTCTCTGCTCTGAAAAGATAAAAAGCCCCGAAAACGAATGCTTTCGGGGCTTTATTGACATGTTTACACCTGTTTTTCCACTATCGGCTGCATGTGCACAGCTCTTCTTGTATTCATAAGTTTTGAAGGATTGGTCAGACCCGAAGGAGGCAGCGGGTGAACATCTTTTACCGCGTTGGGATGCCGCGCGGCAAGTTCGCCCATTTCGCCCCAATGAAGCGATCGCGTCATGCAGGCATCCACACACGCGGGGTTTCCTCCGTCTTCAACCAGTTCCCTGCAAAAATCGCATTTTTTTGCAATAGCCTGCTCCTCGATAAAGTGGATGGCTGTGTACGGGCAGCTCACGATGCAAGCGCGGCAGCCAATGCATCTATCAGGGTCTATATCCACAATACCGCTGGGAAGCTTTTCGATTGCCTGAACCGGACAGACAGGCACACATGGCGGATTAGCGCAGTGATTGCATGTGGTAGGAATGTGATAAATACCCGGATTTGGGTACACGCCTGACTCGAATGTGCGTACTTTCAACAGCGTCGCTTCAAGCGCAAGACCGTTTTTGCCTTTGCAGGCTATCTGACAGACGCGGCAGCCCACACACCTTTGCATATCAAAATAAAATCCATACTGACTCATATTGTTTTGCTCCTTTTGTTAAAAGATGATCCTCAACGGAAGATCCTTGTCCGGTACCAGTGGGGCGCCGGTCCATCGTTCAAAGTTGACAATTTGGGTTGTCCAGCCGGATATACCTTGTCCGTTTGGATGATTGCCAAAAATATAGTTATCCGCGCCGGCTTTGTCGATTCCGGTAGCTTCATCCACATTCACCCACGCTCCATGAGGCAAGGAACACACACCGGGCATGAAGCGCTCGGTTACGTAGGCGGGACGCACGGTGCGGCCATACGCGCTGGTGATAAGAACAAAGTCTCCATCGGAAATACCCTTTTCCTGTGCGTCCGCGGCCGAGATAAAGAAGGGATTGACAAATGCCTCACGCAACCACGGGATATGATCAAAGATGGAATGCGCCCGCCGCTGATATTTAACATTGATGAGCTGATACGGATACGGCCCTCTGGTTCCCGCCGCGAAATTCGTAAAGGTGCTTTCAAAGCCGTTGATGGGCGGTCTGTATTTGGGGATTGGGGAATGTACGTGATCGTCAAAGCCGTGGCTGTTCAGCACATCCGCCAATGTCTGGGAATAGATTTCGAATTTCCCGGTCGTGCTGTAAAGCGGATTATTTTCAGGATCATCGATAAAGTTCTTGTAGGCAATAAATCCGTAGTTGTCGCCCTTGTGACGCATAACCTGATACTTGCCGTCTTCCAGCAATTGCCGCAGCGGAATACGCCCCCGCTGAGGTGATCCCTGAACGCCCCAATTTCTGATGTCCCTTCGCGTAATAGTAAGCAAGGGCTCAAAGTCAACCCCGTTCTCCCTGACCACCGTAGTGCCTCTTAGAGCGTTGAAGAAGCGTTGCCGCGGGCTAAGCGGATAAAGCGCCGCCGGATCCAGACCCAGACGCGGGGCAATCCCTTCCATGATTTCCTCATCGCTTTTTGACTCAAACAACGGATTGATTACCTTACGGCCAATTATCACAACATCGCGGCTTGTGCTGCCCATGAACATACCTTCCCGCTCCCACATGGTTGTTACGGGAAGTACGATGTCAGAGTATTTCGCGTTGGTGGTAAGATGGGAATTTTGGCTGACCACAAATTCCACACTGCGGTGCGCCTGTATACCTTTGACCGTCCCATCACGGGTTTGGAGGTTTGCGGCATTGCTGTGCCAGATCATTTGGATATTGGGATTTATCCGCTCGACCCTTCTGGTCAAATCTACGTTCCTCATCCAGTCTTTCCATGTTCTTGAAGGAACGCCGCTTAACCAGCCATTCAGATTAACAAAAATGTTGGTAGGGTTAAAAGGCTCACCCAGAACGGCAGGCCAGCATTCGGTGTCGTTAAGCCAGTGTATGGGGTGCGTTTCGTATGTGGTGGTCATGCCGCCGCCGCCGGCCCTGACCAGCGCGGGGCCGAAATTGCCCGCGTGATTCCATGTCGATACGCCGGTACAGTGCCCGGATTTTCCGAGGTGGCCGCCCATAATGCCCAAGGTCATAAACAACTGGGGAACGTAATCTGAATTGTAGGCACGTCCGGCGATCCAGCCTGTCAACAACGCGAGTTTTGTGTTTTTTCCCATTCTGTTGGCAAGCCTGCGAATTGTTTCAGGCGGAGTGCCGCAAATTTGCGAAGCCCACTCAGGTGTTTTCGGCGTTTGATCATACGCGCCCAACAAATAATCCTTGAAGTTTTCGTTCACTCTGGCATTGTCAGGCATGTGATCGGCATCAAAGCCAACCGAATATTTGTTCAGGAAATCCCAGTCGATTAGGGGATTGGTAACGGGATCGTCCTGTTCCAGCATCGCGTAACAAAGCGCCATCATAAAGACAGTATCCGTACCGGGGCGGCTTTGAATCCATTCCGCGTCCAGCGCCGCGACAGTGTCTGAATATACAGGATCGATAATGACAAATTCACAGCCTGCGTTTTTCATGTCCAGATAATAATTGGTCGCGTTGCCCAGCGTTGTCCATGCCGGGTTTACGCCAAAAGCCACACAAAGTTCGCTTTCCTGCAGGTCAAAACGATCATTGAGCTGGTCAACGAGCATACAGCCATCGCCAACATCCAACAGGTGGGGAGTCGCAAACCACGCTCCCCACGAAATTGTTCCCCATGCCCGCACGTGAGGGCCCAACTGGGTGAGCACAGGATCGGTAACGCCGTTACCGGTCGCGAGTATGGATTCCGTACCGTAGGCACCGGAAATCCGCTTTATCTCGTTCGCGATATAATCAAAGGCTTCGTCCCATGATATGCGCTCCCACTCATCCTGTCCGCGTAAGTCCCTTCTCCCGCCGCCGGGCTGCCAGTTTCTGCGCTTCATGGGATACCTAAGACGATCCGCGCCCAGCGCCTGAATTTGCTGCGAGAAACCTCTGGCGCAGGCTCTTTGCTGCGGGGCTTCCGGCGTATCAGGCGTTGAGTCGTCGGTTTTCTGCCGGATCACAACGCCATCGACAACCAGAGCCTTGTTTACGCACTTGGAACCGCCGCAATTGTGCCAGCAGGCCGCCGGAATCCACTCGCCGTCAGCAAGGGCTCTGCCTCTTGCCGGAGCCAGCATCGACCGGCAACCGGTCATGGGAAGCCCGGCCAGCAGGGCGGTTACCGTTGCGGAAAACGCCGCTCCACCTTTGATGAAGGCACGCCGACTAACTTTTTTGTCCATCAGCTTACGTAACATAAAAACTCCTTTTAAAACTTTTGTTAAAATACGGTGCTACGCACCGTATCATCCTGTAAAATCGTTATATTTCCACCTCTCTGAAGTCAGACCTTTGCGCGCTTGGCTTGACCTTAATGAGCAAGCGCGGGTTTGTGATATTTGATGGCGGTAGTATGGGCAAGTCGCTTGTCAAGCCGGGGCCGTATTTTGCCTGCAGCTCAGCCAAATCGCCAAAATCCAGACAGCGCATAAGGCATGAATCCACACAGACCGGATTGCCGCCTAAATCCCTTGAGGACTTGCAGCTATCGCATTTTCCGGCAACGCCCCTGTCGGCAATGAATTGCATTGCGCCGTAAGGGCAGCTATTCAAGCAAGCTTTGCAGGCAATGCATTGGTCAGCATTAAGCTGAACAGTGCCATCGGCGGCATAGTGCAATGCGTTTGTCGGACAAACTCTCACGCACGGGGCATTCTCGCAATGGTTGCAGGAACCGGAAAAACGATAGCCGTCTACATTCGGATACGTACCTGTTTCAAAGGAACGTATTTTCCTGAAAATCGGACCGAGGTTCAAATCGTTCAAATCCTTGCAGGCAATATGACAGGCTCGGCAGCCGATGCATTTGTTGGTATCAATATAAAATCCTAATGCCATTTTGCTTACTCCTTAAATATCCACAATCTTAAGCGGTACAAGATGATCCGGTTGAAGGGGCGGGCCATCGTACTTCTCAAAATTGACGAGCTGGGTATTGTAACCTGAAACACCCATTCCGCTGGAAACAGGGGCGGAAACGTAATTTACCGCACCGGCACGATCGACACCGGTTTCTTCATTCACATCAGGCCAGGCTCCGTGGGAAATCTCCACCGTTCCGGGCATCAGCCGTTCCGATAAAGAAGCCTTGCGCAAGGTTTTTGCATAACGGCTGTAAAGCAATACGGTATCGCCGTCTTGTATGCCTTTTGCCGCCGCATCGCGGGAATTAAGATAACAAGGGCTTGTGAATGCTTCGCGCATCACCGGAACATTATCAAAAAGGGTATGCGCCCTTCTTTGGTAATGCGGGGTTGTCAACTGATAAGGATAATCGCCCTTCACCCTGTTTGTCCAATCGACAAAAGAGTCCTCATAACCGTTCAAAGCGGGGCGATAGGTCGGGTAGGGTTTGATAACACTGCGCCCCATCGCGTTAAGCACATCCGCCTTTGTTTGCGAGTAAATCTCGATCTTTCCGGTCGCTGTTGTCAGCGGGGCAGCTTCGGGATTGTTACGGAAAGCCTGATAGTTTATATGGTAGAAATTGTCGCCTTCGCTGCGAAGCGCCTGGAATACGCCCGCTTCCGAAAAATCCTGAAGGGAAATTCTGCCGCGCTGTGGGCTTACATGAACCGTGCCCCACTTCGCGCCCCACTGCCGGAGATCTCTTCCGGTGAGTGTCACCAAAGGTTCAGTTCCTGAATTGTCTGCGTTTCTGACAGTGCAGCCTGCAAGAGCGTTAATGAGCTGCAGACCTTCGTTCATGGGGTACAGTTCCCGCGCGGTGGACATTCCAAGAGCGTGGGCGATCAATTCGTCAATCTCATAATCGCTCTTGCATTCATACGTCCTTTCCATAACCTGCCGCGTATAGATTATCGCGTCGCGGTTGCTGTTGCGTATAGCGCCGGGGCGTTCCCACATGGAGGTGAGCGGCAATACGATGTCAGAATATTGGGCGCAAATGTTCATGGAAAGGGCGCGCGTCATCACAAAGTCTACTTTTCTGTGCGCTTCCATTCCTTTAGCCGTGCCAACGATGGTGTTCAAAAGGTTATGATTGCCCCCGTGCCATATAACACGTATGTCAATATCCCTTTCCCCTATTGATTCGATACCGAGGTGCCTGAAAGTGTCCGTGCGGTTGTACTTGCCGGTCAAAATCGCGTCCCAAAGTTCGGGAGCCACGATGGAAGATTGCGCGGCATTTCCTCCCGGCAGCCATACAGTCGGTCTTCCCGGTACACCAAGCCCGCCTGAGCTAACCAAACGAAGCGCTGTGGAACCGCCGTTGCCGCTGCCGTTGTGAACGTGTCCGCCTGTTGCGTGGCCGGCTTTGCCAAGATGTCCGCCCATTGCGCCTATTGTCAAAGCGATTTGAGGGAAGTCTTCAAGGTCATTGCCGCGCGCCGATGCGGTACCCCACAAAAGGGCTACTCTTTTGTCCTTGCGCAGTTCCCGCGCAAGGAAGCGGATATCTTCTACCGGCGTGCCGCATATTTCTGTCGCCCATTCAGGTGTTTTGGGCTGACCATCGTATACGCCAAGTACGTAATCCTTGAAGTTTTCGCTAAGTTTGGCATCCGGCGGCATATGATCCGCGTCAAAGCCGTAGGTACAGCGGTTAAGGAATTCCCAATCAATGATCGGATTTGTTACAGGGTTGTCTTCGGTGATCATGGTGTATGCCACCGCGAGGAACAAGGTTATATCCTGTGCCGGACGTACGGGAATCCAGCGCGCGCCGTAAGTATCAGCGCTGAAATTGAACGAAGG
>JAIRQD010000057.1:0-18702 GCA_031256655.1 Treponema sp.
GGCTAACGGAATCAGGAATAAAAGCGAATACTATCAGGCTTTCTGTAGGGACAGAACACATTGACGACATCTTAAACGACTTAAAACGCGCGTTTGAGGCTGTGAAGTAGCGGCAGGTAACATGGGGATTTTTCAAAACTCAAGGTGAGTTTTGAAAAATCCCCTTACTTTACTAACTCGAATAATTATCAAAATATCCTTGAATTAAAACAACCGGAGTTCCTTTATCACCTGAACCGCTTACAAGATCGCAGAGACTTCCCAAAAGGTCAGTAATATGGCGTGGCGTAGTCCCTTCCGATTCCATGTTGCCTTTCTGGTCATATCCGGCTTTCGCGCGTATCGCTTTTTCTATTTCAACGCGCGCCTGTTCTCTTGAAAGGCCTGCAAAATCGTTATCCGCAAGATACTTAAGTTTCAGCTCATTGGGCGTTCCCCTTAAGCCTGATGTAAACGCCGGAGTAATCACCGGATCAGCCAATTCCCAGATGCCGCCAACCGGATCCTTAAAACCGCCGTCTCCGTAAACCAAAACTTCGATTTCTTTACCGGTTAAATCCCGCAGCGCTTTCTGCATTTTTTGGACAAAGGCTTCACAATCTCGTGGGAAAAGCTTTACCCGTTCTTCAGATGCTTTGTTGGAACCAAGCAGCCCGTACAGATCATTGTAGCCTGATCCGTCTATAGGAGACGACATGATCTCATCCAAAGCCAGAACTTTTTTTGCGCCGGCTGCCGTTACAGCCCGTTTTGTCCTCGCCCTTGTATGAATATCAGCAACAATAACCTGGTCAGTATACTGGACAATGCGCTTGGGATCGGAGCAGAGAATGATTTCTATGTTATCGCCAAGTGACCTGTAATAGGAAACATAATCAATCCCTGTGAACTCGTGTTTTATCTCCTCCCCGAAAAGGCGGCGATATTCGGCCTCATCAAGGCAATCCAAATAGGGGTTTAAGTTTTTGTCTTCAACATCTTCCCAGGAGATAAGCTGGTTTCCAACTTCGTCTGACGGGTAACTCAACTGAACTGTTACTTTTTCCGCCCCTCTGGCAATGCCTTTAAGGAGCATAGCAAAACGGTTGCGGCTTATGATGGGAAAAACAACCCCTATATGACCGCCGGAAGTTTTTGCCCTCACATCGGCTGCGATGTTGTCAACAGAGACGTAATTCCCCTGCGAACGCGCTACCACCGCTTCAGTGATACCAAAAATGTCACCGTCATTGATACTGATTTTTTCATACTCAATCGCATCTTTAAGCGACTGGCACACGATTGCTACAAGATCATCTGACTCTCTGATGATCGGCGTACGCAGACCGAGCACCCTTGTTCCTATTATTCTCATGCATAAATTATACTATAACGGAAGCAAAATTTGAACTACAAAAAAACGATGAACCATAAGCCGGGTTCTGTATCCAAAGGCTGGAAGCCTTCTTCGCTGCCATCTATCTGAAGCCGACTTTTCAGGCGGCCTTCGTGCAGTCTACCCGCGGCATAAGGCGGACAGCCCTGCCGCTGCTTGACTTTGCTCCTGATGAGGTTTGCCGTCCGGCTGCGTTACCGCCGCCGAGGTGGGCTCTTACCCCGCCCTTTCACCCTTACCCGCGGATTTTCGCAAATCTTTGCGAAAATCCGCACATGGCGGTTTGCTTTCTGTTGCGCTATCTGTGATAAGGTCTTTTGTGAACCTTACCCCCGGGCGTTACCCGGCATCATGTCCTGCGGAGCCCGGACTTTCCTCCTGGCGGCTGGTTTTTTACAGCGGCAGGAAATTCCTGCGCTTTTTAAACCATCGTCAGGCGACAGCCGGTTCATCGTTATAACTTACTCTTCAAAGTCTATATTTGCCTTTTCGTCCTCCTCTTCATCCTCTTCGTCATCGAAATCTTCATCCATGTCGTCAAGGTCAGAAAGGCTCCCTGAATCTTCTTCGTGGAAAAAGTCCTCTTCCCCATGTTCAGATTCTTCATAAAAAAGTATGCGGGAACAGTAGGGGCAAAAAACGATTTCCGATCCCTGCCGCACCGTGTTTGCAAATTGGGCAGGAAGAATCATGTGGCAACCCATGCAGACCCCGCCCTTAATGGCGACAATACCACGCCCCATTTTATTTCTGATAATGCGCTCAAACTTAAAAAGCACCTCTGGCTCCAAATCAGGGGCAAGTTCTTTTTCCCGTTGAGAAAGCTCTCCAATTTGCGCGCGTTTGGCGGCGACTTCTTCTTCGATGCCCCTTCTCCGCTCATCAAGCTCTTTTTCCTGCTGCTCTATGAGCGCCTGGTTTTGCTTTATCTGCTCGTCCAATTCCAGGAGAGCTCGCTCTTCGCGAAGAAGCTTGGCGCGAAAATCCTTTGCCTTATCCCCGGCATCCTCCCGCTCCTTATCAAGCGCCTCGTACTCGCGCTGGGTGCTGATTAACTCCATGTGTTTTTCAGCTTTCTCTATCTTTGCTTCCGCATCTGCAAGCGAATTGCGGTATTCAATTTCTGCTGTTTTGGCTTTTTCATATTCCTGATTTTTTTCGATGAAGGTTTTTTTCATCCTCGCCAGAAGCTCTTCCTGGGTGACAAGCAGTTTCGGAATTTCCTGTATACGCTGTTCCAGCCCGATTTTTTCCGATAATATGTCCTGCAACATTTTTAAATTCTCAAAAACTTCTTCCATTGCTTTACTTCCCCTTACCCAGTTTATCACAAAATATCAAATATTGCTAGAGCTTAAGGAACGTGGTACAACCCAGGCTCCTTAAAGCTCCGCCGCTCCTTACTGATCCAGATAATCTTTTAACTTGCGGCTCCGTTTGGGATGACGCAGCCTTCTTAGCGCCTTTGCTTCTATCTGCCTGATACGTTCCCGCGTAACGTTAAAATAAAGCCCAACTTCCTCTAAAGTCAGCGAGTAGCCGTCATCAAGCCCAAAACGCATTTTTAGCACATCCTGCTCGCGCGGCGGAAGTGTTTTGAGAATACCGATGATTTCATCCTGCAGCATTTTAAACTGCGTCTGGTTTGACGGATTTTCCACGTCCTTATCCTCAATGAAGTCACCTAAAAGCGAATCCTCTTCCTCACCAATCGGCGTTTCCAGACTTATAGGTTCGCGCGCAACATTTTTAACAGACTTCACCCTCTGCGTAGTCCAGCCCAGTCTTTCGGCAATTTCATCATCAGTGGGCTCTCTGCCAAGCATCTGCACAAGAGTACGTGATTCACGGACAACTTTGTTGATTTGCTCGATCATGTGAACAGGAACGCGGATGGTGCGCGCCTGGTCAGAAATGGAGCGGGTTATTGCCTGGCGAATCCACCATGTCGCATACGTTGAAAACTTAAAGCCCTTTTTATACTCAAACTTTTCAACGGCTTTTATAAGCCCTATGTTCCCTTCCTGCACAAGGTCAAAAAAATGAAGCCCGCGGTTGGTGTATTTTTTTGCGATGGAAACGACAAGGCGCAAGTTGGCTTTTATAAGCCTGTCCTTGGCGTTTTTCATCATCACACGTCCCCGGTTGATCTCCTTTGCCATGAGGTTGATGCTTTCGATTGTTTCCTCAAACTCCGCCTCCATCTGGCGAAGTTTTTTCTCACTCACCTGAATCTGGCGGATTTTGTCCTTAATTTCGTCGGAACTTAAACCCAGCGCCTCCTCAAGCTTTTCCCGCTCCTCTTTGATTGTCAGTCCCCTGCCAAGCATTCGCAGGTCTTTAAGCGACTGCACCTGCAGGTGCTTTTCCACCCGCTCTTGTTCTTTTTTGTAACGTTTGATCCTTTTGGAAGCCTGAATAAACTTTTCAGAAAAACCGGAAATTTCATCGGGGTGGATTTCAGCCTCCGCGATTATTTTCATTAAGTTTCCCCGAATGGTATTCAGTTCTTCATCATCAAAAATATTCACCCCGCGGACAATGAGCTTGCGTTTTAAGTCGATGTAACTGCGAAGATCATGTAAAATCAGGCGCAGCGTCTCTTTGTAAAATTGATTTAACCTTCGCATTTCAGTCATATGTTCAGTAATTTCTTTTTTAGATAAATTCAGTTCCCGCAAATCCCGTTTGGAAAAAGCTTTCTGGGCGATTTGATAAAACTCAGGGATTATCATACCCGATTTTTTTATCACGCCTTTTATAATGTTCTCCCCTTCCTCCATCTGTTTGGAAAGGCTCACTTCCAGCTCAGCGTTTAATAAGTGCTCACGCCCGATTTCCCTTAAATAAAGGCGGATGGGGTCGTCAAACGAGGATTCCTTTTCGTTGTAAATAAAACGCTTTTTTTCGGTTTCCGTTTTGGTTTTTTCAGCTTCCTCATCATCATCGCTTAACTCCTCCTCAACAATCTGGACATTGTTTTCAGCAAGGAGGGCAAGCACCTGCTCGATTTTATCAGAGTTGGCTATGTGTTCAGGCAGGTAATCGGCGATTTCCTCAAAAAATATTGTTTTCTTTTCTTTTGCATAATCAATAAGCTTTACAACCGCCGGATGATCGATGCCGCTCTCTGTCTCTCCAGCCCCAGGCACAGGACTACGGCTTGTGCCTGCGGGAGCTCCCGCGTTAAGCCTCGCTTTGATCTTACGTTTCGGTTTTTTCAGTTCAGTCATTGGTTATCTTCCTTAAACTTTCAGCAGGTTCAGATCGCTGTCCACCCGCATTTTTTCGGCCAAAAGCTCCTTTGCTTCCGGACCGCTTGAGTCTTTTTTTAATTCTCTAAGCCTAAGTATTATTTCCTGTTGCCGGTGTTTTAATTTCCCCCTTTTAATTTTTTTTATGCCATCAGTCACAAGCCTGGTCTGGTTTGTCTGAAACTCCCCCGAAGCGCTACGTTCAATAAAAAAAGCCTTTAATGCCTGTGACTCAAGGCGGGACAAAAATTCCTCCACCCCGGTCTCTCCATACCGGACGTTTTCCTCCAAAGCGAGGAAAATCTCTTTGGCATAAGGGTCTTCGATATCGGCAATATCAACTGACGCCCTAAACCTCTGAAAAAGATCATTCCCGCCGTTTGCCGCAGCATCCGCTGTTACATGGTTTACCGCAACTACGATAAGCAAAGAGAGCTCATCGTTTAAGCGGACAGGTCTTCCGCTGCCGGCAGAAGATTCACTGAAAGCTACTTTAGCCTTAGGCTCAAGATGTCCGCTTGAACTCCGGCGCGAAAGGTAATTATTGAAATCCTCATCAACCGCTTTCGGAAACAGGGAAAAAGCATCAGCGATAGTTTCGATGCACGAATCCCTTGCAACCTTGGAATCCAAAAGAGCCACGTACGGAAAAAGGGAAGCGACCGACCCGGCTTTACCAAGTGGTGAGTTTCCCTTTGCCATGTTTTGAGTTCTGGCTCTTTGTATCAAGTAATCGATGTCATTTATAAAACATTTTGCAACTTTCTGCAACTCCTGCGCGCCGCACTTTAATAAAATATCAGCCGGGTCTTTGGGCGCATCGATAAAAGCGTTTTCGCTTTCCATGCTATCGGCGGACAAAGCGGCTTTATCGGCCTGCACCACAGCGGAGGAAAGCCCCAAACTTCTGCAAACGTAAACGCCCTTTGCCGCCGCCGTTTTCCCTGCCTCATCGCTGTCAAAAAAGAAAATCACCTGCTCCGCCCAGCGCGAAAGCACTTTTGCCTGCTCACTTGAAAACGCCGTTCCAAGCGGCGCGACGGCGTTTGTTATGCCTGCTTGATGCAAAGCGATAACATCCATATAACCTTCGCCCAAGTAAACCGTTTTTGTACGCCTTACTTCGTCCAACGCAAGGTTTAAGGCAAAAAGCGTCTGTCCTTTTTTGTATATTGGTATCTCCGGTGAATTAACGTACTTGGGCGGTGTGTAACCGTCCGCCGCCTGCGGGCTGTTACCGGCATCAGGAAGTATGCGTGCGCCCGCTTCAGGAAGTATGCGGCCACCAAAAGCGACTGTTTTTCCGTGGCGGTCTGTTATAGGGAACATAAGCCTGTTTGAAAAAAACGCCACTTCATTGTACTTTTTGGAAAAAAGCCCGCAGGTATCTAAAAATTCCTTTGAATAACCTTTACCTTGCAAAAACTTAAAAAGCCAATAGCGGTCAGCCGGAGAATAACCCAAGCGAAACTTTTCCGCCATTTCTTCCTGAATTCCCCTTGAGGCAATATATTCGCGCACAAAAGCCGCTTCCTTTGTTTCAAGCAGGCAGTGGCGGAAAGTCAAACAAAGGCGCTCATACAATTCCCCAAGTTCTTCCTTTGCTTTCATCTTTCGTTCATCTTCCAAAGAAGAAAAGCCATCTGAACTTTCATAGGCAAGTGTCACGCCTGACTTCCGCGCAAGCATTTCAATCGCTTCAGGGTAACTTAGTTTGTCCATTTCCATCACAAAACTCAATACGGAAGCACCTTTCTGGCAGCCAAAACAGTAATACGTCTTCATTTCAGCATTTACAGTGAACGAGGCAGTTTTCTCCTGGTGGAAAGGGCACCGCGCCCACCAGCGCCCGCCCCTGTTTTCCAGTTTCACATAATCAGAAACCACAGTAACGGCATTGAGACGATCTTTGACCTCCTGAATCGAGGATTCACTGATTCTGCGCATCATACATCCTGTCTAATTACTGTCTTACGAACAACGCCTCTGCCCTGTTGTGCTCAAGCAGGGTACGGGAAAAGAAATGCCGCCCATCAGCAGGGTCTACAAGCCTGAAAAACAGGTAATCGGTGCGTATGGGATTAAACGCCGCCAAAAGCGAGGTAACACCCGGAGATGCAATGGGAGCAGGCGGAAGTCCGCGGTGCATGTACGTATTAAACGGGCTTACCACCTCCAAATCGCGGTAAAAAAGCCTGCTTGGGTGCGGGCGGCCTAACTTTTCGGTGAGCACATAAACTACAGTGGCACAGGACTGGAGCGCCATGCCGATTTCCAGGCGGCGGAAAAACACGCCCGCCATGAGAGCGGCTTCCTCACGCAGGCGGAACTCCCGTTCTACTATAGACGCCATGATAACACGCTCGTTAAGTTCCCCTGGCGACATTTGCAGCCCTTCAGGGGCAACGCGCGCAAGCTGGTTGAAAAAATTATTCGCCATAGCTGTGACTACCCTTTCGGCCGGGTAGGAAAGCGGGAAAAGGTATGTGTCCGGGAAGAGATAACCTTCCATCGTGTCGCCTGGGATGTTAAAGGCAGCCAAAATTTCAGGTGAAGATGCGGCGGCGATAAAATCACGCGCGTTTGTAACACCTGCGTTTTCAAGTATTTCCGCTGTCCGCCGCACGGTAAGCCCTTCAGGAATTGTCACCCGCACCATCATCTGCTCACCGGATGTAAGCACCGCGCGTATGGTTGTCTGACTTGCCGGAAGCTCAATGCGGTAAGTTCCTACTCTGATGTGATCGTTGCTTATGCGGGCAAGCAGGTTCCAAAAATACTGATGGCGTATAATGCCAGCGCTCTCAAGCCGCCGTCCCACCGATTGTGATGTTTCACCGCTTCGCACTTCGATGATAAGCGCCCCGTTTCCGTCAAGCCGCATGGCAGGCGGGCTGTTGACTGATAAGGGAAAAGATAAGGAGGCTTGAAAAAGGTCAGGCGATCCGGAAGGCGGAGCGTTCAAAAAAGCGGCACCTGCCAGAATAACAGCGCCTGAAATTATTCCCATCGATATAATCCCGCTTAAAAACTTGAAAACAAAGCGCGATTTCCGCCTTTTTCCGGATTTTTTAGCGTGTTTGTAAGTTTTACCAGTTTCTTTATGTACAGCCTTGTCACTTTTACCATTCATATTTTTTTCTCCTTTGCAACATCAAAATGAATGCTGCCTTTTTTCAAAAGCTCTTCCATTTCTTTTATGGAAAAGCTCTCATAAAGAGTCTTTTCTATTTTCAGAAGAAGCATTCGCTCATTATCGGCAAGAAACCGCTCTGCCGCCTTAAAGCGGGGGTAAAGCGCGGCGCATTCGTTAAGATGTAAAAAAACTCCGGTTTCTTCACCATTGCCGGTTTCATACGTTTTTGTCACTAAAGAACAATCTCCGTGTCTTCCATCGCAAGGGTAATTTTTATCCCCTTGATATTCAGCCGTTCAGTATACCACTTTGCCGACTGCAAAATATTAAAGAGCTTATGGTCATCATAAGCCGGGTCATGGTGAAAAAGCACCATGTGTTTTATGTTCCAATTTGCCGAAAAATCCAATGCAAGGCTGAAGGCGCTGTGCCCCCAGTTGTACTTTTCAATTGCCTCACCCAGTGTGTACTGCGAATCGATAACTATCAAATCCGCGCCGGAAAAATACTCCGTATTCTCCTTCGTTTTCTCAAAATCAGCAGATTGAAGTTCGGTGTCCGTAGTATAAATAAACGTATGTTTTCCATCGTTCACCTTGTAAGAGTACGAATCGCCCGGATGACTCATTTTGCGAAACGATATTGACGCGCAACCTAAATTAATCTCCCCCGAAAGCTTTGTAAAGGTTTTATGGCACCGCATAGTTCCCATTGGTACAGGGAAGTATGGAGCAACCATCTGCCCTTGAAGTATCTCTTCAAGATTATCAAACGGTGAGTAAAAGTTCACCGAAGCTTGAGGATCATAGGCTTGATTAAAAAAAGGTAACCCGCAGATATGATCCCAATGAAAATGCGAAAAGAACAAGTGATATTCAGGCTTGTACTTTGCCTTTGACATAACGGAAGCGAACTCCCTGATGCCTGTACCGGCATCGAAAATCAGTACGTCCTTTTCATTGTTACCGCCATCTTCCCGGTCAAAATGAACGCTCAAGCACGGTGTGTTTCCGCCAACTGTGCCAAACAGCCATGGCGGGAGCCCCGCGAGGAACCGTTCCCGGCTTTCAGCACTTTCAAGATCACTCACCGTGATCCGCTCAGTTATCGCTGAGATTTTTGACTTTATCTGGGAAGGCAACGAGGGCGCTGCCAAAGAGCCACGGACTCCCCAAAACCGGACATACACTAAAAAATCCTCCCTTTTTTTATATGTTCTTGCAAATTATCGGTTCATTTTGCCGTAATACAAGCCATTCTTCGATATCTTCCTGCGAAAAATGTCTTCCCTGCCCAATTCCCGGGCACTCCTTGGCAAATTCCCCCCATGCGCTTTTGGACTTAAGAGCTGATTCCCAAAACGGGAACGCCCTGCACTGAAGCGGCCGCCATTGGTATACCGAACAGCCGCCAGGCTCTTCCCAAAAAACGCAATCGAAATTTGCCTTTTCCTGCAGCGACAGCTTAAACGCTCCATCCCCCACAGGAATCCACCGACAGAAATCCAAAACTAATTGGTGAAAGCTTATACGCAAGCCTTCCCCCAGCCTCACAGCATCCTTCTCCGAAAGAAATACATATCCGCTCTCATGGCGACAGCACGAGGAACAGCGGGTACAGGAAAAGCTTTTGCCCCCGGCATAGACCGGGCGCTCTTGTACCAGTTTTGCCATGACCTACCATTATAGTGGGAAAATTAAGTAAAATCAAGGGGTTTGTGAAAAATACCGCAAGATCGGCGGTATCTGCTAGAGAATATTGGCGGACAGGAAAACTATAAGTGGAATTTCTCCATACTGTTCCCGTCCGCCTTATTGCAAAGAACTGTTTAGAAAACGGGCACTACTCCGCCGTCATATCGAGCGTAAATAAACTCCCGCACACGCGGACTTAAAAGCGCCTCGCGAAGTGCCAAAATGCGCGGGTCATTTTCATCGCCGCGCTGCACAACCACAACGTTCACATACGGGGAATCCCCGTCCTCGATGATGAGAGAGTCACGCTGGGGGTTAAAACCCGCCTGCATAGCGAAGTTGCCGTTGATGGTGGCGGCATCAACATCTTCAAGCGCGCGTGGAAGGTGCGCTGCCTCAAGCGGGTGAAAAACAAAACCTCTGGGATTGCTTGCAATGTCAGCAGGAACCGCGGAAAGACCTGCCCCTTCCCGCAAGGTGATAAGTCCCCTAGCCTGTAGCAACAAAAGCGCCCTGCCGCCGTTGGTTGGGTCGTTGGGGATGGCAATGCTTGCCCCCTGCGGCAGTTCGTCGATGCTGTTAAAGCGCAGCGAATAAAGCCCGAAAGGCTCAACGTGTACGCCGAATACGCTTACAAGGTTGTTGTACCAGTCAGCATTTCCCTGCAAAAACGGAAGATGCTGGAAGAAGTTTGCATCAATACTTCCATCCATAAGCGCAATGTTTGGCGTTATAAAGTCTGTGAACTCAACAACCTGAAGCCTCACTCCCATTTCGGCAAGGTCGCCAACAATAAGGTTCAAAAGTTCGGCGTGGGGAACAGGTGTCGCACCCACTCGTAAAACATCGGAACCGTCGCGTTGGCAGCCGATGAACGCTGTTGATGCGGCAAAAACTGCCGCAAGCAAAATAAAAGAATATGCTCTTTTCATGCACATCCCTCCTATTGGAATAAAGTACGGTATTATGGCACTAAATACCATTTTATGCCAAGTACCGCATCAGCAAAATCTGTCTATGCGTCCTGATTTATGAGCGTTATTATTTCGTGAATTAAAAACATACGACCGTCAAGGTCTGCGATTTTGTTGGCGCAAAGAACAAGCTCATCAGACAAATGTTGGGGAATACGTTCCTGATACTTGTAACGGGCTTTATGCTCCAAAGTTGCCCAGAAGTTCATTGCTTCGGTGCGCAGCTGTATTTCCACAGGCACGTTTTCGATTTTGGTCGAAGAAAACACAGGCGTTTCAGTCAGGATGTGATAACTGCGATAACCTGAAGGTTTTGGATTTGTAACGTAATCTTTTTCACTCAAAATCGTAAGATCAGGAATTGAGCGCAAAATTCCTGCAAGAAAATAAATATCTTTGGCAAAAGGGCAAATAATTCTAATGCCGGCTATGTCTTTAACGTTTTTTAACGCGCTTTCAGCGGTAATTTCATGATTTAACTTGTGCAGTTTCGCGGCGATGCTTTCCTGCGACTTAATTCTTCCGCTTATGCTTTCAATTGGGTTTGAATCTGCTGAACGGGCAAGATCATCTTGAATTATGCTCATTTTTGTAAGCATAATCCTGTGCGCCCATTCATAAACGGGCATTGCCTTTCTTAAAAGCGCTTCCTCATCACCTGAAAACTGACAAGATTTCATAATTACTCCGCTTTACGCAGGCAGCGTAATTGTAAACGCCGCGCCTGCGCCCTCAAGATTTTCTGCTTTTATCTGCCATCCGTGCTGCTGGATTATCGATTTTACAATTGAAAGCCCTATGCCGAAGCTCCCGCCTTTTCCTTTGAAAAAGCGCTCAAAAATATGCGGCAGGAGCTCTTCCTCAATGCCTGCGCCGTCATCAGTTACCCGCATTTCGATAAAACCATTTTTCCTGTGGCAAGACAAAGTGATAACCGAAGATGCGTAACGAATAGCGTTGGAAATTAAGTTATCAATGGCGCGGGAAACTAAGTCGTGTTCACAATTGCAATATACCGCCTCTTCACTTACATCAAAAGAAAACTTAATGCCTGACTTGTCCGCCATCGCCTGTTGGCGCTCAACGCAGACGCGCAAAATGTTTACAAGGTTAACCTCTTTAAATGTGTACGCTGTCGCGATGTTATCGATTTTTGAGACGTAAAGCAAATCTGTTACAAGTTCAGAAAGGCGATCTGTTTCACGCAAAATCGTTTTTGAAGCATCATCAGGTTCCATCAACTTAAACGCTATTCCTTCCGCGTAGCACTTTATCGACTGAAGCGGAGTGCGCAGTTCGTGGGAAACATTTTGAAAAAACGCTCTCTGCTCGCTGTCGTACGCGCTTAATTGCTTGACAGATTTGTTAAGCGCCATATTTAACTCATCAAGTTCCTTGTCCTTAAACTCAAAGTAGTTTGGCGAAAAATCGCCCCGCCCTATGGTAAGCGCAAAAGCGCCCAACTTTTCGATTGGGCGCGTAATTGAGTTGGAAAGGAAAAACACAGCAAACGCCGCCAAAACAAAAATTATGCACACCAAAACCATCATTATGGCGTTAAAACTCACCGCCAACTGCATAGGACTTGTAACATCAACATAAATTACCATGTAAATTGTTTCAGATTGATACAATAAATTAGGCATTTGATGCGTTGATACATAATACATTCTGTTGGCGGTGTGCAGCCGCTGGTTGTGCCAACTGGTAAAATCAAGATTCCCCGAATGTACCGCCGCGATAATTTCAATCATCCCGACAGACGGATTGCGGGCAAGAAGCAGATTGTGCTCCTCATCGACAAAAAATATATTGGAGGCAAAAATATCGTGGGTGATGCGCAAGGCACTTGCAAGCGTTATGTCTTCAAGATTGCCGTTGTGCATGTCTTCGTTTTCAGTATCATCATCAGGTGAAAAAAAATCCGCCTGCTCTGAAAAATCGGCGACCGCGGCAAATGAGATGTTTAACTGGTTTGCCGCGCTTAAGCGAATGTACTGTGTTACGGTGATGTTAAAAATGATGCCGATAAGCAGAAACGGAAAAAAAAGAATGGCAGAAAAGCACGCTAGAATTCTGGCTCTTATTCTAGTCTTTTTCACCTTCATGAGCCTCCTCATCGTTTGCCTGCATATACATCTGGCGATCATATTCCATGCGGCGGAAAATAGCCTTTACCCGCATAACAAGTGCCATGGGGCTGAACGGTTTTATTAAATAGTCATCACTTCCCAAATCAAGTCCGGTTGCGTAATCCAAATCGCTGTCTCTGGCGGTGAGCATGATTATCGGGATGTGGCTGATTTTGCGCAGCTCCTTGCAGACAACAAAGCCGTTTGAGCCCGGCATCATCACATCAAGAATAACCATGTCGGAGGGGTTTTCCAAAAACGCATGCAAAAGCGCGTCTCCTGAATCAAAGTCAAGAACAGTGAAACCTGAGTTTTCTAAAAACGTTTTTATCGCAAGCCGTATACTTGCCTCATCATCGGCGATGTAAATCGTCTTGTTCATGCTACCGCCTCTTGAAGTATTATCGCTTGGAAAGCAGATTACGGCTTATAAGTGTGCCGGTTACCTGCACTGACTCAACGAGAATCAAAATAACAATGACCGCCCCGATTGTTACGTCAGTCTGGAAGCGGTGAAAGCCAAAGCGTATGGCAAGGTCGCCAAGCCCGCCGCCGCCGATTGCGCCGGCCATTGCCGAATAGGCGATTAAGTTGATGATAGTCAATGCAAGCCCAGCGACTAAAGCGGGCATTGCCTCGGGGATCATCACTTTTGCGACAATCTGGCGTTTTGTTGACCCCATCGCCTTTGCCGCCGTAATAACGCCTGAATCCACTTCCGAAAGTGCCGCTTCAGTTATGCGGGCGACAAAAGGCGCGGCGGCTATGGAAAGCGGGACTATGGTTGCCGTTGGTCCTATGCTTGTGCCCACGATCATGCGCGTAAGCGGAATAAGAAGCACCATCAGTATTATGAACGGAATGGAGCGGAACAGGTTTACAACGCGAGAAACAACATTGTAAAGCATTCCGCTTGGCGCAAGACCGGCCGGGGAAGTTAAGTACAGGTACACGCCCAGGGGAAAACCCATAAGGCAGGCAAAGAAGGTTGAAACCAGGGTCATGTATACCGTCTGCAATGTGGGTTCCGGCAACAGGTGCAGTATTTCGATAATCCGTTCGCTAGACATAGATCATCTCCCGCATTGCCTTGGTTTTTGGCGAATCAAAAACCGTCGCGATGCTGCCTGTTTCAACGATGTTTCCTTCTTCCATAACCGCGACTTCCTGGCAAATTGCCTTTACCACTTCCATCTGGTGGGTGATAAGCACAACCGTAATTTTCAAACGCTGCTGCAAGTCGCGGATGAGGTCAAGAATCGAGCGTGTTGTCTGCGGATCAAGGGAGCTTGTCGCCTCGTCACAGAAAAGCACCTCAGGGTTTGCCGCAAGCGCGCGCGCTATTGCCACCCGCTGTTTTTGACCGCCTGAAAGCTCCCGCATCCGCGCTTTTCGCTTGTCAGAAATTCCTACCATTTCAAGGAGTTCAGCAACCCGCTTGTCAATTTGCTTGCCGGAAAGACCTGACAGTTCAAGCGGAAAAGCAATGTTCCCCGAAGCGTTGCGGGAACCGAGCAAATTGAAGTTCTGAAATATCATTCCCATTTTTCGGCGGCGCTCAAGCAGCAGCTTCCCTTGCAGAGTATCCACCCGCTCATCACCGTAATAAACTTCACCTGAATCAGGCGTTTCAAGGAGGCTCATTACCCGTAAAAGGCTTGATTTTCCGGCTCCCGAACGCCCGATAATACCGAATATGCAGCCTGGGGGAACGGCAAGATCAACCTGCCTGACCGCGGTAACTTGACCATAAGTCTTATATATTTTCTTGAGGTGTATCATCTCTTACCTTGCAACCGTTTTGCAGCCCTTCCAATGATGTCCATGCACCGGATGTTAATGCCCCCTGCACAGGCTTTACACCTCTGCTGCAAGGAAGCTCATCTTTTGTATATTCTACCGAATTTGTGGGGCGGCTGTATAGGCATCCACAGCGGCTGTCAGCGGCTGTTCCTCGGCATTACGCGCAAGGCGGAATCCCACAAAATTGATGCGCAAAGCGGGGTTGTTCCTGAAGCGGAAAGCCGAGCGCGTTTGGTGGGGCTCAAAACGCCACGAACCGCCCCGGTACACACGCCCTACCCCCCATGAAGGCCCCTGCGGGTTCACCTGCGGCTCGGTCGTGAACGCACCATACCAGTCCCAGCACCACTCAAGTACGTTCCCGTGCATGTCGTAAAGCCCCCAGTTGTTGGGAAGCTTCTGCCCAACAGGGTGCGTTCTGCCGCCTGAGTTGCCAACGTGCCAGCCTACATCGCTTGCCGAATTGCCGGCGTTAAAAGGCGTTTGTGTTCCAGCGCGGCAGGCAAACTCCCATTCAGCCTCAGTCGGCAGGCGGTATCCGTTTGCTTCCCGGTTCCACGTAACCGAGTTTCCCCTGATTGTGTACGCCGGTGTAAGCCCCGCCCTGATACTCATCCTGTTGGCAAACTCAACAGCGTCAAACCAGCTCACCCGTTCAACAGGCAGGTTCGCCCCCCGAAAAGTGCTGGGGTTAACGCCCATCACTTCTTCAAACTCTCTTTGAGTAACGGGAAATCTGCCTATGTAAAAAGAGCTCACCGTTACCTGGCGCTGGGGACCTTCGTTGTTAAGCCTGCCAGGTTCGTTTGCGGGGCTTCCCATCATAAAAGTTCCGCCTGTGATACGCACCATGCTGTTAACAACCGGCTCATCAGAAACCCTGATGGTCTGCTGACCGTGGAGGAATACCGCAAGTAATGACAGGGGTAAAACAAATAAAAACCTTGTATAAAGGCGTCTGTATGCGGATTTTTTACCCAAAAAAGGTCTGTCTTGTTTTTCTTTTTTAACTGGCGTTTTTGATTTCAAAAAACCGCCATTGTTCATTTGTTTGCCCTCACTCTGTAATGTATCATATTTTAAGCAAAGCTATCGTAGCGTTGACATTTCAATGCCGTTTAAAATCATCACCTCAGGGCGGAACTCAAAGTGTATCGTGTCAAAAAACGGCCACTTGCCGCCCCAGACAAAGCCGTGCTCCTGAAATGCCAAAATTACCCCGTCAGGCGGGTGGTGGCGGCGCTCGTGCGGGACGTTAAACCAGTTCGGTCCTGTCCAGCGCCAGTACACTGCCCTGCCGCCCAAATTGCGCGGGATAATGTCAATTGCAACACCATAGGCATGAAAAGACCTGGTCTGTGTTCCGCCAACGTTGCGCCAGTGCCAGCCGTAAATCCTGTCGATGTTGTAAATCCAAGTAAGCACGCTGCGATCGGTTCGCGCTTTTTCCCTTATGCGGTACTCAACCAAAGCCACTTCTTCCAAAATCGCATGATGAACCGTGACATTTCTTCCCAAAAACCTTATTGTTTTCATCCGGCTGTAGGATTCGGCGTGGCTTCGGGCGCGGTAAAGTGTGTCAAAAAAATGCGGCGCGCGCGAAAGCGCTCCTGTCCTATCCTCAACCATAGCCTGAAAGCGGCTTATCTGTTCTTGAGTCGGAGGCGTCCACGGCGGCAGCTCACGCGGGTAATTGTCGTAAAACGCAATGGGGCGGTATTGGTCTATACGGTAACGCAACTCGTAAGGCAAAAGCCTTCCTTCCGCATAGTAAAACCACGTATCCCGCAGTAGCACCGCCCAGTCGCCGTTGCGGTATTCAGCTTTTAGCACCCGGCGCGGATATGCCTCCACAAGCGCGCGAGCAACCCGCTCCGCCCTGCTCATCTGTACCTCTTCTTCTTCCACCACAAGTGCGGCGAGCACCTCGTGATGAAGAACCTCAGATTCCGCTAAAGGTTGAACTACACCTATAGCAAAAACAATTCCCGCAATCAAAATAAGACCAATCGATATTAAATGCCATTTTGGAATATAATTTTTTGCATCACCCATTTGTTGTCTCTCCTTTAGCAACACACGTTGTAAAAAACCTCACATCTGCACAAACCAACAAAGCGACAACAAGATACGCAAAAAAGGTTAACATGAGGATTTTTCTTTCTCATGGCTAATACGTGACATGAGAAAAGCCAAAGTGAAAGCTACCGGCAAGATAAGAGATTGGGTAACCTGATTTTGCTGGTAAAAAGCGGGTAAAATGCGAATTACGATGGAAATAAAACCTCCTACAAAAACATAAGCCCAAAAAACCTGTAAAATCTTAACGGCTTTTGCACGTTTTATATCATTGTCGGTAAATGCAAAGCGTAATCCAAGTGGAATTATCACCCAAAAAAGCGGATTTACAAAAAGTACGTTTATGTTTTCAAACGTGTAATCGTGGTTTGTAAAAAAAGTGAGGAAAAAAAGCATAGATCCTGCAATTCCGAAGAAAAGCCCAAAGAAACTGATGGTGATTCCCAAAAATCGCCTGAAAATTTTGCTAAAGCGAAAGAATTTGTACAAAAGCAAAAGCGCCGCAGAAAAAAGCAGACTTACAATGAGATGGGGCCACCATTGAAGGCGCGGAGTATCAAGCACTTGCGGGCGGGTTTGGGAAAGATGAAAATACTCAATTGAACTCACAAGAGGATGTTCAATTCCTTCGGCATCAATAAAGCTAAAACCGTTCACACGTTTGGCAAGCTCAGAAGGAAGAAACATCTCATCCCAAACCGTTATCGGGCGGTCAATAACCTGCCCCATCCAAAAATTAAGTGCCCAGTCAAAAAGCGGGTTAAACCACGTGTGGCGGCGCACATGCTCGCGAAGGGTAAACCGCCCCGGCTCTTCCCCGTAGCGGGCTTTGAACTGACCGTCAAGCACCATGTCGATAATATCGCGTATGCGTGTGGAGCAGTTGTCATTAAAATGGTGGTAAGCGTAATAACGGTTTTCAGGGAGAACATTGTTTTCCGCAAAAAGCACTATCGCTTCAACTTTTTCAGCCGGAAGATTGAGGGTAAAAAGGATTACATCACGATCATTTGCGATGTAGTGGGAGTACATAATTTCCGCCGGTGTTGCGGCGGTGTAAAAGTTAAGATTTCCCATAGCGAAGTTGAAGAAAAAATTTTCGCTGTCAAAATTAAAAACGCCCCAGTCATAAAACAGTGCGTGACCTGAAAACCTGTTTTCCACAACAAGCCCGACGTGCCCCCACCAAAAATAAAGCTCCCTTCCCGGTCCAATCAGGGCAAGGCGGATTACAAGATTATCTCCCCAGCTTCCGGTCTCCTGCGCGGGAGTTTCAGGCTGTGAGAAAAAAAGCATAAAAAGCAAAGGCAGAGCGTACTTTAATTTGTTCCACTTGAAACGGAGGCGCATTGTATTATTCACAGCGGCCTATCCAATTTCCGCAATGGGCTGTCCGGCGGCAACCGAAGCCCCGGCGGGAACAAGAAAGTGCAAAACACCTGAAGCGGTGGATTTGATTTCCAGCTCCATTTTCATTGACTCCATGATGAGGATGGTATCTCCGGTTTTCACCCGCGCCCCTTCGTCCGCCGCAAGACGGAAAATCGAACCTGCGACCGGGGCAAGTTGCGCAACGCCGGAAGTTTCTTTAGACGGCGGCGGAGCGGTACTTTGAGTGTTTGCCGGTGAAGCCGCTGGAACTTGCCCGGGAGCGGATGACGGCGCACCCAGAATTTCAGCGATGGGCTGATTGGCGGCAACGGAAGCTCCTATTGGAACAAGAAAACGCACTTTCCCTGAAGCACTCACTTTTATTTCAAGTTCCATTTTCATCGATTCCATGATAATGATGGTGTCTCCGGCTTTCACTTCCGCCCCCTCATCCACTGCGTAGCGGAAAATTGAACCAGCGACAGGGGCGGGCACAGCGGCGGCTGGAGCAGCTGCCGCGGGCGCGGAAGGTGCTTGAACAGGGGCGGCGGAAGCATCAGCCGTATTACCAATCGCCGCGGAGGAAATTACGACATCGTAATTCACACCGTTTATGCTGACATTGTACTGCGATTTTTCGCCGATTTTTGGCGGCGCGGCAGCCAAAGTCGCGGCGGCGGCAATCGGCGCGGAAGGTGCTTGAGCCGAAGCGGAAACTGCCGCTTCGGGCTTAAAGACAACAGGTCCATTATCGCGGTTTTTAAAGAAATCAGGGGCGATTTTCGGGAACATGGCAAGTGTAAGCACATCTTCAGGGGAAACAACTTGAGTTCCAAGCAGCTTTTTGCATTCATCTTCAAACTTGCCGTACTCGCTGGGAATGT
>JAIRQD010000129.1:0-4087 GCA_031256655.1 Treponema sp.
CTTGCCCTCATGCCGCCGGTTATGCGATGTCCGGCGAGGTTTATCAAGCCAGCTGCCGCCGCTTCTTTTACAAAGCGCGTTTCAATAACCAGGCGTTTTTCAGGGTCTTTTTCGCGCGGCACAAAGGGAATGTTCATAAGACTGCGGCAGGTTTTTTCCACCGGCGAATAAAAATGCTCGCTCGTTTCAAGGCAGTCATAAAACAAAGCGGCTTTTTCCTGATTGAGTTTTGTAATCGCCTGTACGCCGCCCAAATTTTTAAGCCACTTAAGAACAAGCCCGATTATGTAAATACCGTAACATGGCGGCGTGTTAAACATTGAGCCTTCGTTGCTGTGAGTTTCATACCGCAGCATGGTCGGAACCCATGACGGTGTTTGACCTACAAGGTCTTTTCGGATAATCACTATGGTGGTTCCCGCAGGCCCTAAGTTTTTTTGTGCGCCGGCATACAAAAGGCCGAACTTGTCCACATCCAAAGGCTCCGAAAGAATGTTGCTGGAAATATCGGCGACTAATGGAACACTGCCCGTTTCAGGAATGGAAGGCCATTTTGTGCCCATAATTGTGTTGTTAAGCGTTATGTGATAATAAGCATCTTCCGGATCGGGAGCCGGCGCTTGCGGGATGTAGCTGTACGCTTTGTCTTCAGATGAAACGCGGATTTTTGCCGCTGTGTATTTTGCCGCTTCCTCCGCCGCCTTTTTCGCCCAAACGCCGGTGTCAATATACGAAGTTTTCCGCTTTGGCTCACCGTGCTCACCGCACGCTATGTTAAGCGGAATCATCGAAAATTGCAAAGACGCGCCGCCTTGCAGAAACAATACATGGTAATTATCGCTAATTCCCATAAGCTCCCGCAGCAGCGCCTGCGCCTCATCGATTATGACCTTAAAGTCTTTCGACCTGTGGCTCATCTCCATAACCGATTGCCCGGAGCCGTTTGCGTCGGTAATCTCCGCACCCGCTTTTTCCAGCACATCCAGCGGCAAGACCGAAGGCCCTGCCGAAAAATTGTACACTCTCATACTTCTCCTCTCCTCCATATTTATATCCAATTATCTATTCTGTTGTCTGCGTTTTTTGCGCCATTTTAATCGAAAGTGCGCGCAGCCCATCCGCAAGATATATATTGCGGACGGCAATTTCTTGCGGGACGCTTATCAAAACCGGCGCAAAATTGAGAATGCCCCGGATTCCTGAAGCGGCAAGGCGGTCGGCGGCGGCTTGAGCGGCTTCGGCGGGAACACAAAGCAGGGCAATTTCGATGTCAAAACGGCTGATTACCTCCGCCATTTTGTACGCCGGATACAGCGGCGCAGGCGATTTCAGAATTTCTGTGCGATTTACGTTTGTGTCAAAGCCCGCGGCAAGCTCAAACTCACTGCCGCACAAATCTATTGCGTTTAAGTACGCCGACCCAAGCCGTCCAAGCCCCACAACGCAGCATTTGCGCCGTCTTTGCAAACCCAGCGTTTTTTTAATAAGCGCGGTAAGGGCAGCCGGATCATAACCGCCTGAGGTTCCCACATTTCCCGGCGCAGCTTCTTCGCCGCCTGCCCACAGGAAAGAAATGTCTTTGCGGATGGTATGACTTGACCAGCCGGTCATCGTTTCAATCTGGGCGGATGTTACAGACCCATCAAAGTTTGTATGCTCCAAAAGGCGCATGAGGTATAAAAGCCGCTCTTTTGCCGGCGTTGATATTTGCTCCAACTCACATCTCCAATTGTGAAATATTTCACAGTGCTAGAAAATAGAGTTTTTTTCCAAAAATGTCAAGTGATTATGCGATTTTGCATAGACTTTTAATCAAATTCATACTATTATTTACTTATGAGCAATCCAAGACGCGAAGCTATGCTTTCGAGGATTCGAGATTGGCATAAGCTGGACGAACATGAAAAAATACTCGGAGAAATCAACAAAATTCCCAGAGAGTTTTGGGATTACGAAGTAACATGCCTTTATGCAAGAGCCCTCAACAACAGTAATCAATATGAAGAAGCGTTAAGTCTTCTTACAAGTGTCAGGACGCTTGGGCAAAATGACATGGTATGGAATTTCCGCATTGGATACAGTCTTTATTTTCTTGGCAAAGAAGCGGAAGCGATTAATTATCTTCAAAAAGCTATTTCGTTGGGGGACGACAGCGAGGATGCGCGCGAACTTTTGAACGCCTGCGTTGATGAATTGCAGCAGCAGAAAGGCAAAAGCGGGGAGAACAGCCCCGATTTGTATTTTGAGGCGGATCTTGATGCGCTTGAGCGGCACATCGAACGGCGTTTTGGAGCGTTCAAAAATGTGTTCCACGAAATTGATTCACCTGATATTCATTTGGACATCGCTGTTATTGAGCCGAGTGACGAGCGCAATTATTACACGCTGGTAACGATGGGAATGGGCGCGCGAAAAATGAAGGTTCCGCAAGAGCTTTCTGAATACCGTCTTGAGCGGGCTGAACTTATGATTTGCCTTCCCCCCGATTGGCGTCTTGATGATCTTGCAGATGAAAAGTGGTATTGGCCGCTGCGCTGGCTTAAAATTTTGGCACGGCTTCCGGGGCAAAACAATACGTGGCTTGGCTGGGGACACACTATTCCCAACGGCGGCCCGCTTGCCGAAAACACTCGCCTTTCAGGGATTATGCTCATTTACCCCGGCGCGTTTGGCGAAAAATCTTTTGAATGTGCTTTGCCGTCAGGCAGCGAAGTCAATTTTTATCAATTGATTCCACTTTATGATGAAGAGCTTGAGTACAAACTGACGCACAACGCTGAAGGGCTTTTGGACATTATGGATGATGAACACTTAAACTATATAAAAATTGACCGAAAAGCCGCCAGCGCGGATTTATAGTTTTGCCTTTCCGCTTGCCCCCTTTCCCGTTAAAAGTTTCTGTGTTAGACTTCTGTTGCGCGTGATTTTTCAAACCGCAAAACAGTTTAACGCACACGTTTAGGATAGATTATATGCTTTTAGCGATACAGTTTCCTTCATGGCTGCACCCGGAAATTTTCCCCGGTGTATTGCCCATCAGGTGGTACGGGCTTATGTACATTTTTGCCTTTACCACCGCCTACCTTGTTTACCGCCGTCAGGTAAAAGAGCGCAACTTCCCGATGTCGGACGACGATCTTTCGGGGCTTTTTTTGTGGGGCATTGCTTGCCTCATTGTCGGCGCGAGGGTTTTTTACGCGCTCGTTTATGACGTTGACGGCACGTTCCGCAGTGCGCCGTGGCTGATTTTCTGGCCATTCAGGGATGGGCAGTTCACCGGTATTCAAGGGATGAGCTTTCACGGCGGCGTTATCGGCGGGATTCTTGCTACCATTTTTTACTCCAAAGCAAAAAAGTTCGATTACCGCGAAATTGGCGATATGTACGCCGCCAGCATTCCGCTGGGTTTCACTTTCGGGCGGCTTGGCAATTTTATCAACGGCGAGCTTTACGGGCGCATTACTTCAAGCCCACTCGGCATGATTTTTCCCAACGGCGGAATTGGGCGATGGCACCCGGATTTTGACCGCATTGTGGCGGCTGCTACGGAAATGGGCTTGACACCTATTGTTGAGTCAGGCGGTTTAATTTACAATTTTCCACGCCACCCTTCCCAGCTTTACCAGATGATTTTCGAAGGTGTTTTCCTGTGGGCGGTTATCTGGTTTTTCCGCAACCGCAAACCTTTCAAAGGCTTTCTTATCACTATGTACCTTGCCGGTTACGGACTTATCCGTTTTGTCATTGAGTATTTCCGCCAGCCTGATGCGGCGATTGGATACCGCATTCAGTTTGTGCAGCCTGAACTTCCTTTGGAAATCGCCCACCCACTTCTGGCGTTTTCTACAGGGCAAATTCTTAGTTTCATTATGATTGCCGCAGGGCTTGTGTGGGCGTTTATCGCCAGCCGCATGGATGACCGCCAGCCGATACGTGTTTACGAAGCCGGTGCGGCGGCGCAGGCACAGAAGCCGGTTGCGCCAGATGCAGGTGAAGATCGCAAGGACAAAAACCGGCGCCGGAAACTGCGGAACAGGCTGAGGTAAGGTAAGGTCAACCGCGCGGGTTACAGGCGAAAAGCGGTTGG
>JAIRQD010000156.1:0-4193 GCA_031256655.1 Treponema sp.
ACTGGTGCGCTTATTCAAGCCATGAACGCGTGGAACTTGTCCGCAGAAGGCGCGGCGTTTGCCGCTGACGTTTTTACTCAAGCGGGTATGATGGGGGTAGGTTCACTTGACGAATTTGCCGGGGCTATAGGCAAAGTTTCTGTATTGGCATCTTCTGCCGGTATAGGGCTTGATGAGCTTGGCGCTTCCTTCTCTTACGTTACCAACATGGGCATGAGCGCGAAACAGGCGCAAAGACAATTTCGTTACATTATCTCAACACTGGTAAACCCGAGTGAAAATCTTGCGGGGCTTTTTAACTATCTGGGCTTTGAATCAGGGCAAGCCATGATCGCGCAGTACGGGCTGGCGGACTCTCTTTTAATCCTTCGTGAAGCGATAGGAGACGACCAAGCCTTTGCAAACATGATAGGCCCGGCGGAAGCGGCAACCGTTGCCCTTGCCTTGACCGGGGACGCTTACGCGGACTTTGTTACAGAGTTTGGCGAAGGAATGAGAGGCATCACAGAATCGGCAAGAGGTGTGCAGCTTGAATCAATAGAAATGAAAATGGCACGGCTTGAAGCAGTCTCCGGTTCGCTTCAAGCGAAGATAGGACAGGATATCAACAGAATCAAAGGTGTGTTTGTCGATATGCGTTTCGGTTTCCTATCCAACGTTGCAGCCCCTATTATGCGCTCTCCGATTGGCGGGGCGGTTTCCAAAATTGCCGCCGTTACCGGAATGGCTGCAAAGGGAATTCTTGACATGGGTTCAACTGCCCTAAACACTGCCGCGCAAATGACAACCCTTGCCGCAAACATTTCCAACGCCGGGGGCATTGTGAAAATGTTCAAGGCAGGAGCGGGTCTATTGGGCGCGAGCTTCAAAATGCTCACCGCCCCGATTAAAGGTGTTGCCGTCGGCTTTGTCGGCGTGGGAAAATCCGCGCTTGCTTCACTGCCCGGGATCGGGCTGTACACAAAATCCATGTGGGCTTCAGTTCCGGCAACTTTAGCCGCAACGTGGCCTATACTTGCCATCGTAGCCGGAGTTGCCGCCCTTGCAGCCGGTGTTTTCCTTCTTGTACGAAACTGGGGTGCGGTTTCCGGTTTCTTTACAGGTTTATGGGAACGCATAAGGGGCGCGTTTTCAGCCGGGGTGGAGTGGATAAGGAATTTAATTTTTGGAGCCTCGGATTGGATGCTGGCGGCGGTTGCGATTTTCCTACCCATTATAGGAATTCCCGCCCTCATTATCAGGCACTGGGAAGGCATTCGATCATTTTTTGCTAACCTTTGGAACGCGCCAAAAGCGGCAATAGAAAGTTTTGCTGAATGGATCGGCGGAAAGGTTGGAGCAATTACCGCCCCATTCACAGCGATAGGTGATGCCGTAGGCGGGGTGGTTTCAAGAATAGGCGGATTTTTCGGTTCCCTTGCCGGAGGCGGCAGGGATTCAGGGGCTCAGCTTAACGATGCCTTTGCCACAGGTATAGACAATAACGCAGAAGCTCCCGCTGTTGCCTTCGGCGATTCTTTGCATGGTATCGCCCGGCAGATGCCGCACTCAGACGCGCCTGAGGGGCCGCTTTCAGAACTTACTTCAAGCGGACGCGCTTTGACAGAAACTTTTGCTTCCGGCATGGATGAGGGTGTGTTACGTGAAAAAGCCGAAATAGTTTTTGCCGCCGCCATTCCGCAACACGATACCATAGAATTTCCGGCAGTGGAAAACCACGGAGGGAATACTACATCACAAACGTTCAACATACAAAATCTGTACCTGCAAGCTGAAGACTGTCAAACCATTTTTGATTTTGCGCGAATGCTTATTCATTCGATTGAGCGACCACAGGAGGCTTTATGATCCTGTCTGTCGATAGCGCCGCCGGAATTATCAGGATCGGGTCGCCGCCAGAAGAATTGCCGGGCATCGTGGAATCAATAAAAATAAAAAACTCACTTTTAACAGAATACGCGTCAGTGCTGGGGAGATCAGGAAACGTAAAAATAGTTTCCGGGTGGAATGATGTCGATTTTTTGATAACGCTTTTTCTTATCGACAACCCAAGAGCAGGACAGACCAGATGGGACAGCCTATCAAGAATCACAAGCATCTTTAAGGAGGTGGCGGACAACGAGCAACCGGAAATCTACACCCTAAGCCACCCCATGATAGACGCATGGGGTGCAAGGGAGCTTCTGTTTACAAAACTGGAATCAAGTGAATACCGCAAACGACAAATAATTATAGTCACCCTTGAGTTTACAGAGCATGACAGCGCCGCAGGTGTTATCCAGTCAAGACAAAGTACGGCGAACGCGGCGGTCGCTGACGCTTCATCTCCCCCGGTCATGCCTGTCGTATCCGACGGCCAGCGGCGGGGGCTTGGTGTTATGGAGGCTCGTTATGCAAACCTTTGACAGCCTCAAACGTTTATCCCTTGATGTCACCATCGACGGCGCTCCGATAGAAGACTACCCTTCTTCATTTTACCTTGTAACCGATGACGGGTTTCCTCATGTCATAGCGCGGCTGCAATTCCCTAAAGATGTCGAAGCCGGAGAAGCAGGCGATCCTGTTACTGTGAATATGGTGTCAGGCGATGATAGTTGCCTACTTTTTACAGGGGAAATTTATTCCGTGTCAGACCATGGGGCGTACCGCGATCTCACTTTGACTGACGGCTTTAAAAAACTTTGTGATACCGACATCGCCGCCTCATACCGGAAAGAAATGGCGACTGTAATTTTGCAAGACACCCTTGATGATGCCGGGATCGAAGATACCGACATAACCTGCCCTGAAGTAGAAATAGCCCGATTTTCCACCGAAAAAATACCGGCTGACAAGATCATAAAACTGCTTATAAAAACCCTTGAAGAACACGGGCATTCAGGGCTTCGCTTTTTTTTCGATGATAAGGATGTTTTTCGTTTTGGCACACCGGAGGATTCAGGCATTAACGAGGGGGAAGTTTTTGTCTTTGAAACAGGAAAAAACATTATAAGAGCCGAACGCAACCGTATCGAAACATTACCTTTTCCTATCCGCCACTCGCAGGAAGTGATTGTTGACGGAAAAACATTTGTCACAAAAAGGACGGAATTGCTTTTATCAAACCGCCGCTCACGCTTGGTGTTGTGGCTTGGGAGGGCATCATGAAAACAGGCGGCGATTTTTTGCGAAACCTTTTAGACGCACTTTTACCTAACCGCGCAGCCCCGGTACTGGCGCGGGTGATAAAGGCTTATGAAGGGCCGGGGGAAAATAAATATTCTTGCGATGTAAGAGTGCTGACGGCGGGAACGCTTGAAGAGACTGACAAAGAAATTGCAGAAGTTCCTGTAAACCCTATATGGGTAGGGCAAAAAGGAAAAGGGCTTTATGCTATCCCGCCGGAAGACAGCGTTGTGATTGTTGAGTTTATCGCGTGGAATTCTGCTTTTCCGTATATCGCAGGTGTTTGGTCTGACGGGTACTATGCGGGGGAATTTAAAAAAGGTCAGTTTGTGATCACCGACGGCAAAGGCGCGAAGTTCGGAATCGATGTGGACGATTTATTTATGTTTGAGACAAAAAAACAGAGCATGAAAAAAATTCTTGAAAAAATGTGTGACGTAACAGCGGAGATCGAAACCATCGGCGCTCCGCCCCGCCACCTCGGCGAACCGAACTGGATAATGAAAGTGTTGGCGATAAAAGATGATGTCGCTGAATTTTTGAAGTAGGAGGTTATCGTATGGCAATGAACGCGCAAAAATTAAAAGCCGATTTAAAGACTGATTTACTTTCAATTTTTGATGTTTCAAAGACGGATTCAGGAATTTCAGAGGACGAATATGCGGACAAGATTGCCCAGGCAATAGCACAGAGCGTGGTAGAGCACATCAAAACTTACGCCGTAGTAAACACTAACGTCATCGGAACAGCGGGGCCGTACCCGGTAACGGCAACCGGAACCGGAGGTGTATCGTGAAGATGGATTTTGGAACGGACTTCCGCCTTGCAGGCGATGATGTCATTTTCACCCCGGAAGGGGACATTGAAACAATCAGCGGCCCTTCCTGTGTCGCGCAGGACGTTGACCAAACCTTGAGAATTACCCCGGGCAGACTTGTATGGGATAGAAGTGAAGGAAGCAGCCTTATGCTCATGCTAAACGCGGCAGGGAGCAATCCGCGCGCGGTAATAAGGGAGCTTGAGCGGGT
>JAIRQD010000168.1:0-11027 GCA_031256655.1 Treponema sp.
CGTTTCCCACGCGATGGTAAACGGAGTTGTGAAAGAAGCAAAGCGCAACAATATCCCTATAGCCCGTGTCCGTTCCAGCAGCGCCACCGCACTGGATCAAACATTGTTTGCTTTTCGCAAAACTCAAGGTCTTGCAGGTTAGGGGCAATCAGGAAAACCGGATTAGCCATGCGCGGGAAGCGTTTATTTTGTCATTTTTCACCCACACAAAAGCGCAATATGCCGATAATGAAATGCTACAGCGCGGCCAATTAGAATTGCTTTGCCTTCAACGGGAGTATTTTTAAGAAAGTTACGCTATTATTATATTGTGCGCTATTTGAAAATCTGCATGGTTTAGTCTATTGACAGGCGAAGTGAGAGTCGTGACCGGGTTTACTCAGGCATGACCGAACGGGCGCAGTCATCGAAGGGTTCAATACTCCGCGGCTTGCCGCGGAAAGCCACCGGCGGGTGTAGGGCTTGCCCAGAGGTATTGATACCATTCATAATAGGGGTAACCATGTTTAGGTGGTAGGTTTCGGGAAAAACCTAGTCAAGCGTAACAAGGAGAATGAAATGAAACGTTTCTCTATTGTCCTTCTAATCTGTTCTTTGGCAAGTGCTGCGGTCATTGCTCAGGTAGTTGACTTCAACCAAGTCGGACGTGCGACACAGGTAATGCAAGTGCCCGGCTTGTTCATTGCCCACCCAACGCTTCCGCTTTACTCCACGATGATGATAGAAAACCTTGCCACAGGTCAGATAATTCAAGTAACCATAACCGGTCGCGTTCCGGCTGCTACGGCGCGAATAGCCGATCTTTCCCCTGCCGCGTGGACTGCTCTTGGTCTTACTCCCGCCACCGATATCAGGATTTTCTCTCCTGTGCCGCCACCGTTGATAATTGCAGAGCCACCGTTGACGGAACCGGAACCGGTGATGATTGCTGAGCCGCCTCCGCCGCCGGTGGTAATCACCGAGCCGCTGCCGGAACCGGAACCAGTGATAATTGCAGAGCCGCCTCCGCCGCCGGTGGTAATCGCCGAGCCGGAACCGGAGCCGGTGATGATTGCAGAGCCTCCGCCTCCGCCGCCGGTGGTAACCACCGAGCCGCTGCCGGAACCGGAACCAGTGATAATTGCTGAGCCGCCTCCGCCGCCGGTGGTAATCACCGAGCCGCCGCCTCCACCGCCGGTGGTAATCGCCGAGCCGCCGCTACCGCCCCCACCGCCGGTTATAGTTGTCGAACCTCCGGTGATAATCATTGAGGCACCGCCCCCGGTAATAATTGTTGAGACGCCACCGCCGGTAATAATCGTTGAGCCCGCACCGGTAATAATAGCCGAGCCACCGCCTCCGCCGGCGGTAATAGCCGAGCCTCCGACACCGCCGGTCACAATCGCCGAGCCGCCGCCCCAGGTTGCAATTGTCGGGCAGCCGCCGTTGGCAACCGCCGATCAGCCCTTTCCTCCTCCGGCAACTGATCCTATGATGGTTCAAGGTATTTTGGGAACAGGTGGGCGGCGATATTATTTCATTTACCCGGAAATTTTGGAACGCCTTATAGCGTTGGAGATCTGGCAAATTGCTCAAGGTTTGCGGGAATTGGCTCCTGAACCGTCGCCGGTGCCGACTTTCCCAATTGACCCTGAATTATTGGAACGCATTTTACAGTTGGAAACCCGGCAGGATCTCCTGGAAGATCAACTCTTGGCACTAACGCCCGAACCTCTGCCGCCGCCGCCGACACTACCTCCGATAGTTTTTCTCCAGCCGCCGCCCGTGCAACCTGCCCCGCCGCCCCCGACGGTTTTTGTGCCCTACACACCACCGGCACCAATACAATGGCCGCACGTGATTCCGGGCTTACCGAATCCTCACAGCGGCATGGTTCATCGCTTGCAAGTTGGCGCTTTTTCATCACTTGAGTCAGCGGTGACACTCTCTAACTCCATGGCCAACGCCGGATTTTTTGTGATTCATGAGCTTCATCAGGGAATGTTCCGCGTGGTTGCGCTGGGCGTGCCGGCGTCTATGGTGTATCCGGCGATACACAGGCTCGCTTCTCTTGGTGTGACGCAAGTGTGGGTACAGTAGCGCATAGACAGTGAAAGGGCGCATTATCGTGCGCCCTTTCTGCCGCTTAAATCAAAGCTTACAAATTAGTTTTTCAATCTGCTCTTGGCGTATTTCTGCTTGTTCCCGCACGAGCTTTACAAATGAGTTACTCTCGGCACTTCCGACAACCTGCATCATTTCTTCGCCGTTTCTGAATGTGATTGCGCGCATTGGGTCGCTGTAATCTTTTGCCCGCGTGGAAAAAACCTGATCAGTGATATACTGCTTGTAGCGTATGAGCGTTTGCAGTTCCTCTTTAAAACGCTTTTGGTCTTTCAAAGGATGTTCGCCTTCTGCGGCACCGGAAAGCCAGCGGTAAGTTTCCCACGCGTGGTGAGCTTTGTCTTTTGGATAAGCTGCCTGCATTTCATCATAACAGGCATGAATATCTTTCCAACTGCCAATTTCACCCGCTCCTATGCGCTTTCGTAAATGGTCAACGCGGAAAGCAGGCGTAATTTGCCCGCCAATGTTCACCCACTCACTTACTCTCGCTTTTCCGTCCAGCTCTTTGGCAATTTCGGTGTATGAAAAATCGCTTTCCGCACCGGCAAAGGTCGCAAAATACTCGGCAAGTGTTTTTAATGAGTAATACTCAAGCATTTCCCGGTACGCATCTTTCGCGTGGCGCGGCTTAAGTATCGCCGTCGGGCTCTGGCTGCGCTGAAGTCCCATAACGGCAATGGCTTCATCTTCATAACGCGCGGTACAGGCAGACAAACCGTTGCAAGCCGCCAAGCCATAACACGGTTCAACGGGAACGCCTGATTCAGTAAGCCACTGTTCAAGCTGCATTAATGCGGCGATAATTTCCTCCGCCGTGTCAGGCGCAAGGTAATCAGTTTCTATATGCTGTTTTTTGATTTTGCGCCTGTCGCGGGACTGGGTTTTCCATGAGTTTCGTTCAAGCGCGTACATATTGTATATCCAAAAATAAGCGGGCATTACTTCAAGCCTGCCTGATTCGCCGTTAATGCCCACAAGCGAAAAAGGAAGGGTAATATCAAGCTCATTTGGGTAATCGCCTTTGGCAATAATCACATAACTTGCAAAGCGGCTTGAATGTTTGAGCGTGGTTGAAAGACCAGGCCAAAACCCGCGCCCTGCCCGGATTTCCCCGTCATTGGCGCGGCTGTTGTGGTTTGAGCCTATTGTCGCCGCCGCAGCCATGTTGCTCATCCCCTGAATTAAGCTTGCGATAAGAAAGGAGTTGTTGTGGTGCTGCTCGTGGAACGGAAAAACAAGGTTGTTCAAAATTTCACAGCAAGAAACTGTGGAATTGTCGCCCAAAACCGAGTGAATAAGCCGCGCGCCATATTTCAAGCTTGATCGCCGCCCCATGACAAAGCGCACCGCCTTCACTCCGTAAAACGCATTGCAGCCGTAACCGACAATGCCGTTGACCATTTCCACGCCCTCACCAATCTGGCTTGGTTCGTTTTCGGAAGAAAGAACTGAAATGTTTTTCAGTTTATTCGCGCCTTTGATATACGCCCACTCACCGACAAAAACATCCTTGATGATGTGGCAACTTTTTATCGCTGAATGAGCGCCGATAACTCCATAACTGCCGCGAAAGCCGCCGTATTCCTTTTGAGTGATGTTTTTCAAAGCGTCAACCAAAGCCACATCATCACGGTAGGCTGCCCACAAATACGCATCGGCAGGAAGCATATCCGCAAAGGGCAATACAGATCTGCCGCCTGATTCGTTCATCACGTCAATCCAAATCCGCACATCTTCCTTCTCACCGTCCTTTATCGCCCCGTTGCCGAACTTGGCGTGGTTTGTAGTCTGCATCTCGTCTATGCGCGAAAGGATGCAGCAGTCGCCGATGATGTAGTGCGAAATATATGCGCAATCCTGAATCGCCACATCATCACCTATGTCGCAGGAAATGATGGTGCTGTTGCGAATACCTGACGGCACGATAAAGTCGTGGTGTTGAATGAGCTTTGGGTGCAAGGCGCCTATGCGCACAAGCCCGTAAAAAGCGCAATTGCGGATGAGCGATGGATCGAATTCTTCGCTTACCAAAAAAGAATCCCAATCCTGGCAATGGTTGTTGTTTTTTACAAGCGCTTCCTGCTCACTTCCCGTGATCTTACGCCAGCTCTTTCCCTGCGCCGCCTGACTGTTCCGCCGCCAATACTCGTCTTTTCCGGAAGGAATGTATTCGGCAGGAATAAAATCATATCCATAACGGGCTACCGCTTTTTCGCTTACGAAGGCCATATTGTCTCCTGTACATAGTTAAAAAGGCTGTTAAAAAAACTCTAAAAGCTCATGCGGTTTATCGATAATGCGGCGCGCGCCTGCCTTTTCAATGACATCGAGCGGGCGGTAACCCCAGCTCACCCCCATAGGGAAACAACCTGAGGCAACGGCAGTTTGCACGTCAACTTCGGAGTCGCCGACAAAAATAACGTCAGCGGGCGTTAGTTCCAAGTCGATGAGCATTTCCCACACACAGGCGGGATCAGGCTTGCGCGGCTTTCCGAAAACTTCCCCGCGCACACTTTCAAACGTGCCGTTTGGGAAAAGCCCCGCGACAACCATCTGCGCAATAGGGTCAGGTTTGTTCGTCAAAACCACCATTTTGACTTTCCGCCTGCGAAGTTCTCCCAGCAATTCCAGTATTCCGGGATACGGGCGGGTGTGGGCAAGCGGGCTTTCGGCGTAAAAGCGAACAGAGTCTTCTGCGACAAGAGCCGCGGTTTCTTCGTTCTGCGCATCTTGCGGAAGGCTTAAAAAAGCCACCTGCTTAATTCCCCAGCCAACGCGGGAAACATAACTTTCCGGTGCGTGTTCGCCAAAACCCCTCGCCGCTAAAGCACGGTTTGTCGCAGCGCCAATATCCAGTAAGGTATCCGCAAGCGTTCCGTCAAGGTCAAAAATAATGCCTTTATATTTCACTTTCATAATGCCGGTTACCTTACCTTACTATTGTGTTAGTGTATAGCCGTATTATATCTTTACCGCCCTGACCATGACAACATCCCCAAAACCAAAACGTTTGGCGGCTTTGTCCGCCAGCCGCTTTACAGGCATTGGCGCAGTTCCCGCTGCAAGCCCGCCCCACGTTACCGTATTTTCAATGGCAAAACCGTTTTCGCTAAGGATGCGCGTCAAGGTCTTAATCGAAAAAAGATACAGGTGGTCAGGAATTGCCGAGCGCCAGTTTTTCCCGAAAAGCCGCGCCTGAAAGCCTGCGATGTTGGGGGTTGTAACAAAAAACCTGCCATCACTTGAAAGAATACGGGAAACTTCCCTCACAAAGCTGAGCGGATCATTTAGGTGTTCGATGAGGTGCGAAGCAAGCACCACATCAAAAGCGCCTGTGTCAAAACCGTTTTCGGCAAGCGGAAAGTCTTTCACGTCAAGGCCGCGTTTGCGGCGGCAGTAATCCGCTTGCGGGCGGCAAATCTCAACGCCTGTTGTCTGCCAGCCTTTTTCACGCAGCTGTTCCAAAAGCCGCCCTGTGGCGCAGCCGACATCGAGAATGCGCGGTTTGCCATCCGGTTTGCCATTTTTGGCAAGAAGTTCCCTTTCAAGTTCGCCAAAGCCTGAATCGGCAAGACCGAGAATCTGCAAGTTAAAAAACGCTTCTTCATTGGCAAGTTCATAGGTTAGGTAATCTTCGCCGTAGCGGAGCTTGATTTCTTTTTCAAACGGCTGGGGATTAATTTGAACAAGGCGGCAATCCGAACAGCGGACGTAGGAAAAGCCCTCGCAGGAAAGGAACGGCGCAAACGAATGTCCGCCGCACAAGGCGCACGCGATAAGGCGCTTTTTCTCATCAACAGGCGGGGAAGACCATGTTTTTACCATTGGGTGATTTTATTCAACGGTGAACCTGTGAATCACGTTACGGGTGATGCCTGAAACATCCTGAACCGTAATTTCAAGTGCCGCCTGCCCTCTGGCAAGCCAAACTTCGGCGGCTTCAAAGCCGGGAGCCGGAGCGTGAACGCGGCGGACGGGGACAAACCCGTTCCGGTAAACAGATAAAAACCCGTCGCGCACAAAATACGTCTCAAAACTTAACGCTCCGACAACGCTGCCGTTCAGCGTGCTGGTAATGCGGAACGGGGCAAGGGGCGCATTAGGGTTGCCGATAACCGCGTTCACCAAAACTGTGTAGCGTCCCTGTCTTACGCTAGCCTCCGGCAAATTGATAATTTCGCCAGAAGCGCTTTTAAGGCGAACCTGCAAAATGGCAGGAATGCGCGGACTATTTACGCGGATAATGATCGAAGGATTTATCCAGCTATTTTGGAAACGGTCGAAAAGTTGAAAGTGAAGACCGTTTTGCGTTGCCCAGCCGGAAATGCCTGATTGAGCAAGCGGCTGTCCGCGCTCGACTTCATTTGGGATTGCCGAAAGGTAAGAGTTATTGTCAAAGCGGCTGTAAATGCTGATTAAGCCGTCCCCGTGATCGAGGGCGACCCATGATCCAAGCGGAGAAGGCAGACGCGAGGCGGAACTCCCCTGCCGACGCACGAAAAGCAATTCCCCCGCTTCGGCGGCTGTTACCACACCGGCGTTGGCAAAAGTAGCGCCTAAATGCGGAGTGCCGCCTGAGTTCCAGCCGAAGTTCCGCGTCAAAACGCCGGTCTGCGTTGGCCATTCCATTGCAAAAATAAAAGCCGGGATGAACAGCAAAAAGAGTGCAAATAAAATTCCGCGATTAAACCTGAACATTACCGTCTCCCAATTTCAAAGGATGCTACAGCCAAATCCCCTCCAATAAAAAGCTCGTTGCCTTTGCGCGTAAAAAAGACATATTCACTGATGAACGGGGCTTCACCTATAACAACGCCCGGATACCTGATGGTTACAAAACGTTTACGGTCTTGTCCCTCATCGACCACTGCAAAAAAGTAGGGGTAAAGACCAGAGTTATCAAGAAGCGCAACTTCCCCGCGCAAAGGCACGGTAACACTTGTTCGCGCGGAAACGTCAAAGATACCCAGCCCTTCTCCCCGCTCAAAAATAACGCGGCGGTCGTTGTCGGCAAATGTAATATGCACTTCCCGCCTGAAACCTTCCCCCAAAAACTCATGATGCGCCACACGAAAAATATCGCCTGCCTGCTCCAAAAGCAAAAAGCGCTGCTGGTCAATGCCTGAAATTACCGCCAGCTGCGTGCCGCTTGCAGAAATTGCCACCCCGAAAATCGCCTGGAGGCGGGAGCCGCCCGGCTCAAATGGGGCGATAACCTGCCTGCCCTCAAAATCCAGCAACTCAATTGCGCCGTTCAAAGTTCCGGCAAGCACCCGCCCGTTTGCCGCGTCAATAGCCGTAAGCGGCGCGGTGAGGTCGTGCTGCCAAAGCATTTGCCCGGCTTCCCCAATCGCGGTGAGAGAGTTTTCCTCAGCGCCCACGATAAAAACGCGGCCGTCCAAAAACAGCGGGAAACCTTGCGGGTTGTCGATCGTCAGCGCAAGATTGCCATGCGGATTCATAACAGAAATCTGTTCAGGTGTTGCGCCGTGTTCCGCCCAGAATGTTTCAGAGCTGGCAAGATGATTTGTCGTTGTTTGATTAATAAGGAAGTTTCCGTAGCGGTTGATAAAACCGTGCCTGGGCCCGATGCGGAAAGGCATGGGGTTTTGTTCGCCTTCGCCTGAAAACGCGCTTATGTTTATGTGGTCGTCAGTATACAGGGAACTTACCCAGCGAGGCAAAAGCACAGTTTCTTCAGTAACGGGGCGGGCTGCCGCAAAGAAATAAACGGCGAAAAACGCAAGTGCTATTAAAAGCCAGTTCTTTTTCTTTATTTTTGCCATATCATTGTCTCCATACCTAGCCTTTTGCAAAACTTGGTTAGTGCGAACCATTGGTTCGACACAAAAGGCTTTTGAAAAAGCGGTCTATCGAACCAATGGTTCGCGCCCGCTTTTTCCGCTAAATCTAAGGGAGCTTTTGCAAAAACTGAAGTTTTGCAAAAGCCTCTACCGAAAATAATTATACAGGCGAACAAAAGTTTTGTTAAGGTGGTGTTTTATGGATGCAAACAAATCAGACAAGGAAATGGAAGAGTTGTTCAAACAGGCGCAAGCGGCGGCTTTAAACGCATACGCCCCATATTCAGGATTCAGGGTCGGCGCGGCTTTGCTCGGACAGGACGGAAGCGTGTATACCGGCTGCAATGTGGAAAACCGCTCTTATGGGAACACCATCTGCGCCGAGCGAGGCGCTGTGATGAAGGCGGTGAGTTCAGGTCTTACTGCGTTTAAGGCGATTGCGCTTTCCACCCCCGATTCAATTGCGCCCGTTGCCCCGTGCGGCGCTTGCCGTCAAGTGCTTAGCGAGTTTATGCCGCCTGAAAGCCCTGTATTTTTCGGCGGCAGCGGGCAGGAGCGCGTGTTAACAAGCATAGGCGAACTGTACCCCTTTGATTCTCTCCACGAGTTAAAAGCTTGGTGTGGTTTTTCTAAACCTTAAACCGCGACACCTCTTTCAGTAAGCTGTTAATTCCTTCGCGGGTCTTCACGCTTATCTCGTTGACATAGTTTACCGATACATTTACCTGCTCTGCTCCGGCAGCCATCTCGTTCATTCCCGTAGTGATTTCACGCGTTACCTTTTCAAGGTTTTTGCTTTCATAAATAACCTCTTTGCTGCCCTCAAGCATTTCAAGCGATTCGCCCTTTACCTGCTGCGTTATCTCATTTACCTGCCCGGCAGCATGGAGAACCTGCTTGCTTCCCCTATTCTGCTCATCCATCGCTCTGCGGATAGCTTCCTCCTGCTCCGCAACGGTTTTAACGCTGCGGTCTATAGCTTCGAATTTGCCAAGTACATTGCCGGTGGAATGGGTGATTTTATCTACGGATTTTTTCACCTTCTTTAATACATCCCCAATGGTCTTTGACCGCTCGCTTGATGACTCCGCCAACTTACGTATCTCGCCGGCGACAACAGCAAAGCCCCTGCCTGCACTCCCCGCGTGAGCGGCCTCTATCGCCGCGTTCATCGAAAGAAGGTTTGTCTGACTCGCAATGTTTTCCATTACGGAGTTAATTTCCAAAAGGCTTTCAGATTCGCGGGCAATTTCTTTAATGTCTGACGCAACCTCTTGCAGACTGGATTTGCCTGCCTGGGACGATTCTTGCAAATCACGTACGTTTTCAACGTTCCTTGCAAGGGTAGCGGAAACAGAATGGATGTTCGCCAGCATTTCCTCGATGGAAGACGATGCCTGCGAAACGGCTCCGGTCTGGTGTTCGATCTGGTAGCTGAGTTTGTTGATATTATCGGTAACCTGCTCCATGCTGGCGTTGCTCTCGGCAACACTGACACTCTGGTTTAATACTCTGCTTTTGATACCATGGATATTGCTGGTGATCTGATCCATAGCGGATGCTGTCTCTGCCATATTACTGGCAAGATCGTTTCCAATGTCAAACAGAACTTCCGATTGTTTTTTTACCATACCTATCATTTCCCCCAGCGCCCCCATAGTCAGGTTGAAAGATCGAGAAGCCATTGCTATCTCGTCTTTGCCCGTCTCCGGAAGCCTTTTTGTCAGATCGCCTTTTGCGGTGCTGTCAAGGGTGTGAGTCAAAAGATTAATGGGCTTCAACATCCTCATGATAAACAGGAGCATCACAACGGCGACCAATACAAGGCTCACAAGACCTATAAGAAGCAGGTTCCGCTGCACCGTGTCGGTAGCATTGAGCGCACGCTCATTAGAAAAGGCAACGGAGAATATGCCGGCAGGAGTGCCTGAAACATCGAGTAGCGGCATGTAGTGTACGTGGAACCGATTCCCGAACAGCGTCCTCTTTGCCATCAAAGGCCACCCTTCTCCGAGAACCTCTTCAATAACATTTGCGTCAGCGATAGTACCAATGGCGCGCTGATTATTCTCAGTCAAAAGCGTGGTTGCAATTCGTGAGATTCTGGCAATTCCGCCAAAAACACTTACATCAGCGCCGAATATCCGTGCGAAACGATCCACGAACTCATCGGTATACAGAAATATCATCGATGTTATCGTGCCAATAATTTCGCCGCCGCCCCATATCGGCGTGGTGGTGTTCAACACCATTGGCATCATTGCTGTCGAAAAATAAGATGTTGTGGTTTCCCCGCGCATCGACGCGGCAACTGCCATGCTGCCATCGTGATCGCCGTGTAAGTCAAGATTGTGCAGCCGCAGGATTACAAACCCCTGCGCATTGCGCACAACGAAACAGTCTACCCCGATGTCGATGGCGGCAGATTGCAGGTACGCAACCATTGCCTGCCTTGAGGTTACCCTTCCCTGCGGATTGGCGTTCCAATTCTGCAAATTCATCACAATTGCGTGGCTGCTTGCGGCGGACAGTGCTGCCATCTCCGTCTTCTCCTCAAGATTGGCAAGCTGTGCTTCCGCGGTTCTGGATGCCAGAGAAGTGCGCTCATAGGTAAGATAATCGGCAAGGTTTGTCACAGCCGCCGAAACTTGCAAAAAAATGAAACCGATCATGAAAATCAGCAAGCCGACAATCGGGACAATGATTTTCACCTTCAAACTTCTAAACATACCTGTCTCCTCATTCACACAGCAAACTCACACGCAGATCGCTTAATCCGGCGGCTGCCAGGTAATTACTACATTATGTATTGTTGGTTTATCAACCATTTTTATTAAAACAACGTCAGCCGCGTGTTTTAATTTCATTAAATAGTATTTAACGGCGAGACATTACGGCTTGTTGACATTTGTTGCGGTATCGTGTACATTTCTACCCAACGATGAAAGCGGTCAGGAGCTGGAAAAAGGATGACAGAAAACGATATTCTAACGATTGATGAAGTCGCAAAATATTTGCGGGTTTCCGAGCGGACTGTCTATGATTGGGCGCAGAAGGGCGAGATTCCTGCCGGGAAGATTGGAACTGTCTGGCGCTTTAAAAGAGCGGATCTTGAGA
>JAIRQD010000014.1:0-4250 GCA_031256655.1 Treponema sp.
AAATCGACTGGGCAGCACACGGGAATGAGCCTGTGGCATTAATTTCTGAGATTCTGGCTTTTGACCAGGCAGTAGGTGCCGCGCTTGATTTTGCAAGAAACTGTGGCCGAACGATAATAATAATCGCCTCCGATCACGGCACCGGCGGGGTAACTATGGGTGATAGGGCGACAGACCACACCTATCACTCTGACCCCGTTTCACGCTTTATCGCTCCGCTTGCCCAAGCACGCGGAAGCTTTGAAAGCGTGTTTTTTATGGCTTTGGGCGGGCAAACTGATGTTCAGGCAATGATGTACTCTGTGTTTGGCATTGACAACTTAAGTGCGGGGGAAATACAGGCAATTGCCGCCGTATTGGGCAATTTTATTGCCTTGCGCGACACGATAGGGGCAATTGTTTCTTCCCGCGCAAACATTGGCTGGACAACCGGTGGGCATGTCGGAAGCGATCCTACATTTTACAGCTTTTTACCGGGAAATAGGCGCCTTGTCGGTCTTTTTTCGCTGACAGACCTGGCTCGTATTGTGGAGTCATCCTGGGATGTGAACTTGGAAGAACTTTCTTCCATGATTTTTAACGACGCGCTTTACATTTTCCGGGCAAGAGGGGCTGATGTGGCAATAGACTCATCCGTTCCTTCAAGTGCGGTAATGACGGTGAGACGGGGAACTGATGTTTTGACCATACCGGAAAACAAAGATTATGTTTATTTTAACGGCGTTAGGCATTATTCCACAATAAACGTTTTCAGTGCGGGAACATTCTTTGTTAATGAAGTGGTGCTGGCTTTGCTTCGGTAAAGAGTTTTTATGAACTGATTTTAAGTGAGAATACGGCTTTCCAGCTTTTTTCTTTACCGAGGGAAACAGGGAAAAACGGCATGATGCATGTGGATTGATAATTTTCTTTGGCTGATAAGCTGCCTGTGCTGGAGCGGATGTGAAAAATCTTGGCTTCAAACAGGCGGCTTGCCTCAAGCGTTAATATCGCTTCGTTTTTTATGTCCTGAAACTCAAGCTCTTTTATAGCGCGTACCACCGATGAATCGCTAAAAATGAGACATTCCTTTATGCCGTCCCGGTTTGGCAGAATACGCAGGCAGTTTTCCCCTTCGCCGGAAAAGGAAATATCGATTTGCGGACAAAAAACAAAATTTAAAGCATTTTCCCCTGAGTTTTTTAATATATATTCAACGGCGAGTGAGTTTTTTTTAAGATGCCATGTCTTTTCAATTTCAATTCCCGCATATGGGATATCAGGCTTTAATGTTAGTTTAAGCGTCAGCCGCTTTCGCGCCCTGTCCGCATCCAGTACTTCATACAGTTCGCCGCCCAGGGAATGCCCTGAAGGAATACCGTCCGCATTTGACTGTTCAACAAGTGATGAGGATGGGGCAAACCAGTCGGTAAACGCCATTCGCCGCTGCCCCCGCACAGGCGAAAATGTATCGAGGTAGTTCCATGCCGCAGGAAGATAATCCAGTTCAAAAATACCTGCGCCGTGCGGTTTTATGCAGCAGTTAAGTTTTTCGTCCTGAAAAATGTATTCCCCTTCGCCGTCAAGATCAAAGTCAAAAGATGAAAGGGCAGGCACAAACTTTCCCTTCTCGCGCGTTATTTTTTCCGCCTCAATAAGGGAGCGATATGCGGCTTTGCGTACTTGCGAGTGCAGAAGTCCGGGTGAAGAAGAAGATCCAAGTGAAAAAACGTGTGAGTCTTGGGCTTTCCAAAGCTCTTCCAAAGCCGTTCTTTTGCGGGTTTTATCGCCGCGCAGTTGATTTGTAATAAGCGTGTGTACGTATACCATTTTGGCGTAAATTCCGCCTGCCTCAGCGTGGTCGGATAAAAACTGCTTTGGATGCGTATGCTCACCGGAGCCCGGAAGTGCCCAAATGCCTGAAAAATATGTGCGTTTGAGGTTTCGCAAGCCCTTGTATACTTTTAACGGGGTGGTAAACTCAATGCGATAATCAGGGGAAGAAAGGGATAACATGAAACTTTCATGAAGCGATTTGAAAAAATCTTCGTAAGGGAATGGAGCGGTTAATCCGGTGTCGGATGAATCGCCAGATAAATTTACGGATGGATTTTCAAAGGGGAAAACAACCACAGGGAAGTCCCCGTCGGGGAGTTTTTTGAAAAACTCTTCGTTTGCAAAGTCAAGGGAGAAAGCACCTTTTTCCGCAAACTCGTTTTTGTCAAATACGTCTTTGCGTAACTGCCTGCCCAATGTACGCGCGACAGGAAAAACAGTGATAAGTTTTCCCTGATCTTCTGTAATGCAGGGGTAAAAAAGCCCGGCCTCGTTTGGCAAAGTATGAGAGTTAAGGAACTGACTTTCCTCCATGAATGTGTAACTCATTCCGCAAGAATTAAGCGTGACAACAAGGCTTTGCTCCCATGCAAGAGAAGGAAACCAACAGCCCTGCGGGCGCTTTCCAAACTGCTTGCGAATGTAGGTGGTAAGCATCTCAATTTGCCCGATTTTGTCAGACTGCGGCAACAGCGGAAGCATGGGGTTGTAAAAACCGCCGCCAAGAAACTCCGCCTGTTTGCGGGATAACAAATCCTCCAAAAGCATAAACAGCTCAGGATGCCGCCTTTCAATCCAATGGAGAATTACCCCTGAATAACAAAAAACCATGTTGACTGAAGGAAACTTATTAAGCGCCTGTACTAAAGGCTTTATTTCCCTCTCATAAAGGGCTTCAAACTCTGCCTCACTTGAGCCTGAAGGCAGGTGCATGTAAGAGCCTATGATAAGGCACAGTTTTTTTGCCATCAGTGCGCATCCAGTAAACGAAAAGCCATAATTCCTACCGAAGTGCTTATCAGTGATAAAAGTCCCATGGATATAAGGAGAAGCGGGTTTCCTTTTAGGTATAACGGAACCTGCTCAAGGAACGCTCTGCGGCGAATTTCGTTTAACACCAAAATCGCGACCAGGTTTCCCGCCGCAAAAAAGAACGAAAGCACCAGCGCGCCTGAAAATGCTCCTGCAAGGACGAATGTCAACAGCAACGAAACGGGAACAAGTCCGTCATAAGCGGTTAAGGGTGAGAAAACTTTTTTTTCATCTAAAGGCAGTTTTGGGAAAAGCCACTTAAACAGGCGCTCTAAGGCGATGCACGCCAGAGAAGAGAGCGGGAAAAAAAGGAAAAAGAACGAGAACACCCTCCATCGTACTGGAATTAGAAATGAGAAAAATGCCCAAAGTAATAAAACAGCGAGAAACATTATAAAGATCTGAAATACCGGAAGCGGTTTTTTTCCCGTATCATTTTGAATGTTCCTGCTTGAAACGCTGGAAATCCCTACGGCAAATGATAAGAGTAAGTTCATTGAAAGGGAAGAAAAAATTGCAAGTGTTGCCAAATATATCAAGAAAGTTCCTCCTCGTTTGAGTCTTCCTTAACGTTACCCACGCGAATCTTGAAGTACTTAAAAACAGCCGCCCCGTACCCAAAAAGAATAAGTCCTCCGGCCGATACTGATAAAAACCTGCCGGGAAAAAAACCAAGGTTTGAGTTTATATTAACCACTTCATTTACTCCTTGCGGTCCTCCGGGAATTGAAAATATTCCCATTCCCAAAGGTTCACGTATTAACGCAAATGCAATGATTATGCCGCCCAAAACCGTTGCCTCAAGCAATGCGCGCGGAAGAGCCTCACCAAGTGTTGATGTTTTTGCCGCCTGAAAAAAACCTGATCCCAGGCAGCAGGGTGGAATGAGCAAAAGAAAAAAAGCTGAACTCAAAAACAAAACAGGATTTAGTGTGCCGATAAGGATGGCAAACATTCCGGAGAAAAACGATGCCAAAAACACTAAAACAACCATTTCCCCGGGTTTTGGCATTATGGAGCGGGCACCGGAAAATACAAGCGTTGTAAAGCCGTAAACCCAAATGAGGGCGGCGGCACTTACAAGGGCAAAAGAAAGCCTTCCTGATGCCATTATCAAAAGGGCAATTGCGGAGAGTAAATACAAGGGCGAATGGCTTCCCCAAAAAATGTGGGAGCGAAGGCGGCGGCTCATATCTGCCCCCCGATTATACGCCGGCTGTACAGCGAAAGAATCTCATCCGGCAAGTTTTGGATCACTCTTTCCCCATGCGCCGAAAGCGGGATAAACTGCACTTCGCTAAAGTCTTGGGTGACAACCGCGAGGCAGGGGAAAGATGTCCCGCCTGCAACAAAAAGGAAAACAAAGCCATGCATCCCGCTTTCAGCTTCGGCGAGATCCCCTT
>JAIRQD010000056.1:0-15560 GCA_031256655.1 Treponema sp.
CTGCGAGATTATTTTGACCCGTACCACACGGTGTTTAAAAGAAGGCGGTTTTTTACCCGCAAAACCGTCGCCGCTTCGATGCATCATGGCGAAAACGAAGGCGAAATTACGCCATCGCATGCCGGAAGTCTGCTTGAGGTAAAAGATTTGCACATAACGTTTTCCGTGCTTCGCGGCAAAAAGCAAATTGCCGTCCATGCGGTGCGCGGCGTTTCCTTTGCGCTTAATCGCGGTCAAGTGCTCGGCATCGTTGGGGAATCGGGGTCGGGCAAAAGCGTCAGCACTCTGGCGATTCCGGGTTTGCTTCCGGCAAGCGCGGCGGTGTCCGGCGGGATTTTTTATAACGGGGAAAATATCCGCGGTCTTTCAACAAAGGAACTAAAGGCGTACCGGGGAAAAAAGATAGGCATGATTTTCCAGGAACCGGGGCGCTCGTTTGATCCGCTCCAGAACATGGGAAGTGTTTTCCGCGAGACGTTCAGGAACAGCGATCCTGCCATAACAAAAGAGGCGGCTGTAGATAAGGCGGCTGCCCTGCTTGAAGAGGTGGGGCTTCCCAACGGACGCGAGCGGCTTTCAAACTTTCCCCACCAGTTTTCAGGCGGTCAGTTACAGCGCATCGGTATCGCCCTTGCCCTGGCGCAAGGCTGCGAGCTTCTTATCGCTGATGAGCCGACAACGGCGCTGGACGTTACCATACAAAAGCAGATTATGGAGCTCCTCAAAGAGCTGAAAGTTAAGCGGCGCATTTCGATTATCTTTATTAGCCACGACATTGATTTGGTGGCGGATATATCCGACCGCATACTGGTGATGTACGGCGGGCTTGTGATGGAGTCAGCCCCTGCCGCTTCGATTTACTCCCACGCCGTGCATCCGTACACCAAAGCCCTGCTTGCCGCAAGCCCCCGCTTCGGCAGCCACTACTCAAGCGAGCGGCTTACGGTGATCCCCGGCAGGGTCGCCGACCCCGCAAATCCTGAACCCGGCTGCCCGTTCGCGCCCCGCTGCACGGAAGCCGCCGAAGGCAGCACCGCTGCCACCGGTAGTTGCCGCCGCGGGCTTCCGCCGCTTGCCGCCGTTGGTATTGCAACCGGCAATGCCGACACTCTGCACGAGTACCGCTGTATAAAAGGAATACGCAATGAGTACGAAGCCTGACGGACTAAAGCCTGTAATAACGGCTTCCAATTTGCGCAAGCGCTTTAACCTTGAAGCGGGCTTTTTCGCCCGCCTTGGGCGCTATGTCCACGCGGTAAACGGCGTTTCACTTACCATAGGCAGTAACGAAGCCTACGGTCTTGTGGGGGAATCCGGCTGCGGCAAAACAACCACCGCGCGCCTTCTTGTGCGGATGTATGAGGCGGACGAAGGGGAGATTACCTTTTTCAGGCGAAACGGGGAAGACACTGACGTTCGCTCCCTTAAAGGCAATGCGTTCAAGCAGTACCGTGAGCGGGTGAAGTACGTCTTTCAAGACCCGGCGCGCTCGCTTAACCCGCGCATGACCGTGTTTGATGTGCTCACATCCGGCGCTCGCTGGTCGCACCGACGGCGACTCTCCGCGAAACAAAGCGGTTCCGCCACCGAAGCGATGCTGCGCCAGGAAGCCTCAGCCATTCTTGAGGAAGTCGGGCTTTCTGCGGCAGACCTTGAGCGGCGGCCGGCGGAGTTTTCTGGCGGACAGCGCCAGCGCATTTCCATCGCCAGAGGTTTGCTTATGAAGCCCAGTCTTCTTATCTGCGATGAAGTGGTTTCCGCTTTGGATGTTTCCATTCAGGGGCAAATACTCAACTTGCTTCTTGACTTGCGCAGTGCGCGGGCATCTTCTGAACAGGAGTTATCGTTCCTGTTTATCGCGCATGACCTTAAAGTTGCCTGTTACTTTTGCGACCGCATCGGTGTGATGTACCGCGGTGAAATCATGGAAGAAGCTCCGGCGAACGAAATCTGGAAAAACGGACTGCATCCGTATACGGAACTGCTTTTTTCGTCAGTTGCCGGAAAAACGCCGGGCGCGGAGGAAGCGGGGAAAAATAAGGGGGAATCCAGAGCGATTACGGCGATGGAAGAAGGCTGTGTCTTTGCCACCCGCTGTCCGTATGCGGAAAAGCGCTGCCTTGAGGAAAAGCCACAGTTGCGTCCGGTGGGTGACAGGCATTGGCTTAGATGCTGGCGGTGAAAATACCCATTCCCAAATTGAAAATTTTCTTGTATTATTGTTCATAAAATATGTTACAGATGATGTTTTTCATCCGATTTCGCGGACAGCTTCGCCGCACAAGGCCTGAGCTGGTCGCCGCGCTTGAGGGTGCAGTTACCAACGCCGCCTCTGCCGCCGGTGGCATTGCGGAGGCCGGACGCAAAGTGCTTGTAGCCTCCTTTGATGAAAAACGCATAGGTTTTTGGCTTGATATGCTCATTTTTCTCCAGCGGGCACATAAGGCGCTTGAGAAGGCGTCAAACGAGCTTTACGGTTACACTTTAGCGCTTGGGCGTGATATACGGGAAGCATCAGTAATGGAGATGTGCCGTTTTACGCCTGAAAGAAACCGGAAAGGCAATACAGGCATTTGGTGTTCAGAAGAAGTATGCGATGCGCTGAAATATTATGCTGAATTTGATTCCGCTTTCCAGCGTTTGCCGGTGGCGGATGGTTCTGCAAACGAAAAATATATGCAATTGCGGGAGTGGCGTGCCTTTGACGGCAAAACAAAACCCCGTTCTCTAAACTTTGAGATTCATGAAGATATTCCGCCGCTTTCCATTCGCTTTGGCGGATGCGGCTGCCCGCTGATATGTTTTGCCGATGCTTTGACCCCGTCAATGCGCTCGTTTTTTAAAAAAGTTGTCTCCGCCGAAGTTTTGGAAGAACTGGAATCAATTCACACATTGCTTTTCCGCGAGCGGCTTCGCAAGGAATTGTCGCCGTATATTACAGAGCTGGTGCGCCGTTTTATCCGCAGTCTTTTTTCCGCTTACAGCAACGCGGTTAAAGCTTATTCCAATACGGCGCAGGGAGCGATTATTTTGGAAGCCCTGCATTTGGCGGATGCAAGCGCGTGTAAAATTTTTAAAGAAGTGTATAAGTCTTTGGGCGAGGATAAAGAGCGAATTGTTTTGGCATACGCCGACTCAACTGAAAAAAGCCAAAAAAATTGGAGCGTTGCGCTTAACCATGTTATAACCGGCGCGTATGCCGATTTTCCTTTGCCTGCCGCGGCAGGTTCCACGACAGGTGAAACAATAGACGACACGTTAGGCGAAATTCCGCCTGAAATTATGGAAGTATCTTATAACATTTTTCTTTTGGGCAAATATTTTCCTGATCATCTTATTCCTGATCTTTTTGCGGAGCAGGGAATGGATCGCCAACTGTATTTTAGCTCGCAGGAAATGCTATTTGCTCTTGGAGTGATTCCAAGCAAAACGAGCATACTCAGCTTTGATAAGCGAAGTGATAAAGCGCTTGCCGGACGCAAAGAAATAATTTGCCGTGCGGTGCGAAAAATAATTCTTTCATGGGTTAAAGCAGGCAAGCTGCGCCCATCGTTTAATCTTTTAATTACGCTTTATGAACTGGGCGACCGCGCGGATGATGATCTTACGCTTACCGCTATAAAAGCCGAAGTGCGAAACGGAACACCTGAAGGAATAGCGAATTCAATTAAAGGGGGCCATTTTGATTCGCTTGTTGGCGCGGAAAACTCAAGCGTCCTTGCATATATTTTCAGGACATTAAATGCGCTTACGAACGAAGATAATGAAGCCATACAACAGGCTTTTTTAGAACCCGTTCCATCAATGACAATTGGCGACTCAAAGCAAAGTTATGCGGCATACCAGGCGCAAGTTCAAATAAACCTTGCGGCTTTTTATGTTGGCAGATGCAACGGAGAGGCAGCGTCAGAGCACTCGCGCAAGGCGCTGTTTTTAAATCGCGATTTGGGAAAAAACGCCGTTCCTGCCCACAGGATTTTCGCGCTTGCGCATCTTTCCCAAAAACGCGTTGATGATGCAATTGAATATATTTACTTTGCCCTTGAGCAGGCAGAAAATTCAGATCGTGATGAGGAACTCATTCTCGCCTATTATCAATCTGCTTCAATTAACCTTTTGAATGGAAATTTGTCTAAAGCGCAGCGCTTTGCGGTTAAAGCGGAAGACACAGCCGCTTCTTTGGGACAAAGCGGATGGGTTTTGTGTTCACGGTTTCTTATCGGGCGTATCCTGTTTGAGATTGGCAAATATTCTGAAGCACTGGAAACATTTCAGTCCATTGAAAATGCACTTACCTCGTATAATTCTGCCGCAGGCAATATGGCTGCCGGTTCATTCCCGAAAGCGCTTGCTGTGTTAGCGCTGGTACAGGCGTGGCTTTTCAGGTCAAGGTTATTTCTTGGCGGCTCTTACGTTGAAGGTGAAGGCACTTCCGTCGACTCGCGTCTTTTCGCAATAGAAGCGGCTTATTTTTCCAACGATTTTGAAAAAGCCAAAACACTCTCTGAAAAGTTTCTTTCTTCCCTGCATGGTTCAGGCGGCGAGCATGACCTGATGGGATACCATTCATCTCCGCAAAATATTTCAAATCCCTTTTCAGGAGGCAATTTTATTTTTACCGAACAGCCTGACTGGAGAAGCGGTTTTACCCAGTGCGAAGATATGCTCTTTGGCAGAAAGTCGCAAGGGGCAAAAATGGCGTGGATTTACCTAAGCATGGCGCAGTGCGCGCTTGAACAGTCCAAAGAGGCAAAATCTGAAATCTTGGGCGCAATGCAGCGCTTTATGCGGGACGAATTACTGCCGGACACTGATCCCAACGATTCTTTTTTGTTTTTTGCATGGTATTGTATGCTGCGCGATTCTGACGCGGCGCAAGTTGATATAGATATGGTTGTGAGCATGGGATATAAGCGCGTACAGCGCCGGGCAAGCAAGATTGACGACTTAAAAACAAAGCAGGTCTTTTTGAATATGTCCCGATGGAACAAAACACTGACTCATGCGGCAAAAGAGTTTAAGTTAATTTAATATCCATCAGACATGCTGCGGTTAATGTCGCGCTGATAAAGTTCCTGATAAGCGTAATTTCGGGTTTTAAGGCGCTCTTTTATCGGCTGGGCAAACGGAAGATAACGCCAGAAAACGCCGCGCAGGTCTTTATCAAGCTTTTGTGTGCCTTCGCTTTCTTTTGTAAGCCATGTAATGTAGTCTTGGATGAAGCTCTCTTTCAGATCGCCTCTTAGCTTTACACGCTGTGACCACTGGTAATAGTGACCTGTGATACCTTCTTCCATCCAGTAATACGATGCTTTTTCTTTTGCAACCTGCCAGCGCAGATCGGCAACCGCAGAAAGGACAGCAATTTGAAGGTTTCGAGGGTACATCGGAATGGCTATACGTCCGCGGCTTGTAGCGCGGTTAAAGCGGTCAAACGGTTCCCAGCAGAAGCCTGCATCGCCGTAAGACGGAACAAGCACAACATAAGGTGCAATCCGGTTAAGCCTGTTTTTGTACATTCGGCAGAAGGCTTCCGGGTCTATGCTTTCAATCCATGCCAATGTTGAAATGACATTTTCTCTGTATCCTACATCAGGCGGCTGGCAGAAAAAGTATTCCTTTATCAGAATTGGAAAATGGTTTCCCTGCCTCCCGATAGTCATTTTTGCCATTTGCCGTATTGTTTCAAATTCAGTGTCCACTGCCCGAGAATCAACTTCAGCTGTCCCTCCGCCTTCCTCAATCTTTGACATAATCGTTCTTACGTCAGCCTCTGATTGTTTGTAATCCCTTATCAGTCCATCAATTTCGTTGTCAGTTTTTATGAGCGTCTTCATTATATCCTGGGCTTCGGAAAAAAGCCGCTTTTGGCTTTCCAGGTAACAACCGTTTATTTCCGGCAGCCCGCTAACAGGAAGATGTTCAGTCATATGGGTTACCCGCTGAATAAGCGTTTTTTCCATGAATGTCCGCCGCTCGTCCTTTGCCCTTAATAAAACCCTTGTTCCGTCCCGTTTGCCCTTGGCTTTCTCAAGCAACTGGAGAAGTTTCGTATTGTGGCTGCTTTTTGCCACGCGCACTTCGTCTGTCGTGGAGTTGCGAACCACTCCGGTTCCAACCGCTTTCAGCCATTCGTCAAGGTAATAAACCGGCTGGTCAAGCGTGTTTTCAACGATGATTTTTGCGAAAAAAGAACAGTGATCGGGTGTTAGAAAAGCCGGGTGAAGAACACCGTAGCGAAGAAGATATCTTTTTGGATCAGGAAGTTTATACGGCGCTCTCCGCGCGATACCAATCATAAACTCCCAAAAAGCCGGAATTAACTGCAGGCGGAAAACACTGCGGTCTTTGGGATCTTTGGCATGGAGAAATTTCTGAAGTATACCGTGAACGCGGTGCGCAATATCTCCTTCGCCTGAAAGCGCGGTTTTGTAATATTCGGGGTTTTCAAACGCATCGTGAGGAACATCCGCCATGCGCTTTGTTATTGTGGGAAAACTTGTTATTGTAAGGTCGATTTCATCGGATTCACCAGGTGCATCATCAGATTCGCCGTCATCAAAAAGGTCGGCAAAATCGGGGATTATCTCTCCTTCTCCCTCCTGCATCGTTGCGCTTGTTCCCAGCAGGGCGGCTATTTCCGGGTCTATTTCACCTTGAAACACAGAATTCGACATATTCTAGATACCTTCTTTAAGAATCATATTATAACATCTTAGGCGTATTTCGGTCAACGCTTTGCGTTCCCTAAAGGCGAAATATGAGCCGCTAAAAGCGAGCACTGGTTTTTCATTTTGTAAGCGGCTAAGCCCTTGACAAGAAATTATAAATTGAGCATAATATTTGAACAGTTGTTTGAATATGCAAATATCAAACATTAAGGAGCAAATATGGCTTTGGCAAAAAAAATGCTTGCCTGCAATCAGGAAATGGTGGAGCGGGCTTTGGAAACCCTTCCTTCCCAAAAGTCGCTTGAAAAACTTGGGGAGTTTTTCAAAGCACTCACTGATGCCACGCGGCTTAAGATTCTGTACGCGCTTGATTCCGGCGAATTGTGCGTGTGCGATCTTGCCGCCATTATCGGGGCAAGTGTTTCATCCACAAGCCACCACCTTGCGCCCTTAAAGCGCGCGCGGCTTGTACACGGCAGGCGGGAAGGTAGAATCATTTACTATGCGCTTGATGATGAACATATAAAAACAATTGTCAAATACGCACACGAACATCTGGGGGAAACTGTATGACAAACGAAATTACACTGGAAGCTTTAGGCTGCGATAGCTGCAGCGGCGGGAAAACTGACGGCACAGTAGACAAAAAAGCGGCAATGTGGCTGGCAGGCGGGGCGGCTTTATTTTTCATAGGGGTTCTGTTTCACTATGTTTTCCAAATGAACGGGAGTTTTTACATCTCCCTTTTTTTGCTCGGAGCGAGCTATCTGCTTTTGGGCGGCAAAGTTCTTTTGCGCATGGTAAAAAATATCGCGCGCGGGCGCGTTTTTGATGAAAACTTTCTTATGGGTGTTGCCACGCTTGGGGCAATTGCAATCGGAAAGCCCGCTGAAGCCGTCACGGTTATGCTTTTTTACCAAATTGGTGAGTTTTTTCAGGAAATGGCGGTTGCGAAATCGAAAAAACGAATCGGCGATTTAATGGGAATAAGGCCTGATTTCGTGCATTTGAAAAAAGACGGACAGCTTCTTAAAATAAGCCCGCAAGATGCGCAGATTGGCGATGTTTTTGTGGTTAAACCCGGCGAACGGATACCGCTTGACGGCATTGTTATCGAAGGCGAGGCAATGCTTGATACAACGGCGCTGACGGGGGAATCCGTTCCGCGAAAGGCGGCTGTAAATGACCAGGTGCTTTCAGGCTGCATAAACCAAAACGGCGTGCTTACAATACAGGCAACGCAAACTTTTGGAACATCAACCGTTTCAAAAATACTTGACCTTGTGGAAAACGCCGCAAGCAAAAAAGCACCGACCGAAACGTTTATCACAAAGTTTGCGCGTTATTATACGCCCGCGGTTGTCGGGCTTGCCGTAATGCTTGCCGTTATTCCGCCGTTGTTTTTTGGCGGTGACTGGTTTGACTGGATTAGCCGCGCATTGATTTTTCTGGTAATTTCCTGTCCGTGCGCGCTGGTGGTTTCCATTCCGCTTGGGTTTATGGGCGGAATCGGGGGAGCATCAAAAAAGGGCATTTTGGTGAAAGGCGGAAATTACCTTGAAGCGCTTGCAAATCTTGATATAGTGGTTTTTGACAAAACCGGAACGCTCACAAAGGGTGAGTTTAAAGTAACGGACGTTCAGGCGGCAAACGGCTTTAGTAACCTCCAACTGCTTGAAGCCGCCGCCGAAGCGGAAAGTTTTTCCAACCATCCCATTGCTGTTTCCATTCTTAAAGAATACGGGAAAGAACACGGGAAGGAAATTGACAAAAACACACTTTCCCGGTTTGAAGAAATTGCGGGGCTTGGGGTTCGGGTGCACTCAAACGGGCGGACAATTCTTGCGGGGAACGGTGAATTGCTTGGGAAAATGGGTGTTGAGTACACGGAAAACGCAAATATCGGGACAAAAGTGTATGTTTCCATTGACGGTGTGTTTGCAGGCTGCATCGTTATCACAGATGAGATAAAAAGCGATAGTTATGGACTTGTCCAATCGCTTAAAGATTTGGGCGTGCGTAAGACGGCGATGCTTACAGGTGATACTCAAGAGATTGCAGGCATAATTGCTGAAAAACTGGAGCTTGATGAAGTGCGTGCGGGGCTTTTGCCGCAGAACAAGGTAGAGGAAGTTGAGATTTTAAGCAGGCAGAAACGGCCGAAAAAAACGCTTGCTTTTGTTGGGGACGGCATTAATGACGCGCCGGTGCTGGCAATGGCGGATGTCGGCATTGCAATGGGCGGTTTGGGGTCGGATGCGGCAATCGAAGCCGCCGATGTCGTGCTTATGACAGACGAGCCTTCAAAACTTTCGGTTGCCGTGCGGATTGCCCGCTTTACAAAACAGGTAGTTTGGCAGAATATAGTATTATCGCTTGGAGTTAAGTTCCTGTTCCTTTTTTTGGCTACACTCGGCGTTTCATCCCTGTGGGAAGCCGTCTTTGCCGATGTCGGCGTATCGCTGTTGGCGGTGTTTAACAGCATGAGAATTATGGGAAAAAACTATTAAGGAAAAATTTCAGGTGCCGATAATGAACCGGGTACATATATCTTTTTGCATCCAAAAAACGCTGTTTTTTGGATGTATGCCAAACCATGGAGGAGCACCAAGTTGGCTTACACAAACGCAATTTCCACTTATAGGGAAACCAGAGTAAAAACGGCAAGTCAGGGGCAGCTTATCATTATGCTCTACGAGGAGGCGGTAAAGCATCTGGATCGTTCATTGGAGCTGTTAAAGGCTACTGCGGGGAGCAAAAAAAACCCCTCCAACATCGAGCCTGTCTCCAATTCCGTCCTCAAAGTCCAGGAAATTGTCACTGAATTGACAGCTTCGCTTGATTTTGAGCAGGGCGGGGAAATTGCGCGAAATCTCTTTTCCCTTTACAACTGGTTTACAAGGGAGCTTTTGGAGGCCAATATTACCCAGGATATTCACCGCATAGCGGCGGTGCGGCACCAGATGAACGAACTGAAAGGCGCGTGGGTAGAGGTGGTGGCAAAAACCGGAGCCGAAAATGCGGGAAAAGTTACAGCAGGGATTAACATCGCCGGCTAGGAGGCATGATGGCAGACATTTCATCCGCTGAACTTAAGCAGCGGGTTGCTGTACTTAAGCGGTTCAAAGAGCTTCTGAAAACCCAGCGTGACAGGTTTCACGCTTACCTTGATACGCTTGACAGGCAAAAGGATGTCATTGAACAGGGAAGTGCAGAAGACCTTATAAAACACGTTGAACTGGAAGAAAAAATTGTCGCCGATATTTTTTCCATGCAAAAGGTAATCGATCCGCTTGAGATGATGTATCAGTCGGCAAAAGTGGAAAATCCACTAAAGGAGAAAAAATCCGGCGTGGATGCTTCGGACGGCGAAGAAGTTTTCGGGCTTAAACAGGCGCTTGCCGGTCTTCGTGAGGAAGCGGTAGTACGCTCTGCACGAAACCGCGAACTTTTGACAAAGCGCATGGCAGAACTGCGCGCTGAAATAAAAACTTTGCGAAATAACCCTTACGCCGGTCGTGTAAGCAGCAACACGGTTGTTCCAATGCAAATTGATTTGAAAGGATAATGGGGGATTGACTCATTCGCTAAAGGGCGGTAGCACGAAAGACGATGTACCGGGGAGATGAGACTAGGGCAGTAAACGCCCTTAACGCAACGCAAATGTTGTAACCTAAATAACACCTCTTGTCTAGCTTTTTTCAGGATATAAAGCCCGCTTGTCAATTTTTGGCGGTAGGCTTGCTAATTCAGCAATGACTCAAAAGTAAAATTCTTTGATATGTGTCTCAGTGCAAACAAAGCAACGCCAAAAAGCACCAAGCCTATTATGAAAAATGTTTGTGTACCAAAAATTACAACTCCGCCAAATTTAAGAGCGCCGAGTACAATAAGAACCAGCATCAACAGCAAGCTGATATTTGATGCTTCTTCAACAGATTGTGCTTTTGCGGAACTCCTGACTATTAAGACGATAGCAATAAACGCGAATGCCGGTGAGAGCAAGAGCAAGAAAATAGCCCAGTTAGTAGACGGCAAAATTAAAGTGCCGATAATTGCAAAGGTTGTAAGTTGGAATAAAAGCAACAAAATCAAAAACGAAAAAAATGAAGCGGTCATACCTAAAATAAAAGAGGCAAATATTTTTGCATTAAAAATGTCTTTCACAGGCAATGGGCTGTAAAGCAGCGTTTCCAGGGTTTTCTTTTCTTTTTCTCCGACAAATGAATTAGCCGCCATTGCGGCAGAAGAAAAAATCGGAATGAACAAGAAAAACAGCGGCAAAACATCATTGAGTATAAAATTACTTAACAGCATCTGTAAATAAAATCCTTCAATGCCTGTCAAATCAAGGTTAAGAGATGTAGCCAAAAAAATCAGCCGCATAAAACCTGCCGAATCTTCAGGCAGAAAAAGAATTGACACAACAAAAAACAAAGGCAATATAACCACCATAAGAAGGGGAATTGCAATCAGCACAATTAAAATATTTTTGTTGAAAATACTGCCCTTTATGTCTTTTTTGATAATGCCCATTTGCATGCTGCTGATCATCTTTCAACTCTCCTTTCTGTGCTTTTCAAGCAGCTTAAAATACAGTTCTTCAAGAGAAGGCTTTTGCATTTCTACATGGGAAACTTTGCCCCCAAAATCAACGATTTTTTTGACAGGCTGAGGAACTTCATCTTCACAAGCTATGTCAAATAGTTTGTTGTTACCATGCAAATTTATTTCAAGCTCAGGTGGATAGCAATCAGCGTTAATAATAACCGACAGACCTGAAAGGGCAAAAGAGCGAAGTTCGGATAAAGTGCCGGTTGCAAGAATATTGCCCTCATATAACAAGCCGTATTTTGTGCATACTTCTTCGGCATATCGAAGCTGATGCGTACACAAAAAAACAGTAATTCCTTCTTCGCTGGAAAGTGTTTTTATCATGTTGTTTACGCTTTGTGCGCTTTCCGGATCCAGCCCGGATGTTGGCTCGTCAAGGAATAATATTTTTGGCTTGTGCATTAAAGCACGCGCAAGCGAAAGTCGTTGTCTCATGCCTGTAGAATACTCTGAAAGTTTACGCTCTTTTGGTTCAAGGAGAGATAAGTTATCCAAGATTTTCATAGCACGAGCTTTTGCTTCATTTGTCGGGATACCAAAAAGTGATGCATAAAACAACAGGTTTTGTATTCCGCTAAGATTATCGTACATTCTTGCATGTTCGGTAACTACACCAGATAAATTATGAACCTTTTCAGGATGGATTTCCGGGTCAAAACCAAAGATGCTGCACGAGCCTGATGTGCGTTGCAACATGCCATTAAGGATTTTTACTGCGGTAGTTTTTCCGGCACCATTAGGGCCAAGAAATCCAAAAATCTCACCTTTTTCAACCGATATATCAATGCTGTTTAATGCTTTCATTTTGCTTTGATATACTTTCGTCAAAGAATTCACCAGTACGGCATTCAAAAACCATCAACTCCTTTTAATGTTTCCTGCATGACATCATGCAGGGAAACGCCGTTTTCTTTTGCGGCTTTAGCAATATCCTCGTACTCAAACTTTGATTTTTTAACACCAAATCCGCTTGAAGTTTTAATTCGCACTGTTCCATATTTTGTTATAACTTCTTTTTGTTCGCGCTGCAAAGTGTAACGGCGCATAATGTTCTCCCTGATTCCTAGCGTTGTTGCATGTTTGAAAATAAGCTGCGCCATTTTTTCTTTCTCATCACTTTTGCACATGCAGCTCAAAGAAAGCGCGCTCCTGCCTTTTTTCATTCCTATCGACGTTGTCCAAACATCAAGCGCGCCTTCCTCAAGCAAAAGCTCCTGCGCAAATGAAATCGCTTCCGGCGTCATGTCGTCAAGGTTGCAAACAAGCTCAACAACCTCTTCATTGTTTGCCGCCATCTGCCCAATAAACGCACGAACGCAATTTACCTTATCGAAATCTTTTTTCCCTATACCATAGCCGATTTTATTTACTGTCAAAATTGGCATAGGGAGAAACTCTTTTACGAAATGCTTTAAAAGTGCAGCTCCGGTCGGCGTGCACAGCTCGCCTTTTGTGCCATCGCTGTACATTGGGACATCGTGCAAAATGAAAGCGGTCGCGGGAGCCGGTACAGGCAAAACGCCGTGCGAGCACCGGATGTGACCGGAACCGGTATTAACAGGAGATGCAATGATCACATCCGGTGAAAGTTCTTCTATGAGCATGCAAACGCCTACAATGTCGGCAACGGCATCCAATTCCCCTACTTCATGAAAATGAATTGTGTCAACCGGTACGCGATGCGCACGGCTTTCAGCTTCGGCAATTAACCTGTACACCGCAAGCGCATTTTTTTTAACTCCGCCTGAAACATTAAGATGCCCGATTAAATGCTCAATGCCTGAATAGCTTGCGTGTTCATGGTGGTGATGGTGTTCATCGTGAGCATGATCATGGTCGTGCGAATGCTCATGATGATCGTGGTGATGGTGTTCGTGATTGTGATCATGAGCTTCTTCTTGCCCGTGAATCGCAACTTTCAAATACGTACCATGTATGCCGCATTTAATAGATGGTTGAGCTGTTATATGCACGCCAGGAATACCAATGTTATTGAGCCTGTTCAAAAAATCGTTTGGGTTGTCATGCAATTCAAGCAGGGCAGCCGCAAGCATATTTCCTGCGGCTCCCATGGCACATTCAAAATAAAGTGTTTTCATTGCTGCCTTTCATATAAGTTTTACTGGTGGTTAATCATGCTTGCCAAATAACCGCCGCCGAATCCGTTGTCAATATTACAAACGCATACACCTGATGCGCAGGAATTGAGCATGGTTAAAAGAGCAGACAGCCCGTTAAAAGAAGCGCCGTAACCAACGCTGACAGGAACGGCAATTACCGGGCAATCCACAAGGCCGCCGAGAACGCTTGGAAGCGCGCCTTCCATTCCTGCCACCGCGACAATGGCGCGCGCACTCATAACGACATCAAGGCGCGAAAGCAAGCGGTGAAGCCCCGCTACTCCCACGTCGTAAAGGCGGATAACTTCGTTGCCGAGAGCTTCGGCGGTGAGCGCCGCTTCTTCGGCTACGTGCAAATCGCAGGTGCCGCCGGTGGCAACAACGATTTTTCCAATACCGTCAGGTTTCGGCATTTCACCAATTGTTCCAACACGCGCCAACTCGTGGTATTTCAGCGGAAGGCTTTTTTGAACTTTCTCGGCTATGTCAGGCAAAAGCCTTGTTATTAAAACGAGCGGCTGACCTTTGTCAAGAAAGGCTTTTGAAATACCAATAATTTGATCGGCGGTTTTTCCTTCGCCGTAAATAATCTCCGCAATGCCCTGTCGTAATTCACGATGATGATCAGGTTTCGCATAACCCAATTCTTCATACGGCTGCGTCCGCAATTTGAGCATTGCTTCTTCAACAGAAATTGTTCCTTCTTTTACTTTGTTTAAAATGTCCAATGTTCCTTGCTTACCCATAAATACCTCCTGTTATATTACATGAAGTTTACACTTCATGCCGTCCCTGCAAATCCAAAAGGATAGAGGGAAAATACGGCTTAATTTGTTTAACGACTTCATGCCGTTTTTCAAGCAATGTATTCATTTGCTCGTGCGGAAATTGCAGCTTTGCCTGCAGAGAATTTGCGGCTTCCATTACCCTGACACGAAAATCCAAAAAGCCAAGCGCAAATAATGCTTCCTCAGACTTTTCAACACGGTGCAGCAATTCTTTGGTAATTGGCATATCAGGCGGAACGCGGGTTGCAAGACAGGCGTAGGCGGGTTTGTTCCATGTCGGCAATCCTGCTTCTTTTGAAAGGCGGCGCACATCGTCTTTGGTGATATTACATTCCCGCAAAGGCGAACGGACGGAAAGTTCCAAAAGCGCTTTCATGCCAGGACGATCCGATGCATCGTCACTTGCGTTTGTTCCGTCAATAACCAGCGGTATTCCGTCTGCTTTTGCGCGGGCGCACAAGGTTCCAAAAATCGCGACTTTGCAATAGTAACAGCGATTAACAGGATTGGCTACAACCTGCTCGTTAGACAAAACATCCATTTCAATTACAGTGATTTCTGCGCCGATAATTTCCGCTATTTCCTGTGCGTCTTTTAATTCAAACGCAGGCTGGAACACCGAACTTCCGTAATAAGCTTTTACGTTTGCACCGTAATGTTTTGCAGCATATAACAAATATGAAGAATCCACGCCGCCTGAAAACCCAAGCGCAACCGTTGGGTTTTCTTTAAAAAATTGTTCAAGTGTAATAAAATTACCCTCCTCTTAATCTGCTAATGAACCAGGACGATTTTTCGTCCGTTGATTTCAGTTACATAAGATTTTATTCCGTACACAACAGAAATTGTATCCTCTGTAATAATTGACTCATCTCCGTACTGAAAAACTTTTCCGTCTTTCAGCATCAAAAACTTATTGCAATACCGCAGCGCAAGACTTAAATCGTGAATCACAATAAACACGCTGATATTGCGCCCTTTTGCCAAACCTTGAACCAACTCAAGCATTTCATGCTGATTTTTTGGATCGAGATTGCTGGTCGGCTCATCAAGAAGCAAAAGCCTCGGCTGCTGCACAAGCGCACGGGCAAGCATTATTTTTTGCAGTTCGCCGCCTGAAAGTTCATCCATGTAACGCAATTTAAACTGTGACATTCCCAATTGATGTATTACATTCTCACAAATGTCAATATCGTCCTGCGTTATTGCCCATTTAATAAACGGGCGGCGACCAAGCAGCACCGAATCAAATACTGTCATTTGGTTTATTTCGTTTTTTTGAGCAACATACGATATGCGCCGCGCAGCTTCCATTCGCCGCATTTTCAAAACGTCCTGATTGTCTATATAAACCTCACCGGTTTTTG
>JAIRQD010000111.1:0-8704 GCA_031256655.1 Treponema sp.
CGTCCCCAAGCCTGCCTATATACATTCCCGTGCGAAGGCGTATGTGCTCAAGCGAGGAAAGGGTGGTGATTTTTGACTCATCGTATTCGGCTTTTGGCGCGGCAGCTTTTTGAGCAGCTGGTTTTTGTTTAGCGGGCGCAACTGGAACAGTTTTTTTTGCATCCGCTTTTTTTGCGGTAACTTTCGGCGCGGCAACTTTTGGTGTTTCCGCTTTTTTCACCGCTGGTTTTTTCACTGTCGCTTTCGGTGTTTCAGTTTTTTTTGCCGCAGGCTTTTTCGCTTCAGCTTTCAGTGCGGCGTTTACAGCCTCCGCCTTTGCAAAGATTCCTTTTTTCGGCTTTGCTTTTTCTGTTGACGAACGTGCCACTATTCGTTTCCCTTTATGAACGCTTTTAATTCAGCGATTACTTCTTCTTCATCGCGTATGTGTTTTTCAAGATCGGCAATTTCCGCATTGGCTGAATCAATTTTTTGCCGCTGATTGGAAATCGCTTTTTTTGTTTTTTCAATTTCGGCAACACTAACGTCTATATTTATCTCTGCTTTCAGTTTTTGTATTTTCACCTCGTTTTCCGCGATTGCGCTTAACATATAAGAAGCGCGCTCCAGAACCGCATTGTCTTCGGCTGTCAAAAAAGAAGAAAGCTCACCCGCACCTTCGCTTTTGGCGGCAAAACTGCCAAGCTGCAAAAACAGGGCGGAAAACTTTTTTTCCGTGTCTGTTATGTTTTTTTGGTGGGTTTGAATGCGTTTTGCAGGCGCGCCTTCAACACCGAAAGAATCTGTAATTACGCGGCGCTCTTTTTTGAGTGAAGTAATTTCATCTTCAAGTACGCTGATGCGCTCTTTTATTTCTTCCCCCGCGATTGCGGCATCCGCAGGTTCGCCTGAAAGAACTTCATTTGGGCGCTCGGAAAAAAACTGCTCTCCGGCTCCCTTGTACACTTTCTGCAAAGCGGAACGGTGCTTTAAAAGCAGGGCTTTTGCCACCGCTATCTGGGCGCTTTTGCCAATCCACGAAAGCACGCCCCCTTCACGCTCCTCAAGTTCGCTGACCTTTTGCTCCTGCTCACTAATTTTTGCAAGGATGGATCCCTCTTGCTGGTGGTAAGGCTCATCAGCCAAGCGCGATGCCAAAAGCGACTTTCCAAGCATCACGCATGCATCGCCAAATTCCTTTGCTAAGCCCGAACTTTCACTTTCCTTTGCGTGGATTTCTGAATCAAGATTTTTTAGGGTTAGGCTTTCAGCCTGAAGATTTTCAATTGCCGCATTGGAATCCGCAATTTCCTTTTGCAGTCCGCGGTACTCCGCAAGTATTCCGCCTGAATCGCCGGGAAGCGTATCGTCTTCGCCTTGTCGTTGAATTAATGATTCCCCAAGCCCTTGCAAAAGACGTTTATTTGCCTCAAGATTTGAGTTGTTTTTCCCTTCCAATTCCCTTATCTTGACTTTGCGTTCATCCATAAATGCCATCACATTCCTCTTTATTGTTTTTTATGTTGATCAATTTCATGTTGACATTATAACGCTTTTCTGTTTATTTTTCAAATGGTAAAAGGGGAGCGATCACGCGCATCCCTATTCCCTATATAAAAAATTTGGGGTATACTGTGCGCCCATGGATTTGAAACTGGCAGCGGCTCTTTCGCGTATGATACTTTCGCCTTCCGGCTGGCGGGGTGTTTTTGCCGAAGACGGTGATGAGGAAAGTGATAAGCCTGAAATAACAGAAGAAGGTTATCAAATAGCTGCTACCGCCGCGAGGGCGTTTTCTTTTTATCTAAAGGCCAATGACGAAAACCGGGTCGCTGGCCGTTCGGCGGTTTTCGTCGGCATGGATACGCGCCCAACAGGAAACGCTATTGCCGGTGCGGTAATAAGCGCGCTTGTTGATGAAGGGTGGGAAGTGCGTTTCTGTGGAATTGTCGCGGCTCCTGAAATTATGGCGCTTGCCCGTGCCGGTTCAGATACGGCTTGCGGCTTTGTATACATTTCTGCAAGCCACAATCCAATCGGGCACAACGGCTTGAAGTTCGGGCTTACTGACGGCGGAGTTCTGCAAGCCGAAGAATCGAATAAACTCCTCAAGCTGTTTAAGGAGCTTTTGGCGCTGCCGCAAGGGCGGGAAAAACCGCACGGCTGTACTAGTGAACACACGCTTTTATTGGAAGATGTGCGGAAAAACGAAAGCGTATGGAAAAAAGCGGCGCTTTTGGCGTACCGGGATTTTACCGAAGAAGTGGTTTCCGGTTTTTCAAACGCAAATGAGCGCGCGAAGTTTTTTGCTGCTGTAAGGGAAGGAATTGCCGGAAAGCCGCTTGGAATCGCGGCGGACTTTAACGGATCGGCAAGAACGGTTTCCATCGATAGGGATTTTTTTGAGTCTTTGGGAATTGGCTTTTTCGCCATCAATGACAAACCCGGCGTTATAGCCCACCGTATCGTTCCCGAAGGTGCTTCGCTTTTGCCGTGTTGTGAGTTTTTGGAAGAGTTGCGCGAAAAAAACCCGGAAGTGGTGCTGGGTTACATGCCTGATTGCGATGGAGATCGGGGAAATCTTGTCATTGCCGATGAATCAGGCGAAGGGCGGGCGCGGGCAAGAGCGCTTGAAGCGCAGGAAGTTTTCGCGCTTGCCTGCATGGCGGAACTTGCCTATCTTGTGTGGTCAGGGGAGTTAAAGTGCGGCAAGAGCAAAGTTCCGGTGGTGGTAAATGATGCGACTTCGCTTAGGATTGACCGCATTGCTGAAGTTTTTGGAGCTCGGATTTTCAGGGCGGAAGTGGGGGAAGCCAATGTTGTCGCTCTTGCCCGAAAGCTTAGAGCGGACGGATATCTTGTGCGCTTTTTGGGCGAAGGTTCGGCAGGCGGCGTTATCGTGCATCCGTCTTCGGTGCGCGATCCGCTTGCAACGCTGGGTTCGGTTTTGAAGCTCCTTGCCATCAGGCAGGGCGGGAGCGGAAGTTTTGGCGTATTCCAAACGTGGTGTGAGCTTTCAGGGCAAAAGGAAGCCTTCAGGGAAAAATTCACCCTCACCGATGTCATCGCAACCCTGCCAAAATTTGTTACAACGGGCATGTACACTGATGACGCTTTGCTCAAGGTAAAGACCGCTGATCACGGTCTTTTAAAAAATCGCTATCAAAAAATATTCCTCAAGTGTTGGGAGGAAAAAAAATCCATGCTGAAAACAGAATACGGTATTTTATCATGGGAAGCGATAGCGTATAATGGAATGGAGGAGAAGCGCGGTCTATCCTGTTTTGGCGACTGCGGCATGGGCGGACTAAAAATTGAATTTAAAGGGGAGAATGTTTCCGGGCTTGAAGATACGATTGGCTGTATCTGGATGCGCGGCTCAGGAACAGAACCGGTTTTCAGGGTGATGGCTGACGCGGCCGATTGCCGGCACGAAAACAGCGAAGCATTGGACACCCGGTCTTTAGGATTTGCCCAAAGGCTTGAACGAAGTCTTATTAAATGGCAGCGCCAAATGGTGCTTGAAGCAGACAGCAAATAGCAGACGTATTCGGGAATCAACAGGGTTCCCGACAGTCTGCCAACAGCGCTCGTATAGGAAGGAAGCGCAGGAGGAATCATGGGAATTCGCGGAGAAGTATTTTCAACAAAAGTTTTACTTACGAATAGAACTTACTTTTTTAACGTAAAGGAAAATCGTTTGGGCGACCTTTACCTCAACATCGTGGAAAGCAAAAACCGGGATGAAGGCGGCTTTGAGCGCCAGTCGGTTATTCTTTTTGCCGAAGACCTGCAGGAGTTTTTGCAGGGCTTTGATGAAGCACTAAAAGTGCTCGAAAAATCAGTTCGGGAAAAACGGCGGGGTGCGCCTGACAGAGGCGAAAGACCTGGTCGAAACAGCGAAGGCAGACCTCCGCGCAGAGACGGGGCGGCTAAGGGCGGTGCCCAGCGGCGTTACGGACAACCGCCGCAGGACGGGGAACGCCCGTTCCGGCAAGAACGGACATTCCAGCAGGATCGTCCATTCCGACAGGAACGGGGCGGCAGGGAACGTCCGTTCCGGCAGGAACGAGAAGGCAGAGAAAGGGAAGGCAGGGGCAGTTTTGAAGAGGGTTCGAGGAACCGCCGCCCATTCGAACGGGGTTCATCCGAGCGTGGCTCATTTGAGCGGCGCCCACACGATAGACCTGCAGGCCGAGGCGAAGGCCGCCCAAGAACAGGCCGCTTTAACGAAGGCAGGCGCGAGGGCTACAAGGGAAAAGACAGTGCGCCGTTTTCGCCGAAAAAGCGTATGGTGGTGAAAAAGCGCTAATCGCAGGAGTTTAAGGAATCAGTGATTCCTTAGCATACTGACCTTGCCATGCTGAAAAAAGTTCCTTATGATAAGCTGTATGCCCGCAAAAGAAACTTCCCCTGACAGCCTGACCCGCTTGCGATATTATTTGGATTGGGCGTCCACCGCTATTCCTGATTATTCAGGCGAAAACCCGGCGGCATTTGCAAACCCTTCCTCGCTTCACGCAGAAGGTCGCCTTGCCCGCCGGACGCTGGAGGATGCTCGCGAACGCTGTGCGGAAGTTCTCGGTGTTCCGGCCAAAACACTGTACTTTACATCCGGCGGGACAGAGGCAAATGCGCTGGCACTGCATTCCATGTTCTGCCGTCCGGGGAAAGGGAGGCTTTTGTATTCAGACATTGAGCATCCTTCGGTGCGCGAAAACTGCCTTTTAATGAAAAAACGCGGAATGCCAACGGGAATTATCAAGGTTGAAAGCGATGGCAGGGTAAGAGCGGAAGCGTTCGCGCACGCGCTTGCAAAAAACAGCGATACCCGCTTTGTTACCATAATGGGAGTTAATAACGAAACCGGAGCGGTGATGGAAATCCCCGAACTGATTGGCGAACTGCGCTCGCTTGAGAAGGCGGGGCAGGCAGTCCACTTTCACAGCGACCTTGTTCAGGCGGTGGGGAAAATCCCCATTGACTTATCAGGCTGGGATGTGGATTCGGCATCTTTTAGCGCGCACAAACTGGGCGGGCCGCGCGGCATAGGGCTTTTGTACGCGAAATCTCCCCCTGCCCCGCTGTATTCAGGCGGCGGGCAGGAGCGCGGCGTGCGGCACGGAACTGAAAACGTCTTTGGCGCGGTGGCTTTTGCAGAAGTTCTCACTCGCCGCGCCGCCCTAGAAGCCGTGCGATGCGAGGCGGCAAAGGCATCCGAACGCATGAAGTACCTGATAAGCCGCCTGCAAACCATAAGCCGCTGCCGCCTTATCCCCGAAGACCGCCTGCAAGAAGACGAGCGTTTTTCCCCGTGGATATTACAGGTGGGTTTTAAGGGCGTTCCTGGGGAAGTTATGGTCAGGGCGCTTGACGATGCAGGCATTGCCGTTTCCACCGGCTCCGCCTGTTCGTCAACTTCGGCTCTTCGCCCCGCCCTCCAAGCAATGGGACTTTCGCATAATGAGCGTCTTGAGGGAATCAGAATCTCGCAAGGCTGGTCTACGGAGAAGGCGGACATGGATGCCCTTCTTATCGCAATTGAAAAGGCATTATCGTTTTTATGATGACAACATATCTTATCAAACTCGGCGAACTTACCCTCAAAGGCGGCAATAGGCGGCTTTTTGAAATCACTTTACGAAGAAATCTCAGCCAGATGCTGAAAGGCACAAATGCCCGCATCATCATGAAAAACGGCAGGTTTTATGTGGAGTGCCAAAAGGAGACAGAGGCTGAAACCGAAGATGCCCTTGACCGCCTTATGGGAATATCAGGCTGGGCAAAGACAAAAACTGTGGAAAAAACGCTTGAGGCGGTTACTGCCGCCTGTGTGGAAGAAGCGCTTGTTTTGCGCGAGCGCGGAATCAGCACCTTCAAAGTTGAAGCCCGCCGCACCGATAAACGCCTTCCGTTTGATTCATATCAAATCCGCTGTGCGGCAGGGGACGCGGTGCTTGCCGAAGTTCCAGGTCTAACCGTTGATGTGCACAATCCCGGCGGTCTTATCGAGGTGGAAATTCGTGAGCGGGCGTACGTTTTCGCAAACGCCCGCGAAGGCAGGCGGGGGCTTCCTGTTGGTACGGCGGGGCGGGGGCTCTTGCTGCTTTCAGGCGGTATCGACTCACCTGTTGCAGGTTATATGATGGCAAGCCGCGGTTTGATGCTTGAGGCGGTATATTTTCACGCCTATCCGTACACCTCTGCGGAAGCGCAAGAAAAGGTTGTGAGCCTTGCCGAAATCGTGGGGCGCTACACGCAGGGGCTCCGCCTTTTTTCTGTAAGTTTTACGGCGCTGCAGACGCGCATAAAAGAGCGGACACCTGAAGCATGGCGGACGGTTGTATTGCGCATGGCGATGATGGACTGCGCCCAGCGGCTTGCGGTGCGGCGTGGAAGCAAATGCCTTATAAGCGGGGAAAGCCTTTCGCAGGTGGCAAGCCAAACCATCGAAAATATTTCCTGCACCCAAAGCATGGTGAAGCTGCCTATTCTCCGTCCCCTCATCGGCATGAACAAGGAAGAAATTATCGAAAAGGCCCAGCGCATCGGCACATACCAAACGTCGATTCTCCCTTATCAGGATTGCTGTTCCATCTTTACCCCGCCCCACCCCATCCTGCACGGCGACCCTGATGAGGCTTTAAAGATCTACCACGCCCTTGAAGCTGACGCACTTATAGAGCAGGCACTTGCCGATGCGCTAGAACCGGCTCTCACGCAGGGCGGCGATACGCGTTCCTGTTGACACAAAAAACAAAACAGAAAATAATACCGTATGGACTCTCATAGTATAAGCACGATGGTATTGTTTGCCGTTTTGCTTTTCTGCTCAGGCTTTTTTGCGGCCACCGAAACCGCCTTCCTGTCGGTAAGCAAAATACGGCTGAAACATCTGGCAGCGGAAGGAAACCGCAGGGCGGCACTTGCGCTTGCAATTGCGGAAAAATACGACAAGTTTATTTCCACCGTGTCGGTCGGTAACAACATCGTAAATATTTTAGCCGCCGCCATTGCAACAGTGTTTTTTGTGGAGCTGTTGGGGTCGCTTGGGGTGACTGTTGCCACGGTGGTTACGACCATACTTATGCTCATTATCGGGGAAATATCGCCAAAGACGATGGCAAAAGAGGAACCGGAAAAGTTCGTTCTGCTTAATGTCTACCCAATGCGCTTTTTGATGTTTATTTTCACGCCTGTAAACTACGTGGCATCGCTTTGGAAGCGCGTTATTGTTAAATTGTTCCGCCTGCGATCGAACAACAAAGTAACGGAAGCTGAACTTTTAACCTTCGTTGAGGAAGTGCGCGAGGTGGGGGGAATTAACGAGGGCGAGGAGCACATGATCCGCAGCGCGATTGAGTTTGACGATCTTGCCGCAAACGATATTCTTACCCCGCGGGTTGATATAAAGGCTGTGTCGGCAAAAGATGACATTGAGATTATCGAACAGTGCTTTTTTGATTCAGGTCATTCCCGCCTGCCGGTTTATGTTGATTCAATCGACAATATCACAGGCGTAATTATTCTCAAAGATTTTGTGCACGAAGTTTTACGCAACAAAAAACCTGTGTCAGGTATTGTAAAACCTGTTTTGTTTGTCGCCAAAACAATCAAGATTCCCAGGCTTTTAAAAAATCTTCAAAACGCAAAAACGCATCTTGCAGTGGTGCTGGATGAATACGGCGGAACAATGGGAATCGTCACGCTTGAGGACATCGTTGAAGAACTGGTCGGCGACATTTGGGATGAGCACGATAAGCAGACGGAGAATGTAGTCTCGCTTGCAGGCGGATACCGCATCAGCGGGAACACTCCGGTAAAAGATTTTATGCAGCAGTTCCAGATCAGTGACGAAAATATCGACAGCAACACTTCAACGGCCGGCGGCTGGGTGCTGGATAAATTGGGTGAAATCCCGCAAGAGGGACACCAGTTTGATGTGGAAGGCTATTCGATTACTATTCTGAAAGCTGACCGCAACAGGGTGTTAGAGTTTATGGTGAAAGGGCACTAGACCCGAACATCTTCCGCGCTGGTTTCGGGAGGCGGGTTATTTCTTGCAGAGATCAGCAAGGGTTTCTTTTATGGTTTCCCTCACAATCCCCTTCATGTCCGCGACAATCACTTGGTGTAATCGCTTGAGAGATTCATCAAACGTTTCTCCTGTGCTGAAAAGCTGATGAGGCTCAACGTTGAGGGCTTTTGCAAGACGCTCAAGCGTTTCAGGCTTGGGGTATTTTTTGCACGTCTCTATCATCGCGATGTAGTGGGTGGACATCTCTGCCTTTTCTGCCAGCTGTTCCTGCGTCAAGCCTAATTTCAGGCGGTTCATCTTAAAATTTCGGGACAATATTTCTCTGATACTTGCCATACACCTCAGTAAAAAAATGACCTTTTTGGCAATTATATATTGCTTCCTTCTCTTGACACATTTCCTTTATGGCAATTATACTTTGCTCTAATGTGCATTTTTTATAGTATTTTACGATTTTTATGCTATAATCCAAGAATTGGTCAATAAACGCAGATTTTGCGTGTATCAGGTAGTATTTGGTGTTGTTCTGTCTTTAACGATAGCGGCAACAGTAACAAAGAGAAAGTAAAAGAGGAGATGAAATGTTATGAACCGATACAAAGTGTTATTGGTTAGCTTTTTGTTGTTTTGCATGACCTTCATGCTTTTTGCACAGGAGAACGCAGAACAAAATGAACAGCCATCAAG
>JAIRQD010000163.1:0-30183 GCA_031256655.1 Treponema sp.
ATGGGCGCTGACCTTTACGAAAGCCACATCAAGGCGATGCACGCCGCCATCGCGCTGGGGTTTGCCGCGTTTGTCGGGCACGATCTCATGTGGGCGAGTATGTTCCTGCCTGTGGCGCTCGCGGTTGTCGGCGTACTGGCAGCCCTTATAGCCACGTTTTTGGTTCGCACGAAGGAAAATGCCTCCCAAAAGCAGCTGCTCAATACGCTGCGCACAGGGGAATACGGCTCGGCGATTATTGCCGCCATAGGTTTTGCGCCTGTGATTTTCTTTATCATGGGGCCGGAATATTGGCTTGGGCTTTACATTGCCACAGTAATCGGTTTGGTCGCCGGATGTTTAATCGCCTATTTCACCGAATACTTCACGTCTTCGCACTATAAACCCACGCTGGATCTCGCCGCGGCATCAGAGACCGGATCCGCCACCGTTATCATCGCTGGCGTTTCACTTGGGATGAAGTCAACCATCGCGCCCATGCTGATTATATCAGGCGCTGTGGCGCTCAGCTTTATTGCAGGCGGCGGCGTTTTGGGAGCGGGCGACATGGCTGCTCTTAACCTGCACCGGGGGCTGTACGCCATCGGGCTTGCCGCTGTCGGTATGCTTTCCACGCTTGGCATGACGCTTGCCTGTGACGCTTACGGACCTGTTGCCGACAACGCAGGCGGCATCGCACAGATGGCCGGAATGGGAGATGAAGTGCGCGAGCGGACGGACGCGTTGGATGCTCTGGGCAACACAACCGCTGCAACCGGCAAAGGTTTCGCAATCGGATCGGCGGCGCTCACATCCTTGTCGTTGCTGGTTTCCTATATAAATATCGCCTTCGGGCACGTCGGCTATGAGATGTATTTGAGCATCAGAAACCCGTCTGTATTGATTGGGATGTTCATAGGCGGAATGCTTGTTTTCGTCTTTGCGGCGATGACTATGTCGGCAGTGCAACGCGCCGCCGGAAGCATCGTGAAAGAAGTGCGCAGGCAGTTTAAAGAGATAAAAGGTATCATGGAAGGCACTGCCGAACCTGACTACGAAGTCTGCATAGACCTGTGCACCAAAAACGCTTTGCGCGAAATGGTTCCGCCAACCATACTTGGTGTCGCCACGCCTATAGTCACCGGGATTGTCTTCGGGCTTGAGGCTGTTGTCGGCTTGATTGGCGGTGCAACCGTACTCGGTTTTGCCGTGGCGGTCTTCATGGCGAACGCCGGCGGCGCGTGGGATAACGCCAAAAAGTACATCGAGTCAGGCGCGTACGGCGGTAAAGGTTCTGAGTGCCACAAAGCCGCCGTCATAGGTGACACCGTAGGTGACCCGTTCAAAGACACCGCCGGCCCGTCAATAAACATTTTGTTTAAGCTGGTTTCAACGGTTTCCATGGTTTTTGTGGGCATTATCGCCTACTTCACCATTGTGTAACGCTTAAGGAATCTGTTGAATTACGCCGGTTTCCCTTGAGCCGGCCCTCATTTTACATTCAGGCTGTCCGTAAAGTCGTTTTTGGACAGCCTTTTTTATTTTTCCGCCTGATTAAGCTTTTATTTTCCTGATAAATTGCCTATAATTAAAGTATTGACTTGAAAAATTCTTTCATGTAAAAAAAAAGGGCTTTGCTGTGATCGTTGTTATTACTTTGTCATTAGTTATGTCTTTGATCATAGGGGTTTACGCTCTCTTTCGGGGACAGAGCAACAAAAGGAATTATTTTCTCCTCATGCAGGCGGCGATCTGCGTTTACCTTGTTGGGTATCTTTTGGAGTTAACCAGCACGAATGCGGAAGCGGCTTTCACAGCGGTTAAAGTTTTGTACATTGGCGGTTTTTTTTTGGCACCGCTGGCGTTCTTTTTTGTCGCCGAATATTGTGATATAAAGCTTCACCCGTTTTTGGTAAAAGCACCAATGATCCTTATCGCGACACTGGCAGTCCTTGCCATGTGGACAACAGAAACATACAAGCTTGTGTATGTGGACTTTGGTTATGATCCCATTGTAAGCAAACATTTGATTTTTACCCCCGGAATCCTTTATTTTTTAATTCGCATTTTTGTGCTTGCCTGCATTGCTGCGATAGTAGTAACAATGCTCTTCACATTACGAAAATGGAAAGGTAAATACCGCAACAGACTGCTGGTTTTTTTCGGCTGTGCGATCATTCCCTCAATAACTGAAATCATTTATGTTGCGACCATTATTATGAGGATTAACCCTTATCACATTAACTTCACCCCGTATTCAGTGGCGATTATGAGTTTTTTTCTTTACGCGGGTGTTGTGCGGTTTAACATCTTCGAGGTAATTTTTGCGGCAACCATAAGCGCAATGGATCACATAAAAGAAGGATTTGTTCTTGTGGATGAGGATAATAATTACCTTGCTTCAAACCCGGCGGCTGAAGAAATGTTTCCAGGCATTGGAAGCATACAAAAAGGCGAACCTGTTTCCACGGTAAAAAACTGGCCTATTGAACTTATGAATATTGAAAGTACTTCGATTGAATTTTCAATGGGCGACTTTGAGGAAGTGCATTTCAGGGCAAGCATAAGCCCGGCGTATACGCAGGACAAGGCGCTTATGGCAAAAATTATCATTTTAAGCGATATAACATGCAGTGTGGAGCTTTTGAAAAAGCTGAGGAATGCCGCCGCTTATGACAACCTTACCGGGCTTTTCAACCGGAAACATTTTTATGAACTTGCCGCTGAAAGTATAAAAAGAGCACAAAGAAATTCCCGGCCGGCTTATGCTGGAATGCTTGACATTGATTTTTTCAAAAAAGTCAACGACACCTACGGTCACGATGCGGGGGACATAATCCTTCAGTCAACGGCCGCCATTATCCGCCAAACAATCCGCTCCTACGATCTTGTCGGGCGTTATGGGGGCGAGGAATTCGCCTTTGTTATTACCGACATGGAATGTGAAGCGATGCTTAAAATGGTGGAACGGATAAGGGAAAATATAGAAAGCTATGTTACCACGTATGAAAAAGAGTTTTTACAAGATGTCCGGGGCAGAGAAATAAGCTACCAAAAGTTTTCGATAAAAATCACCTGCAGCATCGGTGTTATCAAGTTTTCAGACGATGATTCACTTGAAAGCGCACTAAAAAAAGCTGACGCCGCCCTTTATGCCGCAAAAAACGGCGGACGCAATCAGGTGAAGTTTTGCGAAGGTTTAGTGCAAAGCAGCGCCGCGTAACAGTTCCCGAGGTTTTGATCCCTGCGCCGGCCCTACAACGCCGTTATGCTCCATTAGCTCAACCAGCCGCGCGGCGCGGTTGTAACCGACTTTAAGACGGCGCTGTATATAACTGGCACTTGCCTTGCCTTGCTGCAAAACGATTTCAAGCGCTTTTTCGTACAGCGGATCATCACCGTCAGAAAAAAGCGAAGGGTCAATATCTTCATCTTCGTCATCAAAGAACATCTCATCGTCAATGTAATCAGGCTCGCCTAAAGTTTTGACATGCTCAACAACACGTTCAACTTCTTCTTCAGAAACAAACGCGCCCTGCATACGCACGGGGTAAGGATCAACGGCGCTCGCGTAAAGCATATCGCCTCTGCCAAGGAGCTTTTCCGCACCCGGGCTGTCGATGATGATTTGGCTGTTCATTCTTCCGGCGACCATGAAGGCGATGCGGCTGGGAATGTTCGCTTTTATAAGCCCGGTGATAACGTCGATGGACGGGCGCTGTGTTGCAAGCACCAGATGAATGCCCACCGCGCGGCTCATTGCCGCAAGGCGCGCCACCGTGCTTTCAAGCTCCTTCCCCGTGGTCGCCATCAGGTCTGCAAACTCATCAATTACAACCACAATATACGGCATACTCTCGGTGGCGATGTTACGCTCTTTTATGCGCTTGTTGTAACTGCGGATGTCTCTGACTCCCATTCCGTCAAGGCAGGCATAACGGCGTTCCATTTCATAAATGCAGTATTGCAGCGCCTGAAACGCGCGTTTGGGTTCGGTGATAACCGGCGTGAGAAGATGCGGAATATCGTTGTACAGTTTCAGTTCCACAATTTTCGGATCAATGAGAATAAGCCGGCATTCAGACGGCGTTTTCTGGTACAAAATCGAAAGGATCATTGAATTAACGCACACCGACTTACCCGATCCTGTAGCGCCTGCAATGAGCAGGTGCGGCATCTGCACCAGGTCAATAGTTGCTGCTTCTCCAGTTATGTCTTTTCCAAGCACAACAGGCACTTCGCCTTTTTTCCCGTCCTGCTCCAACTCGCTTTCGATAATTTCGCGGAAAGAAACCAGGTTCCGTTTCGCATTGGGAACTTCAATGCCAACAGCGTGTTTTCCGGGAATGGGAGCTACAATACGCACAGATTGGGCTGCAAGGCGCAATGCGATATTATCCGCAAGCCCTTCGATTTTTGTAAGCCGGATGCCGGGCGCCGGAAGTATTTCAAACATGGTGATAACAGGTCCTTTGCGAATGCCGGTTACTTCTATCTGTATGTTGAATTCCTTAAATGTTTCCTTGAGAGTGAGCGCGGAATTTCTTGTATCATCGTCAATGATCCAGTATTGCCCGTCCGGGTACTGTTTGAGTAATCCTTCCACGGGAACAAAGTACGGCGCGCGCCGCTTTTTTTCCCGCTGGACATTCCCTTCAGACGCCGCCGAATGCGAAACATTCACAAAATCACTTTCTTCCCTTGCCGCGGCAAGCGCCTTTTCCACATCAGCGTGAACCAAAGGGGTTTTCAGGCTAAGCGCTTCCATCGGTGGCGACGCTTCCGCCGTACGCGCCGTTTCCGCCGTGGGCGGTGTTTCAGTCAGGTGCGCTGTTTCCGCCGCTTGAGCTTTTTCAGGCAGATTTACTGTAAGCGCCGGGGGAACATTTTTGTCAGGGGACATTGCTGCGGCGGATACGGCGTAAATGTCGTTCAGGCTTTGCGGCAAAATTCTTGGCGGCGGCGGGGAAGCCACTGTTTCGTCCGAAAAGATGTTTTCGGGCACCAGTGTTCCCACCGGAGCCTGCTCCTCCCTATTGACATCGTTTTTTTCGTTTTCTGTGTTGTTAAAATCCTGCTGCGGCTTAAAAAGCTCACTTAGTTTGTGTTTGCACGTTTCAGCAAAGCCGCCAGCCATTTTTTGAACGTTTCCTGCGATACCGCGGGTGTAAACTTCGGCTTTATTGCCTGAATTACCCTGAAAAAGCAAGGATTTTAAGACGATTATGATGAAAACTTCAATACTTACAAGGAAAAACGCAAAAAAACCTATGCCCATACGTCCGGCTCGTGCAATAAATGGCGAAATTTCACGTAATGAATCAAATTCCCTGAACCAGTAAATGCCCAATGCTATTGTGAAAAACGGAAAAACAATGCTTGCAAGAATAAAAATGCGATCCGGCTTATAACGTGGGTCTGCAAGAATAAAGGCGGCGTACAGAAAAAACGCGGGAATCACCAGCGACAAAAGCCCAAACGCGCGCCAAAAGAAGGCACCGGGACTCGAAAAAAAGGTTCCTGTCCCAAAAACTGAAGCAATTATGGAAATGCCAAAAAATATACCGGCAATTCCAAATGCCAAAGAAACGGCGATGACCCAAAAATTGTCTTTGGAATGGGGAACGCGAAAAAAAAGTTTTGCCAGCATAAATTTTCCTTTACAAGAGCCCAGTTGTTCCTAAACTGAAGTTTCCGAACAACTCTATTATCGGCTAAAAAAAATAATATTTTACCCTTCAAATTTATTAGAAAATTTGTTATGATCTAAACATGGCGAATTTTTATGCTTCCAAGGAATGGGTTATTCTCCTTCCACCTGATGTGCCAGATGTAAAAAAGGCAACAGAAGATTTATCACGCTGCATTAGTCTTTTAGCAGGGATCACGGAGGGCATTGTTCAGAAAGCACCTTTGGTGCTGGATGCTCATGCTCCTGTGCCCGAAGGCACAACTCACACAATTGTCCTTGCCAGTGATGGTTCAGGGGCTGAACGCAATGGCTTTTACTGGAGAGTAAGTCCTGAGCGCATCGAAATCCACGGCGAATCAAGCCGTGGACTTTGTAACGGTATTTACAGTTTTCTTGCCGCTTTGGGTATCAGTTGGCCCGAAATAGGGCAGGAAATTCTTCCTTCCCCGCAGGTGGCCAACTTAAGGGTCTTCCCTTTTTCTTCAGGCTCCGGTATTGACGAAGGTATTTTTGAGCCTTCAGGTTATAACGGCTCTGATACCGCGGCTGCTCCCTGGCGCCGCCTTGTTCCGGCGGGTCTTAAAGAGGCAAAAGCGATCCTAAAAAAAGCGGATGTTTTTGTCCAATGGGCAGCGCGAAGGCGCTACGATGCCTTGATTTTCCCCATGTCGATTTTTGCTTCCCGCAGCGGCAGGAAAAAACTGGACGAATTGCAGCGCCTTGCCGCCGAATACAACATTTCACTTGAAGCCGGAGGGCGGGAATTATCATCTATGGTACCGCGCAATATGTTTTTGTTACACCGCGATTATTTCAGGATGGATGGAGGGCACCGCAAAAAAGATTTTCACTTTTGCCCGACCAATCCCGGTGCAATGAGTGTAATCGGCAAAGAAGGGCGCAGGCTTTTTTGCGCTGCCCCGCAAGTGCGCGTTTTCCACCTCTGGCCTGACAGAGGCTCCGGTTCTCTGTGGTGTTCCTGCCCAACCTGCCGCGCCTTTACCCCGGCTGAGCAGAACCGCATCGCGGTGAACGCCGTTGCTGATGTTCTTTCAGGCATTCGCAGTGATGCGCGCATCACGTTTTTTGAAAAGTCAGGCGAAGACGGAAACCTTCCGGTTAGGGAGAACCTTTTCAGGTTTGAAAAACTTCCTGACGAACGGGAATACCGCTAGACGTGGATAAGGGGAATATTTGCCTTATAAGGCACGGTGAAACTGACTGGAATGCTATAGGCAGATTTCAAGGAAGAGAAGATATTCCCCTGAATGCGGCAGGAATTAAGCAGATACAAGAAGCGAGTGAGTTTTTCGAGGGTGAAACATGGCATGAAATTATTTCAAGCCCATTATCGAGGGCTAAAATGTCCGCTGAAATTATCCGCCAAAAAATTGCACTTGCAAACATTCATGAAGAAAGTGACTTTATGGAAAGGGATTTAGGGGAAATCTCAGGCATGACAAAAGAAGAGGCGAAAAAAACTTTTCCCGGTGGTAACTGTGATGGAATGGAGAGCATTCAGCTCTTGCAGGAAAGAACGATGGGTGCGCTAACTAAATGGGCACAAATATTTGCCGGGAAAAACATCATCATCGTGACGCACGGGGCTGTTATAAACTGTATTTTGACGTTTTTAAGCGATGGAAAAATTGAAATGGGAAAGGCAATTCCCACAAATGGGCAGATTACCTTGCTTGAAAAGTGCGGAGCGAAAATTGAAATAGTTTTTTACAATGCTGAAAAGCGCTTAATAAGTTTTTCGCGGAACTGAATGCCCAAAATGCCCGCAACAGCGGTGACAGCGAATACCGAAAGAAAAAGCGCCCAATTTCCGCGCATTGCCGCGTCTCCCATTGCCGTTGATGAAAGCATGGCTGGTAAACGCCCAAAAACAGAAATGGTTGTAAAGTGGAAAAGCGAAAGGCGCGTTAACGGTCCTAAATAAACAAAAAAATCTTTTGGTAATCCGGGAATTAAATAAAAAATAAAAATCGCGTGTGCGGTTCTTTTGCTGTTTGAAAGAAAGCTCCATTTTTCCATTACGTGCGCTCCAAAAAAATACTTTACAAGCGGAACGCCGAATCTCCTTACAGTAACAAAAATTATTATGGTGGCGAAAATACAGCCAATGATCATAATAATTAAACCTTTCCAAACGCCGTAAGCGGCTCCGGCTATCATCTGCACAGGGCCGCCAGGAATTACCGCAACTACAATCTGGGTTACCTGAATCGCAAAAAGAACAAGTACGCCGGTAATTCCAAGTTCTGAAACCCAGTCAGTGAACTGCTGCGCGTACTGCGGGTCTTGCAAGTCCCTAAGAAAATACATTGCGAAAAGTGCGATAATACCTGTAACAAATACAAAGCCGCAAAGAAAAAATACAAGCCTGAAGTTTTCTTTCTTCATGTTATTAATATTAACACACTACGGCAAGCCTTTCAGTACGCAAGGGCTTTTCATTCGCCTGAACTTTCAATCCGCAGAAACAACAATAACGGAAGATGGTCGCTTAAGCCTCTGCCGCTTCTCGGATTATATCTGTTGGGCGTGCCGTCAGGCAAGGTAAACGGATGAGAATTCAATACGAGTGAGTTTTCAAACTCCCATTTTTCACCGTCAAAAAGCGCCGCTGAAAGTAAAAAGTGATCGATTGTTTCCCAGCGATCCCTGAAAAAATATGAACCGCCTGTTTTTTCATTCCCCCAGGGAGAATACAGCGCGTGAATGCCTTCGGGGAAATAGTTTGAGCGCGGCGGTTTTTCGTTGGAAATAACGAGGAAATCAGGCGCTTGGCTGCCTGCAAGCAGGGCGGCTTCATAATTGTCCGGGAGCAAGGCGCTGAAAAGTCCACCCAGATGCCGCTCAAATTCATCGTGGTTTTCGTTTAAGTCGCCCATTATGATCACAGGCGTTCCCGGTTCTTTCCCTTTGATTTCGGCAAGCCGCCTGTGTACCACCTGCGCCGAAGCACGCCGCTGTTCCGCCGTAACCTCAACTCCGCCCACTTTTGATTTCCAGTGGCAAAGAAATATTACAAGCGGCTTTCCTTCAGGCTCAATTCTCACTTCAAATACAGGCCGGGGAGCGGTAACGCCGTTTATCGTGATTGAGTGCGCGCGCACATCGCTTAATGGAAAGCGGCTTAAAAAGCCAAGTCCTATTGGCGCGCCGGGAATATTCGCAAAAGCTGTCCACAAATAACCTGAACGTGAAAGTTCGCCGCTTGCAAGGTCGCGTAGGACGGCGGCATTTTCAATCTCGCTAAAACCGATTATTTCAGGCGCAGGATTTGCCATTTGCAAAACCGCCTGCGAAATTGCAGTAATGCGCGCCTGATATTTTTCCGCCGTCCAGCCAGCCCCTTCACGAAAATCCCTGTATTCCCTCCCGTCCTCCTGCCCGTCAAAAAGGGTTTGAACGTTCCACTGGGCAACGACAAAAACGCTTTGATCGTTTTCCTCTGACTGGCAGGCGGCAAAAACTGAAAGCGGAAAAATTAAAAAAATAGCCGCACTAAAAGTTATGCATCTCATGCCTTATTACTTCACCGCGATGTATACCGCTTTGAAAAATCGCGATTTTCTTTCATAATGTATTGTGATGTATTCGCCTAATCTGCCTGATTCACCATTAATTTGTTCAATCGATGAACTTCCGCCTGAACTCACCGCGGTGATTAGTTCTAACGATAAAGCCTATATTTCCAATCTAAAAAACAGCGGGCGATTGCCGTTTGCCGTAACGCCGCACTTTGCCTCGCTTGCCTTGCCCGATGCCTGTGATCCCATACTAAGGCAATTTATTCCCAGCGCCAGCGAAGATGTAATTGATCCATTTGCGCTTGATGATCCGCTTGGCGAGTCCTGTCATCGTGCGGCTCCCCGCCTTATCCATCAATACCGCAATAGGGCGCTTTTGCTTGCCGCCGCCGCCTGCGCTGGTTTTTGCCGCCATTGTTTCAGGCGCGTGTGGATTTCTAAAAATCCGGCGGCTTTTTGCGGCGCTTCTTTGGGCAGCGCTCACTGTGATTATCAAAGCGGTGAATGGAAGGTCGCGTTTGAATACCTGAGAGCGCATCCTGAAATTAATGAAGTGCTGGTTTCAGGCGGCGATCCTTTAACGTTAGACAACGGGAAATTACAGGAACTGTTCTTTGCTTTAAAGAAAGCGCGGCCGGGTGTTACAATCAGGCTTTGCACCAGAGCGCCCATTACCTTGCCGTCCCGCCTTGATGAAGAAACCATAGCCTTATTTGCTTCATTCAGCCCGCTTTGGCTTTCACTCCACATCAACCATGTGCGGGAGCTTTCGCCTCAAAGCCGCGCCGTTTTGACCGCCTGTCTTAAAAGCGGAATCCGTGTTAAAACGCAGACTGTGCTTTTGCGCGGTGTAAATGACGATGCGGCGCTTTTGGCCGACCTGTTTGACCAGAGCGCTGAATTGGGGCTTTCCCCGTATTACCTTTTTCAGTTGGACCTGGCTCATGGAACCGCGCATTTTAGAGTTCCGCTGCGCCGCGGGCTTGCCATTTACAAAGAACTTGGTAGCTTAATTTCAAGTCCAACTTTGCCTGTTTACGCGGTTGACCTTCCCGGCGGCGGCGGAAAAATTGCCCTGCATGAAAACGTGATTGCCGGAGAGCGGACAACAGAAAAAGGTGATGAGTTTGTATTGAAAGATCCCCTTGGAAGAGAATGGTATTATCCTATGGAGTGAAGTGTGTTGTTTGTATTACGCCGCTTTGCAATCCCGGCACAAGCCGCTTAAGTTCAAATTGTGGTCTTTGATCTCAAAACCTTCGATACTTGTAATCTGGCTGTAAATGCCGAGTAGAGGAATATCCACGTCAAAAATTTTCTTGCAGTCATCGCATACGAAATGGTAATGCTTGTGGCAGTTGTGATCAAAATGCGCCGCGCCGCTTAAATTGCCAATGGTTATAAGCTCGTTGGCTTCCACCATTTGGTTTAAATTCCTGTAGACAGTTGCTTTGCTGATTGAAGGATGGTCAAGTACAACATAATCGTAAACCTGTTCAGCCGTTGCGTGTATGTTGAGTTTTTTCACAGCCTCAAAAATCAACTGTCGTTGTATTGTGTTTTTTCTGCCGTCCGCCAAAATTAAAGCTCCTTTCAGTTGTATACTGTACGCCTAATGGATAAAAAATTCAAGCGTGTGATACATTTAATTTATAAATATTTTTTTTCATCCTCCGATAATGAAAACAGTGGAGGCACCGCATGAAACGTTACTGCATTAAATGCCCTGCAGGCAGAGTTGAATACTTTGATATACTTGGGGAAAATGACGACGAGTACAAAATACGCTTGACGAAAATCTACGAAGGAAGTGAGCGGGTGAAAGAAGAGCCCATGCCCCGCCAGCTTTTTGATTTGTGCATGAAAACCGGATACATCTTCGAGATGGAAACTCCGCAAGCTATTGTCGCCTAGATCTTAGATACTTTACAGAAAAAGCGTTTGAAAGGCGCTCTTTCTGTAAAGGCTCTTTACGCGGCAAAGTGCGATTAAAACGATGTCCGGAATTTAACTTATATAGGTAACCTTGGTTTCATCGTAAAAACCTCTGCGATCAGGTGATTCGTCAGGAGTTCCCACCGCAAGAATACAAAAAGGAATTTTCTGTTCCTCTATGCCAAAGAGCTTGCGGAATTTTGTCACCCTGTCTTCCCTTGGGTAAATGCCGCACCAGCAAGCGCCCAGATCCATTGAAGTTGCCTGCAGCAAAATGTTTTGCGCCGCAACAGCGCAATCTTGCGGGTAGTAACCTTCGGCGGGAGTTCCCTTTTGCGGAAGCGCCACAACAATAATGGCTGCCGCGGCAGTCTCGCACATTTTGGCATAAGGGTGAATGTTCACAATTTCATCGAGAACTTCCCGTTTTGTTATTACAATAAATTCCCATGGCCGCGAATTCCATGTCGATGGCGCAAGCATTGCGGCCTCGATAAGCATCTGCATCTGTTTTTCGGTAACAGGTATCTCGCGCTTGTATTTCCTGATGCTACGTCGATTAAAAATTGCTTCGTTCATTATAACTGTTGCCTCCTTACATAAGTCTGCTATCCGTTCCATGTTTGTTTGTTTTTTGGTTTCCGAACATATTCACGGCATGTATTGTCACTTTTTTAGGCAGATGTGTCAAGGTAAAAACTATAAATAACAAAATCGCTCGTAATTCTCCCATCCCCTCTCGACTTTTAATATGAAAAATGTGTAGAATTATAATGAGCTCATGCATTTTTCAAAACTTAACGGCGTTGCTGTTGGTTTTACAGTTTATTCTGGAAGCTCTTGATTTATGCTTTGAGTACGCTCGCGTACAAGGAGTTGCCGTGCTTAAGATAAAGTCTTATCTTGCAGCGATTGTCGTTGCATTGCTTGTTTTTGGCGTTATTGTTTTTTTGGCTCTGCCGGATAGAACCGGTCGCCCTGCCGGCAACGAACTGCGTTATGGTTTCACCACAGAGCCTGTTACCTTTGACCCGCTTAATCTTGCCAACACCGCGGACGGCAGGAGCATCCTCTTTAACGTGTTTGAGGGGCTGGTGCGGCCTGATAGCCAGGGCAATTTGGTTCCGGCTGTCGCGCAATCGTATTCAATAGACGGCTTGGTTTACACGTTCACTTTACGTGAGGGTTTGCGCTTTCACGACGGCAGCTATGTTCAGCCTGAGGATGTTGTGTTCTCACTAAACGTAGCCCGAAACGCGGGTTTTGTCGGGCTGAACAGAATAGCGGATGTACAGGTCTACGGAGAGCGGGAAGTCCGCGTCACGCTTGGCGAAGCAGACCCCGAGTTTCTGCCATACCTCACCATCGGCATAGTTCCACAGGCGAACACTGACAGAGAGAACAACCCAATCGGAACCGGTCCGTTTAGAATCGAGCGATACGCGCCCCAGCAATATTTGCGCCTTGCGCGTAATCCCTATTACCGCATTCCCGGCGTGCCCGCACTTGACTATGTAACGATAGTTTTTGTTCCGGGAAGTGATGCTTTGGTTACAGGCGTTCTCGGCGGGCACCTTGACGGGGCAGGCGTTACAGGCGCGATGGTCGGGCAGTTTAACCCCAACCACTTTGATATTATCCCTTGGTTCTCAAGCACCGTGCAGTTATTCGTATTGAACAACGCGCGCCCGCCTTTGGATGATGTGCGGGTAAGGCTGGCTATCAATTATGCCGTGGACGTGCAAGGCATCATCGACATTGCCTTTCACGGGCACGGCCAGCCTTCGGGGAGCCCGATCATTCCGGGCATGGTGCGCTACTTTGACGAAACGTTGCGCGATCCCTTCCCCCGCGATTTAAGCCGTGCCGCAAGCCTGCTTGCCGAAGCGGGGTTTCCCGCCGGTTTCCCGCTTGAAATCACCGTACCTTCAAACTTTACCATGCACGTAGCCACAGCGCAGGTGCTTGTAAACCAGCTTGCCGAAGCGGGCATTACCGCAACTATACGGCTTGTGGATTGGGCGACATGGCTTGCCGAAGTGCACCGCGACCGCAATTACGCCGCAAGCATTATTTCTATTGACGGCAGTACTGTATCACCGCGCAGTTTTCTTGCCCGCTACCTGACAGGCGCGGGAGGCAATTTCATGAACTTCAGCAATAGCGAGTTCGATGCTGTTTTTACCGCCGCCCTTGTTGAGCCTGATGAAGAACAGCGGATTGCCTTATACAAGGAAGCCCAGCGCATTATTTCGCAAAATGCCGCAAGCGTTTTTATTCAGGACATTCTGGGCTTTAGGGTTTTTCCGGCAGGGCGCTTTGGCGGGGTAACAAATTATCCGCTTCACATAATGAACTTCGCCTCGATGTACAGCAGATAATACATGGGCTTTATCGCTAGACGGCTGGCAATAACCGTCCTTACACTGCTTCTGGTAACGATTTTAAGCTTTTCGGCGTTTCGCCTTATCCCCGGCGATGCCGCGCTGATCGCGCTCGGGCTTGAAGCGACCGAGGCTCAAGTACAAGCCCTTCGCGCCGAACTGGGGCTTGACAGAAGTTTCCCCGCCCAATACCTGATGTGGCTGGGCAATTTTCTTTCAGGGAACTTAGGCAATTCCACCCGCTTTATGGGCGTTCCTATTGCAGACCTGATTCTTCAACGGCTGCCTGTAACCATTGCACTTGCGGGACTTTCGTTTTTGCTTATCCTTCTTATCTCAATCCCCGTAACGCTTTTGTCGGTGAAAAAAGAAAACTCACTTGCCGACCGCGTTGTTACCACTCTCACCGCATTAAGCATTTCTATTCCGGGCTTTTTTTTAAGCCTTCTTTTTATTTGGATTTTTGGTCTGACGTTCAGGCTTTTTGTTCCCGGCGCTTTTGTCAGTTTCTCATCTGATCCCGTTGCTTTTTTCGCGTACCTTTTTTTTCCTGCCCTTGCAATCGCGTTACCCAATTCGGCGCTGGTAATTAAGTTTCTGCGTTCTTCCATTTTCAGGGAGTTTCAGGCTGACTACGCCCGCACCGCATTAAGCAAAGGCGCTGACCGCTCTCATGTATTGCACCGCCATGTTTTGAAAAACGCCTGTCTTCCGGCGATCACACTTTTTGGAATGATTACAGGCGATATACTTTCAGGCTCCATTGTCATTGAACAGGTTTTTGGAATTCCGGGAATTGGGATGCTTCTTTTGACTTCAATTACGGCGCGCGATTTTCCTCTCATTCAAACGCTTATTGTGTACATTGCGTTTGCCGTCGTTCTTGCCAATACGCTTGCCGACATCGTTTTGCAAATCATCGATCCCCGCATACGTCTTGCGGGAAAAGTCTGACGGGGCAAAACTTATGCGGATGTTTTTAAGAAGCACTTCAAGCGGAGCTTTCACGAGCTGGAGTTTTAAGGCAGGTGCCTTTCTTGCGTTTTTCATTTGCGGCTTAACGCTTGTCGGTTTTTTTTATGTCCCGCACGATTACAGTGCTATGGATGCCGCGCGAATATTTTCGCCGCCGGACACGCAGCACCTTTTGGGCACAGACAACTTTGGCAGGGACGTTCTTTCCCGCATTATGGTGGGCGCGCGTTACTCACTTTTTACAGCGATTGTTACTGTGGCAGGAAGCGCTTTGATAGGTTCATCGCTTGGGATGTTCGCCGGATTTTCAGGCGGCTTAATTGACGAAATTATTGCCCGCCTTATGGACTGTCTAAGTTCCTTTCCAGGCATTCTTTTGGCGCTTGCGATGGTGGCGCTTTTCGGCAACAGCCTTCCCACACTAATTCTTGCCCTGCTCATACTTTTCATACCCGGCTTCACCCGAATTATGCGCAACGGAATACTGCGTTACAAAACGCGGGACTTCGTTCTTGCCGCACAAGTTTCAGGCATTTCAAACACCCGAATAATTTTCGCCCACATTTTTCCAAACCTCATTCCCTCGCTCCTCCAGGCTTCGGTATTGGGGCTTTCCAACGCGATACTTGCCGAATCAACAATGAGCTTTCTTGGTCTTGGAATACAGCCGCCTGTTCCAAGCTGGGGAAGGATGCTCTCTGAATCCCAAGCTTTTATTTTTTCCGCGCCCTGGGTTTCGCTAAGTTCCGGCTTGATGATAATGCTCACCGTGCTTGCCTTCCATTATTTGGGGGAAGGGCTCAAGGATTTACGCTCGCAGGAGACCGGATGAAAACTTCAATCAAAACCTTGCTGGAAGTGAAAAACCTTTCGGTGTCCATTAAATCAGGCGGACGCCAATTAAGCGCGGTGGAAGACGTTTCGTTTGATGTGCGCGAAGGGGAGATTTTAGGTCTGGTCGGTGAATCAGGATCAGGCAAAAGCCTCACCGCCCTTTCCATTGCCGGTCTTTTAAGTGAAGGCAAAACGGCAAGCGGCTCGATATTGTGCGGCAATGAGGATTTGCTTACATTATCAGAAGACCAACTTTTGCGGATACGGGGAAAAGTTATTTCGATGATTTTTCAAGAACCGTTTTCTTCGCTAAACCCGCTTATGCGAATCGGAAATCAAATTGCCGAAACGCTCACACTTCACGGCGAAACAGATAAAACGCTCGTTCACGAAAAGGTAATTACGTTGATGAAGCAGCTAAAGTTTGACGAAGCGGAAAAAACAGCCGCTGCCTTTCCGTTTCAGCTTTCAGGCGGGATGTGCCAGCGCGCGATGATTGCCCTGGCTTTAATATGCGGTCCGCGCTTGTTAATCGCCGATGAACCAACCACAGCGCTTGACTCCGCAACTCAAGTCCAAATCTTAAACCTCCTAAAAGAAATAAACACCCAAATGGGAACTTCCATCCTGTTTATTTCCCACGATTTGTCACTTGTTAAAAACTTCTGCGACAGGGTAATTGTCATGTACTGCGGGCGCATCCTTGAAGAAGGCTCCTCACAGGACGTTTTTTCCCGCCCCGATCACGAATACACACGCGGGCTTTTTGCGTCGATTCCGTTAAGCGCCAACAGAGGAAAACCGCTTGCGGCAATTCCCGGCAAAGTGCCGTCGCTTGAAGAAGGAAGACCTTCAGGCTGCCCGTTTCACCCGCGCTGTAAAAACGCAAAAGATTCCTGCAGGATAAAGTTTCCCGCTCCCCGCTCTGTCAACGACGACCATGTAAGCCGCTGTATAACAAGGGAGGATCGCAATGGCTGATAATCCCTACCTTGTTATAAACAATTTGTCTTGCGCATACACATCACGCCCGCTGGGAATTTTTGGGAAAAAAGAAATAAAGCCCGTTTTAAGCAACATCAATATGGAAATTAAACGCGGGGAAATTTTCGGTCTTGTGGGGGAATCAGGCTGCGGCAAAACGACGTTAGCAAAATGCATTTTAAGTCTTTTGGATTATGAAGGGCAAATAATCATCAACGGCGTTGAAAGAGCTGGTAAACTACTGCACTCGCATAGCAAGCGGGAGCGGGCGATGGAAGTGCAAGCGGTGTTTCAAAACTCAGGTGCTGCCCTTAACCCCGCAAAAAGCGTGGGCTGGATTTTGGAAGAGCCGCTTAAGGCGCATAAGCTTGGTAATTCAAGCGAACACCGGCGCGAGATTGACCGGACGCTTGATTTAGTGGGGCTTGACCCTTCGCTTAAAGAGCGTTTACCTAGGGAGCTTTCTTCAGGGCAAAAACAGCGGGTTGCAATCGCCGGAGCTTTAATGCTAAAGCCTGGGCTTATTGTGGCGGATGAACCTGTGAGCGCCCTTGACGTTTCTGTGGCGGCGCAAATTATAAATCTGTTTAGCGAGTTGAACAAGCGGATGGATTTAAGCCTTCTGTTTATTTCGCACGATTTGGAACTGGTCGGTTATCTCTGCGACAGGATTGCCGTTATGCAGGACGGAAAAATCAGGCCAAAAGTTTAAAGCCCTCTATAAAAACTCACGCGAAAAAAAGAAGCAAATTGCCCCGCTATTTTACGGCGCAGTTTACTTCCCATAAGGAATCACTGATTCCTTCGGAATCTACTGATTGATTTTGCTCTTTGTTCAGTGATTCCTTAAGACACTTGGGCGGTACAAGACTCGAACTTGTGACCCCTAGCGTGTCGAGCTAGTGCTCTAACCAACTGAGCTAACCGCCCTGAAAATCCGCGGTGAAAAACCGCAGGTTTTTGATTTTCAAAAAAAGTTTTTAGAAATTCGTGTCTTAATTCCGTTCCCGAATGACTACGTTAATTTCAAGCTTCCCATCTTTACCGCCGTGACCAATCTCCATGGGAACAATAAGCGCTTCCACATCAAGATTGTTGGAGACTTCCATGTTGTCACCCGTGAAAAGGGCAGGCGGGGTAAGATCGAACTTAAAACCAAGGTCGTGGAGCTTTGTTACCGCTTGGGCGGTAATCATATTTGCGAGCTCGGTGATGGTTGCCTTGACCATCTCGTCCATGACTTTCATCTCTTCACCATTCATACCGCTGGCAATTGCCAAAGCGGTATCTTTGCTCATGTCGAAGAGAACTCTACCTTCTACATCGCCGGCAAGCCCTACCATGGCGGCAACACCCATAATCTGCATTGTTGCCGATTTAAGGTACAGATCCCCCCGTTTCAACTCTGTCCCTAGCACCTCTTTTAAAACATTAAACGAGGCCTCCACGAATGGGTTAATGTATTCCACTCTCATACCGTTGTGCTCCTTACCTCTCGCTATTATATCTGTACGAACGCAGAAACAGGTTCCTTGCCCGCGAATTGCCAAGCTGTGCCAGGCATAACTTCATTCTTACCAACAATAACCATCCCCCCGGGTCTTAACTTTTCCTCAAAGCTCTTAACAAGCCTTTCCTGGTCTGACACCTGGAAAAAGGACAAAACATCCCGAATAAGGATAATATCCAAATCCGGAAGGGGATTATCGTTAAGTATATCATGGTACTCGAACACAATCGAGTCCTTGATCTCCTGATTAAAGGAATATCCATTGCGACCTCTGGCCAAATATGGTCTACAGAACTCAGACACGTCTTCATATTCAAAGTTCAAATTCGGTGCCTGTGAAATTGCCATAATATCGCTGTCGTTGGCCCATATTTTTATTCGAGCATCAGGATACCGCGCCTTCAGTATACACGCAAATGAAAAAGTTTCATAGCCCCTTCCGCACCCAATATTCCATACATTTATAACATTGGAAGGAGAATTTGGCAATATGCTTTTTACCAGTGCCGCATGACTTTCGCGCCAGAAGTTACCTGAATCAGGAGACATGAAATCATAAAGAAACTCATCCGCTTCCCCTGTATCTTTAAGTTGCAATGCATCGCCGGAATGGCTTTCGCTCCAGCTTATAAAACGCCGCCTTACCCATTCATCGTTTATGCTTGACGGATAGAACTTGCGCAAAGCCGGCAGGCTTTCTTTTATGAAGTCAAGCGCAGAGTCTGCAACTGCCATTCTTTGCGCATGTGCGACATCCTCATCCGAAGACGGCGGCGGTGTAAAGTAACCGCCTGCGGCGCTGCCTGCATCCACTGCCACGCCGCGAGGTTTTTTCTTGTCATCTTCGGTTTGAGAAAAGATGCGCAAAACGTCCAAAATGATGTAAAGATTTCCCTGTTTTTCAACAACGCCGCTGATAAACTTAATGTTAATATCCCCAAAGATAGGGTGCGGAGGTTGAATGCTTTCAGAGTCAATTCCAATAACTTTGTCGATTTTATCGACAATTGTGCCGTAAACCCTTTCTTCTATGCGAAGAATAAGCATATTTTCAAGGTTGTCTTTTTTCTTTTCCCCGGGCATACGGAAAAACATACGGAGGTCGACAACAGGGATAATATCACCGCGTAGGTTATAAACTCCCCTGACAAAAGAAGCCGAGTTAGGAACGTAGGTAAATTTGTTCGCCTTCGCGATTTCCTTGACGTTCATGATGTCCACACCGTAATCCTTGCCGGCCAGAGAGAACGTAACCATTTTGAAATCGACCGTATCCGCCCGCTCTTTTTGTTCCTGGAGTTCAGCATTAACCTGCGCCAGATCTTTTACAATTGTCATGCTTGCATTCCTCACTCTTGCGGCAACCGCCGCTTACCACTTGTTTGATACTTCCCGTGCTCGACGGTTTTCCATCTCTTTCTTAAGACCCAATTCAAGGAGCTGCCCGACATCAATAATGAGCGACACCGAGCCGTCTCCTAAAATTGAAGCACCGGCAATGCCCGGCGAATTGGTAAACTGATCCCGCAAGGGCTTAATAACTACATCTTCTTCACCGATTAGGCTGTCAACCATGAAGCCCATTTTTTTCTCGGCGTTTCCGACTATAACAATGAAGCAATATTCCTGCTGTTCTTCGCTGTGTATCCCAAAAAGGCGGTTGAGTCTTAGCAAAGAGATAACATCGTTTCGGATGTTGAAAACTTCGTTGTTGTCAATCAGGCGTATATCATTAGGTTTAATTCGCAAGCTCTCGATTACTGACGTGATGGGAATTGAGTAAATCTCGTTTCCAACACGCACCAAAAGTCCCTGAATAATTGCAAGTGTTAAAGGCAGCTTGATAAGGAACCTTGTTCCTTTGCCTTTTTCCGAAGTAACTGTTACCGTGCCGTTAAGCTTTTCGATGGAGCGGCGCACCACGTCCAAACCGACCCCGCGCCCGGAAATCGCTGTAATTTGCTTGGCGGTGGAGAAGCCCGGTTCAAAGATGAGGTTAAAAGCTTCCACATCGGTGAGAATCTTGTTCGGGTTTAAAATGCCGCGCTCCACAGCTTTTGCCTTCACGCTATCCACGTCAATGCCCTTGCCGTCATCAGATATCTCAATGACAATCATGTTGCCTTCGTTGGTGGCTTTCAGAAGAACTTTGCCTTCCTCTGGCTTTCCGGCGGCAATTCGCGTTTCCGTTGATTCAATGCCGTGATCAACTGAATTTCTGACGGAGTGCATTATCGGGTCAAGAAGGTCTTCGATAACAGACTTGTCAAGTTCGGTTTCTTCACCTTCGATTACCAGATTTATTTTTTTGTTAAGGCTCTTTGAAAGATCGCGCACAAGCCGCGGGAAACGACCGAAGATTTGGCTGATGGGAACCATCCGAATCCGCATGACACCTTCCTGGAGTTCGCCTGTGATGCGGCCCAGGTTCTGCGAAGTGGAACGGAACTTGCCCACGATATTTTTGAACGATACCTCAAAGCCGTCAAAGAGCGCGAAAATATCCCCGTATTCATCGCCAATTTCCTTGCGCACCTCTTTGACAGATTTTCCGTCGTGGATGCTGTCAAGGTAACCGGGAAGGCTGTCGAACAGGTTTTTAATTCTTTCCCGGTACATTCCTTCAAGCGAGTGCAATTCTGTCTGCAGCGAGCCGAATTGGGTACTTATCTGGTTGAATGCGGCTTTTGTGATGACTGTTTCTGAAACGAGGTTCAGCAAGTCGTCAATGCGCTTGGAGTCCACACGCAGTATGGAACCGGCTTCCTTACCGGCCTTTTTCGCGTCTTCAGAAACTGTGGCCGGATGAGCGCCGACTTTTCCTGAAGCGGCATGTTCATCGGCGGCTGGTTTAGGTGCCGTTTCGGCAACACTTGCCGGTGCGCTTGCCACAGGCGCGGCGGGAGCTGCTTGAGGCGCGGGTTTTGGTGCAGGCTGTGCTGGCGGCTTGACCGCTTGCGGTGCCTGAACAGGATGATGATCGACAGAACCGGGTTTTCCTATAGCGCTAATATCAGCTCTTAAAGATACATCAGGAATTACCACGGCTTTTCTTATAACCTCAATGCTTTCGCTGGAAGCAATGTAATAATCCACCATCGGGAAAAAGTTGTCTTCATAAAGCTGCTCAAAATCAGGCAGTGTTCTAAGAACAGTTCCAATTCCTTTAAGAACCGCATAAACTTGAATGCCGCCAACCGTGTTCATAAGGCTGGCTTCATCAAATTCCACAGACACTTTAAGAACAGGCTGCCCTGCAGTAACGGCATCATGCAGTTCGTGTAACTCATCTTCGGTGAGCGGGCGCAAGCCTGAACTGCTTGTGGCAGCCTTCGCGACAGGTGCCGGAGCGGGCTCCGGCTTGGGAGCAGGCTTTGGCGCTGGTTTGGGAGCCGCCGCATGCCCCTTTCCGGGCAGTAAGGCGGAGAGCTTGCCCGCGATTTCAGAGGTGTCTTCCTGATAGACAGCCCCGTTCATGCGCTGCTCAAGCATCTCTTTTATTACGTCGATGGCGGATAACAGAATGTCAACTACATCCTCGTTCATCGTAAGCACATCGGAGCGGATTGCGTCAAGCACATCTTCAACGATGTGGGTGAAACGGGAGAGTTCCATCATTTCCACCGTCGCTGAACCGCCTTTCAAGGTATGCGCAGCACGAAATATCTCGTCTACGGCATCCTTATTAGCCCCCTCATTCTCCAAAACCAAAATGTTTTGCTCAAGGGTGTCAACCTGCATTTGGGCTTCTGCGAAGAAGTCTTTTAAGAGTTCTTCATTATTGGGATCAAGATAGTCACTCATTGTATAAATAATAGTCAATAAATGTTTAAAACGCAAGATGCCTTATCACGTATCCTGCATAATTTCTGCAAAACCTGCCTATCTTTGACGCAATTTTTACTGAAATTATTCAAGTGCAAAGGCAATCTCTGCTTCAGGTATTTTAACCGATAAAAGTTTTACTTTGACCGCATCGTTTGGCTTTTCTGCCCCGCGCGCGTTTACCTGTGTTTCGATTCCCAAGTCAGGAATTATAACTGTTGCCCTGTTGCCTTTGCGATCCAAAACGATTGCGTCCCAAAGCGGGTTTTCAGTTGACAGCTTATCCAAGAGGTAGACGGCAAGCCAATGAGCGCGGGTTGCCCGTTCTGCCCGGTTTGTCGCCGTTGCCGCAGCCTCGGCAGCGCTTGCGCGAAGCAATACCTCTTCCTCGCTTAATGGCGCTTCCGCTCCAGCCGGAGCGGAAGCGCTGTTGCAGGCAAGCCACGCGCGGATTTGCTGATGGCAAAGCAAGTCGGTGTAGCGGCGCAGCGGGCTTGTCACCTGAGTATACTCATCCAGCCCAAGTCCCCAGTGAACACCGGGCTTTGCCGAAAGACTACGCGGCCTCATGCATTTACGCAATTGCCAAGCGCCTGCAAGCCCCGAAAGCCTTTGCCCGGGAAGTTCGCCCGCTTCCTGGCTGATGTAGGGAAACGCAAGCCGCCTCTGCAAAGCCCAACCTGCGGCTCCCTCTCCTGCCAAAAGCATACACTCCCGCACCACATCCGATGAGCGGTAAGCGGGAATACGGTCTATCTGTATAGAGTTTTCCCCGCCGCTTTTTCGCGTTACCTGTATGTGCGTTTCCGGAAACTCAATCATCACCGCTCCTGTATCCAGCCGCCGCTCGATATTACGCTCGGCAATGGCTGAAAGCGCCGCCAAAATATCCCCGTCTTCGGATGTGCCGCGGGCACCGCAGATGAGTTCATCGGCATGGGCGTAAGTTAAGCGCGTAACATTAACGGTTGAAGGGAAAATTTCAGTCTCTTTTATGGTGGTGTTTGCGTTTAATGTTACCTTAAAAGAAAGCGCGGGCGATATTGGCGAACTCACGCCAAGTGAGTAACAGGAAGTTGTCTGTTCAGCAAGCATCCGCAAAGCCCCTTCGGGCAAGTACAAAGTTGCCCCTCTGCCCCGCGCCTCTGTATCAGCGGGACTTCCCGGCAAAACAGATGAAGCTGGATCTGCAACGTGAACCCAAATAATGTTTTCACCGCTTTCTGATGTTTCTAAAGATATTGCGTCATCAGGGTCATCGCTCCATGCATTGTCGATTGCAAAAGCCTTAAGATGGGTGAGATCAAGGCGATGTTCCTCCGGCGGTGGCGCAGGGATAACTTTTGCCGTTTCGCGGCTTAAGCCAAAACGGCCTGGATAAGGATTTTCCCACACTGTCCAAGCGCCGCAGGATAAAAGCAGGCGGTGGGCATCTTCGGCAGTTTCGTTTTTCCCAAGTTCTTTTAATGTGCGGCTTTTGTCTGTTTTGCCCAAAGCGAGCGCTTCCACATCTTGCAGAAAACGGCGATCTTCCTGTGTTAGTGAAAAATCAACTTCACCTGAAAAGCGGAACGGCGGCAGCGCCTTGAACCGCTTAAGGAAGACTTCCCGCTCCTCAGTTTCCCGCAATTTCTCATCCCGCTTTTTTTCATCTTCCTCTACATCTTTGCGGGAACGCGGCTTTACAAAAACTGCCCCGTCTCCCGCCCGCTCTCCTGCATTAGCTGCCGTTTCAAAAGAGAAATAAATTCCTTCACGCACAAGTTCCCATGCCGCCCATGCCGAACGCGGGCTAAAAGCGCCAAAGGTTAATTCTGCCATTTCCCGCAACGATATGGCGGCTGGCGATTCTCCTGAAACGCCGTCTGAAAGCAATTCCCAAGCCTCCCGCGCGTTTCCTTCCATCGCGCTTTCTTCCAACTCGCTTAAGGAGCAAGGACCTGCGTGAATGACTTCGATGTCTTTTTCGCGGACTTTGAAACTGCCTCCGCCCAAAACTGTAATGCTTATTTTTTCCCCCTCAAAGCCTGAAACCAGCGCGGGGCGATTTTTGTATACTACAAGACTTTTTTCTTTTACTTTCACCGTCTTTTAACTTTAACACAAAATGCCTTGAGAGAAAACCGGTTTGATACGAGCGCTTGATACTACATCAAATATGATGTATAATTAGGTGTGAGCAAAGAGTGGCACGCGCTGTACTATTTCACGCATGATAACTTAACGCCTGTGAAGGAGTATATAGACGGGCTGTCGCTTAGGGAGCAGGCAAAAACTATGGCTTTTATCGCGCTCCTGGAAGAAATGGGGCCAAACCTGCCACGTCCTTATGCAGACATTCTTAAAGATGGGATACACGAACTTAGGATTAAATTAAAGGGAACGCAAGTTAGGATGCTGTATTTTTTCTGTTACCGAAATGTTATTGTTTTGACTAATGCTTTCGACAAGCACACCTCGGAAGTGCCGAAAGCGGAGATTGAGTCGGCAAAAGATCGCCGCGCCGACTTTCTTGGCAGATTTTCAGAAAACGATATAAGGGGGCTGTTATGAAATTCAGAGATCACCTTGACGAAAAAATGAAATGCGACCGCTTCAAGAAAACTTACGAAGAAGAAAGGCATTTGCTTGAACTAGGCTTGGCAATTGCCTTGACACGCGAGCGGCAGGGTATAAGCCAGAGCGAGCTTGCTCAAAAGTGCCGCGTAACCCAACAGCAATTGTCAAAAATCGAAAACGGGGTCAATTGCAATTTGTTGACTTTCATAAAGGTGTCATCCGCTCTTGGTCTTGATCTTACGCTATCTACTTGAGCGACTTTCATGAGGCAATACGAGCGCTTGACTAATTGGCGGTTAAAGTGCATACTGTTTTCCACGCCTGTTGGGAATGCTCCCCGATTTTAACAGGTCTCATTTTAGTTGGCTTTAAGCCTTAGGAGTTTGATGTGCCCTGCGGAAGAAAACGCAAATTGCGGAAAATTGCGACCCACAAGCGCAAGAAGAAGCTCAGAAAAAACCGACACAAGAACAAGTAGCTTTTTTAAGCCGCTGATTAACTTCTGCGGCTTGAGGCTGTTCTTGCGGCAAGCCTAGGGCTACAGAAGCGATACAGTGGTTGTGGTATGCGGTATTACGGTATATCGATCTGTTCTGTAAGGCGTAAAAGGGCATAGATTTACATCACGCTCGATTCCCAACACTCATGAGATATGATATGCCTATAAGCGAATCCCTTTTGGCGAGCATACAGTCGTCGTTTGATATAAAAAGTTTGGATGCTGTTAGCTTAAACCGTCTTGCCTCTGAAATTCGGCAGACTATAATTTCCACCGTCAGCCGCAATGGCGGACATTTGGCTTCCAACTTGGGCGTTGTGGAATTAAGCATTGCCTTGCACAGGGTCTTCTCCTCTCCTGACGACAAGATTGTGTGGGATGTCGGACATCAGTGTTATACTCACAAACTGCTTACAGGAAGGTTTGCCCACTTTTCATCGCTTCGCAAGTCAGGCGGCATAGCGGGTTTTCCCAAAACAGCCGAAAGCCCGCACGACAGCTTTAACACAGGCCACGCCTCAACTTCCATTTCAGCCGCCCTTGGAATGCTCGCTGCCGAAAAATTGCTTGGCAGGGCGCATCGGACAGCGGCGGTAATAGGCGATGGGGCGCTCACGGGCGGGCTTGCCTACGAAGCATTGGCTCACGCGGGGCAGCTTGAGCTGCCTTTGGTCATAATCCTTAACGACAACAAAATGTCCATTGGCCCGAATGTCGGATCGCTTTCCAAATATTTAAGCCGCCTTTCGATGAAGGCAAAATACCAGCGCATCCGCCGTGCCATTGACGCTACAGTCAAAGGTGTTCCCGGTATGGGGTTTGTTCTTTTTAAGATTATGCAACGCCTGAAGCGGGCGGTGAAAGCGGTTTTTTACTCGGACAACTTTTTTGTGGATTTGGGTTTTGAGTATGTCGGTCCGATTGAAGGGCACGATATAACGCTGCTTACCCAGGTTATTCAGGATGCCAAAAACCTTAATAAGCCTGTTGTCATTCACGTTACCACACAAAAGGGCAAGGGATTTCGCTATGCCGAGGATGATCCTTGCAGTTATCACGGCGTTCAGGCGTTTGCCATTCCGGACGGGAATGAAATTAACGGCAACGGCAGTTGCACGGTCGGTGAAGACGCGGAAAAAACGTTTACGCAGGTTTTTTCAAATACGCTGGTTGAAATGGCTGAAAGTGATAAGCGGATTGTGGCGATTACCGCGGCAATGGAGGAAGGCACAGGGCTTTCCGCTTTCAAAAAGGTGTTTCCTCATCGCTTTTTTGATGTGGGAATTGCCGAGGGGCACGCGGTAACTTTTGCCGCGGGGCTTGCGATGCAGGGTGCCCGTCCTGTGGCGGCGGTTTATTCCACGTTCATTCAGCGCGCCGCCGATCAGGTGATTCACGATGTGTGTATGCAGAACTTGCCTGTCATCTTCGCCCTTGACCGATCAGGTCTTGTAAGTGATGACGGGGAAACGCATCAGGGTATTTTTGACATAAGTCTTTTCCGCTCATCGCCAAATCTTACCATTCTCTCACCTGCAAGCGAAGAGGAATTCGCGCTTTTGCTCCGGTGGGCAGCCGCCGACGAACAATGCCCGGGACCTGCGATGCTTCGTTACCCAAAAGCGCCGTGCCCGAAAGGCGATGCGGCGTTTTCGCTCCCTGTCGAATCGGGCAAAGGTGTGTGGATACGGCAATCAGGCGGCGTTAACCGCCCGGCAAACGAAAAATCCCTCTGCATAGCTTTCACAGGCGGTTTGTATCCTCAAGTTCTTTCCGCCGCCGCTTTCCTTGACGCTTCCGGCATCACCGCTGACCTTTACAACCTGCGCTTCCTTAAACCGGTTGATGAGGACTATCTTGCCGCCATCATGAACCGCTATGACGTGATGGTTTTCGCTGAAGAAGGGCGGCTTTCAGGCGGCTTTGGCGAATATGTCTGTTCGCTTGCCCTCCGCCGCAATTGCCGCTGCAAAGTTTTGGTATTGGGGCTTGGGGAAAAGTTTGACGCGCTGGGAAAGCGGGAAGAGCTCCTGCGGCGAAACGGACTTGACGGAGAAGGAATTGCCGCGGCAGTGCGCGGCGTTTGGCGCGCGTAATTTAAGGAATCCCGATTTTTCATTTTTTCAGTTCTTCAAAAGCCGCGTGAATCTTGGTGGAAACCTCTTCCAGCAATTTACCCTTTGCCGCCTCTATTTGCCGTTCGCGGGCTGATCGGGTCAGGTTTGCCCCTTCGCTGAAAAATAACTGGTACGGCTCAATCTCCAGCGCTTGGGCGATTTTGGCAAGCAAGGCGAAGGACGGATTGCCCACCCCGCCTTCAATTTGCCTGATGTACGAATGGGCGGCACCGCACTTTTCAGCCAGTTTTTTTTGGGAGAGCCCCGCAACTTTACGCCATTTTTTCAAGTTTTGGATAAAAATCCTGGACAAATCCATATAAATGTATCCTGTGGGCGATCATTTTTTTTCCCTAGAGATGCTTGACACATACTTTTATATATGATACGCTCGTTTTACACGAGCGCATTTTTGAAAAGTGTTGGTTTTGCATGAACTATAATCTTTCGGGATTATCCAAAGATACATGGGACAAGTCACCCATTTTGGAAAATTTACGGATTTATTGTTCGAACATACGGGAAAAAAGATGAAACACAAAAAGTCAAGAATTCCAAAGACATCACAAGCACAGACGACAGGATTTTTGCGTTTTTACGATGGGTTATGCCCGTTTCCGCTTTGCGGCAGCGGGATTTTTTATCCCCCGCTCTTGTGAGCGGGAAAACTTGGACTTAAAAGTCCGAGGTCTGACAAAGGAGTTTTTTACTATGAAAAAAACAATGATTTTAGTCTGTGCCGCTTTGTTTTTCACCTTCGCGCTTTCCGGCTGCCCATCGCCAACCACAGTGTACGTGATCCAGCCACCGGGTAGTGGTGATGGTGGTCAGCACGTTCCCCCATCGCTCCCGCCGGGTTCATCTTCGTTAGTGATTAACCAACCGGTGTATTCACTGACAGGGGACAGTAATGGCTTTCCGGTATGGGGCGGCAGGTACGTGGGAACCCGCACAGTAAGCAGCGATGTCGGCGGAAGCGGAACAATTTCCGGCGGCTTTTTTAACCTTAATATTGGAACTCCAACGGGTTTATGACCGATTAACCATTTGTGGTTCTTTGACTTTGAGGGTACCACATTCCAGCCTGCGGGAGTACAGGCAGTGGAATTGAACCTGTCGGTCCTTACCCAACACGGTAGTAGCTCTCTCGTCAGGGAGTATAGATCAGCCACGATAAGCGGAAACACAGTACGCAGGGAACATATTTTTACGCAATATATATTTGTCAGCGCTGATGTTGTTGTTACAAGTCCGGGTTGGACATGGTCAGAAGCATGGACTGACGATTATGGTGTGACCTCCAATTTTACGGAGAACTTCCAAGCATTCAGCCTTAACTTAAGAGCCGGTTGGAACGCTGTGTATATCAGAGAAGTGGGGTCAGGTACTTTTACCGGAACATGGCCCAATTATACTTCCGCTACATTGAATATCACCTACACTTTATCAACGACCGCTCCCGCCGGTCGCCCATTACGCTGGGCGGTTTCGCAATGGTAAACCGTCAGGATTGGTGAGGTTTTGTGTGTGACGGTATTTTCGCATCGTTTTAACAAAACGGTGCGAAACAAATCCCGGAATTTGACCCATGATTGTGTTATACCTATTACTTTAGGAGTTGGGCTTTTTCAATTAGCGCGAATAGCGCCCGCAGCAGTTGTCGTTTGTTAAACGCCGTTTTTTGCCTTGTCTGCTGCGGGTTGCAGGGTTAACTTCGCTCGGTTTCGAACTTAACAATATCGCCTGTGTTCACACAAATGTAAAACTCATGAATGGGGCGGCCATTTGGTCCCCTGAATTCAAGTTCCCACACCCATCTTCCCCGCTCCCAGTCCATTCCGGAGTGGCTTCGGAAAGTGGCGTTGATACCATTGGCGCGAAGATGTCCCTCCGCTATCGCTATTGCATCCTGAAGTGATACAGCGGGGTTTGTTGGTCTTTGCCCTGACGGTGGCTGCTGTCCTCCTGGCGGTGGCTGCTGCGTTGGTGGTCTGATAGACGGCAGTTGCCCGCCGGGTGGAACGCGGCCTTCAATTTGAAATTTTACAATCGTACCGATGTTGACGCAGATATAAAACTCGAATTCCTGGCGGTTGGGCCCATAAAACTCAAGTTCCCACACCCATCGCCTATACTCCCAGTCCATTTCAGTATCGCGGGCCTGGTAAACGGCACTAATATTCCAATATGCGAGGTGCTGCTCGGCTATGGCTCTTGCCTGTTGGCGGGTTATGGGGGGATTTACCGGTCTTTGGTTCCTGTTCGGCGCACTCCCTTGCCCTATCCATGTGCATGTCCCATCACAAGCCACCGCTGCGGTGGGCGCTAAACATACTCCGGTGATGTTCAGATTCTGCTCCGGGCAAGTCCAGTTAGCCCGAGTAGACCATGCGATATCGTGGGAATGCCCTCCGCCCCTGTCAGAACTAAGCGCCAAATCGCACGACACAAGCGACACCGCTATCGCCAGCGTAGTCAGCCAAATCAGGTGCTTTTTTCGCATAAATCGTTTGGGGTTAAATTTTACCATCCTCTTCCTCTCCCGCTTCTTTCGACTTCAAATTTTACAATATCACCTGTATTTATATCGATGTAAAACTCGATTACTGTTCCAACATCCCTGAACTCAAGTTCCCATACCCATCTTCCCCGCTCCCAGTCAATGCCGGAATCAGTTCTAAAGGCAGCGGAATGGAAGCCGCGAGATCTAAGGTGGGCATAGGCTATCTCTATTGCCCTTTCGCGCGAAACTTGAGCGTTTGCGTGTCTGCCGCCGCCGCCTTGCCTGGGTTGAGGCGACACCGGCATAACATTGCCAACTCCGCCACCGGGCGGCGGAGCCATTGTAACAGCGGGCATCCCCGCTGCTTGCCCGCTGTTGAGCCCGATAACTTCGCCAGTCTGGGCGTTTATCAAAATCTCGTAACGTACGGCGTTGTTAAGAACCACAACTTGGTATACCGGGCCGCCGGGGCCGGATGTCAGTTGAAGACTGTTTATTGTTCCGCCCCAGGTCATGGCAAGGGCGACTTCTCTGGCCTGCGGTACAGAAATGTTTGCCTGCCCATAAATCTGTGCAGAGCCGATGACAAAAAGAGCCAAAGCCAAAATGCCTGTGAGGATCTTCTTCATAAAAATATCTCCTTAAATTGATAATGATTTATTCTATCGCAATAGTCATTTCTTGTCAACAAGCTTTATAATTTCGTCATCAATTCTCAATTTGACAAAACTGTGTTGCGTAAAATATCCTGAACAACACCCGGTGGGGCGTATAGGAGGGACTCGTCGCCCGCTTGGAGAACCCGCGCCGGAGCCGGCTTTCCTACAGAAAGCTTATCGTCTCCT
>JAIRQD010000051.1:0-4868 GCA_031256655.1 Treponema sp.
TCCAAGCGCCACGGGGCAACAAGTATTGACGAATTCCGCCGACAGGGCTATTTACCCGACGCGCTTATCAATTACATTGCGCTGCTTGGCGCGTCCTATGAGGAAGGGAAGGATATTTACTCACTGGAAGAACTTGCCGAGCGTTTCAGCACCGAAAAGCTAAACACAGCCCCGGCGATTTTTGATTACAAGAAACTTGAATGGTACAACGGTCAGTATATCAGGATGAAAAGCGATGAGGAACTCACTCGCCTCACGCTCGATTTGGCAGTTGAAGCGGGGCTGTTCGGCGGACAGGGCGTTAAGCCTGATAGTGCGCAGACTGCGCTGTACGCAGCCGCAATGCCGCTGGTGAAGGAACGCGCGGTTTTTTTAAAAGAGATACCGGAAAAGCTTTTTTACCTTTTTGCCGAGCCTGCGTTGCCGGGGCGCGAGGAGTTTTTCCCGAAAAAGGCGGACGCGGAGGCAACCGCGCATCTGCTTGAGCGGGCAAGGACTGTCATTGAAAGCCTGGCAAATGCCCCAAGCGATGAAGAAGCGGAAAACCTGATCAAAGCCTTTGCTGAAAAAGAAGGGCTGAAACTGGGCGATCTGATGATGCCGCTAAGAGTCGCGATCACAGGCGCTCGTATCAGCCCGCCGCTTTTCGGGAGCCTGCGTCTTTTGGGGGCGGAAAAATGCCTCGCGCGTATTGACCGGGCGCTGGAGGTTTTGCGTTAAGTGAGCCTAAGAGAGCCGCTTACTTATCAAGAAGCGATTCACAGCGCGAAATGTAAAAGCCGGTGATCCTGTCATCAGGACTATACTTTCCCAAAAAGACAAACAAGGCAAGTGCTTCTTTGTACATCCGCGTGTCATACAGACTTACAGCCCGTTCCCAGATGTTATTCATTTTTTTAAATCCTCTTTGCCACGCAAACAAAACAAGTAACAGAGAGAGTTACATGGGTGTATTTTCTTTCTTTTTTAAATAGTACTCTTTTTTAAATCATACTTTTTTTAAATAAATCTCTCAACTGCTACTTGTTAATACACCCACAACTCAAGTGTTGTCTGGATCAATTGAATTGTCAACGGAAATTAAGAAGAAAATAAATGAATTTTGAAAATAAAAAAGCTAATTGGTGCAAATAGTGGAAATAGAGGTACTAAATCAATTCGATACGAGTTGATCTTAAAAATCAGATTTGTTGGTAAGTTGTTGAGAACTTGTTAGGAAGCTGTTTGAAAACCCCTACTTATTAACATTTTTTAGTCTTATTTGAGATTTTTTTAAAATAAGACATTTTGGAAAAATTTGGGTTTTAGAAATCAGTGATTTCCAAGGTTCTTGCAAAATTTTTGTTTTGCAAGAACCTTAAACAATTATTACCTTATGGTAACGTAAAAAACGTTCCCTGTTTTTTTGTGTGAAACGGACACAGAATGATTTTCTGTTACCGCGGTAAACCTTGGGCGGCTTGTGTAAACCAGCCATGCATCAGGATTTTCCTGATTAGCGGTGGAAGACGAAAAACTTATTTCCTTCATCCATCCATCAGCGCTTAATTTTCCGTCATAACCTGAAAAATTGCTTATTTTTACTTCATAAACCTGGCGGTCAAAAAATTTAAAAATAAGTGCGGAGTTCGTATACTCAAAACGCACTCTCTTGTTTGGAGTGTAACCCTGCATCCTTTGTATCGGGTTTACGCCCCGTAAAGTTGTCAGTGACATGGTGCTGCCGGGTTCCCCATGCGGGGCAAGGGTGATCTCACTTGTGCCTGTGAAGTTAAGCGTCAGCGTCCGCGAGGAATGGTTAACTAAAACTGTGTCGCCGGGATAACGTGACGTGCATGAAGCGAAAGCGAAAAGAAGAACAACAAACGGGAAAAACAACTTTCTCATGACTTACCTCTACAACTCTCTAAAGCGGGACTGAAGTTACCTGCCACCTCGGAGAATTGAACTCCAGACACGCAGATTTTCAGTCTGCTGCTCTACCAACTGAGCTAAGGTGGCATGAAAACGCACTACGAGGGATCAAGGTGTGACCCAAGAACCCAAACAACTGACCCAACAGTACCATAAACAGAAATTTGTGTCAATAGGTTGTGTTCTGTAAAGAATAAAAAACGCGCGAAAATTAAAAATATCACCGCGTGTATTTGTTATCTTTACAGTTTGTTTGCATATTTGCTACAATACGCGCCATGGAAAGAATAGCTATGCGCAATCCGATTGTGGAAATGGACGGAGATGAAATGACGAGGGTTCTATGGAAAGAAATAAAAGAAAAGCTACTCTTTCCTTTTGTGGAACTAAACACTGAATATTACGATTTGGGTCTTCCAAACAGGGACGGCACCAATGATGAAGTAACGCTGGAAGCGGCAAACGCAATCAAAAAACACGCTGTCGGCGTTAAATGCGCGACAATCACGCCAAACGCACAGCGCATGGAAGAATACGCCCTAACAAAGATGTGGAAAAGCCCAAACGCCACAATACGCGGCATTCTTGACGGAACGGTTTTCCGCGCCCCCATTGTCACAAAGCGGATTGAGCCTGTTGTGCGCGGCTGGAAAAAACCCATCACAATAGCCAGACACGCATACGGCGATGTATACACTAACACGGAGTTAAGAGTTGAGAGTCCGGGTTCCGCTGAGCTTTTGTTTGCAGACAAAAACGGAGAGGAAAAGCGCCTGAACATTTTTGACTTTGAAGGGAAGGGCGTTTTGCAGGGGCAGTATAACACAGACAAATCTATTTCGTCTTTTGCGCGTGCCTGTTTTGAATACGCAATTTCGGTTAAACAGGATCTGTGGTTCTCCGCAAAAGACACAATTTCAAAACAGTACGATCACACATTTAAGTCGCTTTTTCAAAGTATTTTTGACAGCGAATATAAAGCGAGATTTGATGAACTAAACATAAAGTATTTTTATACGTTAATTGATGATGCGGTTGCGCGGGTTATGCGATCAGAAGGCGGCTTTGTTTGGGCGTGCAAAAACTATGACGGGGACGTAATGAGCGATATGATTTCATCTGCATTCGGATCATTGGCGATGATGACAAGTGTGCTTGTAAGCCCCGACGGTAATTTTGAATATGAGGCTGCGCACGGCACAATCACTCATCACTATTACCGCTACTTAAAAGGTGAAACCACTTCGTCAAATCCTGTGGCAACGATTTTTGCCTGGTCTGGCGCTTTGCGTAAACGCGGTGAACTTGACTCAAACGCCGCCTTGGTGCATTTTGCGAACGCGCTGGAAACAGCCTGTGTTGCAACGATAGAAGACGGTTTCATAACAGGCGATCTTGCCCCGCTGTGTAAAGGTGAAGGGGTAAAAACCGTTGACTACGTTAATTTTATTTCTTCGGTTGCAGAACGTCTTGCGCCATGTGCTTGACACGTTAAAAACCTTGCTCTATTGTAGATGTATGGGGGTGCCCCGGTTTCGACTGGTACGATTCGGGGTGCAGGCCGCAGGTGGAGCGCTCATCTCCTGATTGGGCAAAACATTTAACTGCCAACAATAATGTCAGTTACAATTACGCCTTAGCTGCGTAATTGCGTGGAACCGTTCCGCCGCTCTGAGGGACGGCTTCCGCGTCGCAAACGGAGCTGGTCAAGCTGCCGCTTCCGAAGACAGCTTGATGAGATTTTCGGAATACGGGCGGATCGCGCGCTGTTTAGCCAAGTCCGCCCCGACAAGTTAATAGACAGCTAAACCTGTAGACGTTTGTGTTTCGCGTATTAGGACGCGGGTTCGACTCCCGCCACCTCCATAGGGAAGGCACTGGTTCGACTCATTGCCGCTTTCGCGGCACCGGGCTTTCGCGGCACCGGATCTCCATCCTAAGAGTTACCGCTTTGCCAGCCGGCGCCGCATCGCAATCAGCCAAATGCCTGAAACCGCGGCTGTGATGCCTGAAATCAATGCCCACAGCGGCATGGTTTGCGCGGTTTCGGGTGCGATAATTCCGGGCGTGTCCGTGTAACTTTCAACAAGAAAAGCAATGTTTTCCCGTGTTAAAACGCTGGGAGATAATCCGAATGCTGTTTCATCCTGTTGCTCTTCCGCGATTGGCGGGGCGTGGGGGATAATTTCCAGAAAGCCTGAAAAACACCAGCCGACATATCCGGAGTCAGTCAGCACTTTTACCCAGGGGGCAATCGTTATGCCAATCGCCGTTGAAGGGCCAATTTCCAGCAGCTGCATCCGCGTTCCCCCAGGCGCTGTAGTAATGATACGGGAAGTAAGGGAGGGATTTTCCCTGATGTTCAAAAAAGCTTGGGCCCGGTGGCTGGGGCGGGAAGCGGGTATATCCTGCAGCGGCGGAAAGTGCACGCTGCCGTCTTCGCGGCGGGGCCATGTCACGCTTGCAAGGTCTCCCACATTAAAGCGAATAAGGTTTTCATACTGCGCGATAAAATCAGGTCTTGCTCTTATAAATGTGCCGATTTTTATGCCGCTGTCTATGGCATACATATCAAGATAATCACCATCAAGATGCAAAGATAACGTTATTTCACTTCCCGCCCTGTAAACCTTCGAAAACTCACTTCCGGCCAAAAAGCCCCATTGGTCATAAGGCTTATCAAGAATCGAAAGAACTCCGGAAACTGTATAACCTGATTCAGTTCTTGTGATATTCCTTATGCCAATGTGTGTTGATGTTCCAAGCCTTATGGCGGAATTGTAAAAAACCGCCCTGCCGTACTCAATTCCCGCTTGCCCGGTTTGGTGCCACAAAACGTAATCGTAGAGAACGTAATCGTAGTGGGTAAAGTTTTCGATAGCGGGGAACAATAAAGGCAGTATGTAACGGTTGCGCCCCAAAAGCACTTCGCGGTACTGCACGGGAACCCACAT
>JAIRQD010000064.1:0-3448 GCA_031256655.1 Treponema sp.
TGCCCGGAAGTCAAACGAAAAGAATCGCCTGAACTGTCGGTGAAATCTTTGAAGTCATAAACTTTGCCAAGATCGGCGCGTATGCGAAAAAGGCTTGGGCGGGCAAAAACGGTAACGAAAACTTTGGCGCGCGTATTTTGCCGCCGCCCTTGCCGATCAGGAAAACTGCGCTCAAGATTTTGGCGATTATTTTCCAAAGGGGAAACGCAGTAGCCGCAGTTATTTTTTTCCAAGAAATCCCACGCCCACGGATTAAAGACATAAAGCCAGGGGCCTGAAATTAAAGTGACGGCACCAGCATCGGCATCACGGAAAAGGGAAAAGTGACCGAGGTTATTCACCACAAAAAAACTAAAGCCCTTTGCGATTAAGGCTTTAATTAACAAAGCATATTCGGCTTCTTTTTCTTGCGGGAAAAATGGATCGAGAAAAAGGATTATATCTTTTGCGGGAAACGGAATCGGTTTTGAAGAGTTTTCCAAAAGCTGCGCTGCCGTTTTTTTGTTAAACGCAAGAATCGCTTTTTCCGGTTTTGCCGATTGGAGCACGTACAAATCTTCAACCTGCGACACAAAAACGTAAAAGCCTGCGGGCAAAACCGCGGTATTTTTTTTACTCCCCGCTGAAAACAAAGATTTAGGCAGCGGAGCTTTTTCCCTGCCGGGGCTGCGGCTTTTGCTTTCTTTGTCTCCGCTGATTACCGGAGCATATCGTTTGCCTGTTTTCCACGGCACACCGCTCGCCGCTTTTGTGTCTGGGTCAAGCCAGTCAAAGGTATTTTTATTTTCCCGCCGTCCGCCTGAATCAATTCCGTCAATTAAAAAAACAGTTTTCCTGCGGGCAAAATCGGCTTTCAGAATTTCGCACGCCTGCGTAATTGCCTGTTTGCATTTTTCTTCCCCGTCACCTAAATTGTCAATGACAAGGCGATAAGCTGAAACTGCCGTTCCAACATACATATCACTTTTTGTCTGCCCTTCGATTGTAAACGAGTCAATCCCTGCATCTGCCAGTTCCGGAAGCTTTTGCACAAGCTGCAAGTCAGCCGGACTAAAATATTGACGGGAGTTTTTTTCACCGGCATCTAAATCGGCGTGAACAATATACGAGCGCCTGCACGCCAAAGTGCAAAGTCCCCGGTTATCTGACTTTCCGCCCAGGAAACTGGAAAAAAGGCAAAGCCCGTGCGCGCTTATGCAAAGCTCACCATGCACGGCAAAAGCCAGCTCCATGTTCGTTGCTTCGCGTATTTCCTTAAGCTCTTTTAAAGAAAGTTCAGGCGATAACATTACCCGCGAAAAGCCGTGCCGCGAAAGCAGATTTGCAGCGCGCCCGCTTGCTATGTTCATTCGTTTTGAGGCAAAAAGTTTGAGCGCAGGAAAGTGATCGCGCGCCATATTTATAACGCCAAAGTCCTGAACAACAAGCGCATCCGCGCCGGAACCGGCAAGGTATTTTAAAAGCTGATAAACCCTGTCCGCCTCGCGCTGTTGGAAAACTTTATCAATTGTCACGTAAAGCTTGCGCTTCATGCGATGAAGAAAGCGGAGAGCGGTCTCAAATTGCCGGTAGGTGAAGTTGACGCTGCGTGAGTGAGGGGAAAAATCGCTTAAAGCGATATAAACTGAATCCGCACCTTCACCCGCCGCCGCTTCCAGCGCGCGCGGCGAACTTACCTTCGCCGCCAGTTCAATATTTGTTGTTGCCATAGTTGAGGCTTTAGTATAACGCAGCGCCGAAAATTATTATAGGGTGAGGCATTTTCGGCGCGTATCATCGTTACAATTCAAGTTTCAGATCCCCGTCTTTAATCCAGCCAATCTTTCCAAGTACTGCCCTTCCTATAACGCCAAAAAGGGCAGGAATGACAAAAAACAGTAAAATTAAACCGGGTACGAGCCTGTTTACATCAAGCCCTGCGTCAAGGGAGGAGCTCACCGTGGTAAAAAGCCCGACAAGCCCCGCCGTTCCCATGCCGCTTCCGGTGCTCGCGCAATGCAGGGCAAAAACCGCGGCGGCAAGCGGCCCCACAACGGCGCTTGCAAGTACAGGCGGGATCAATACGCGCGGGTTTCTAAAAATGTTGGGGATTTGAAGCATACTGGTTCCAAGCCCTTGCGCGACAAGACCTGCAACCCGGTTTTCGCGCCAGCTCATAACCGCGAAGCATATCATGTGCGCCGCTCCGCCAACAACAGCCGCTCCGCCTGCAAGCCCGCCTATGCCTGCGGCAACGCAAATGGCGGCGCTGGAAGTCGGCATTGTGAGGAACAAGCCAACTGAAACGGCAAGGACAAAACCCATCCACACAGGGTTGACTTCGGTTGAAAGCATAATCCAGTGGCCAAACGAAATGAAAGCTTGCGCTATTGGCGGATTAATAGTGAAGCTTAAAAGAAGCCCAACCAAAATTGATGAAGCAGGCAGGACGACAATATCGACCTTGCTGCGTCCTTTAAGGAGCTGCCCGATTTCAACGGCGACAATGGAAGTGATAAGGGCTGAAACAGGTTCTCCCGGCCCGATTAAGCCGCCCCTTCTGATTAGTTCGCCGTTTTCGACTGCCACATTCGCCGCAAAATCAAACATCGCCAAAGCAACAAGCCCGTCAGCAGCTTGCACAGCGCTGATAATCGCGCCGCTTTGCGCCCCAATGAAACCCGCGCACAATGCCGAAAAAAGAACGAGCCTGTCAGCTTTTAGGCTGTTTGCAACGCCCGCGCCTATGCCCGCGCCCATGAGTAATTGAGCTGCAATTCCTGAAACCTGAAATGCGATGCCGAGTGGACTGCCGCCAATCCATCTGCCAATCTGGTTCATGATAGTGCCCGCAATCAGCGTTGCAAATAAGCCGAACGCCATTCCGCCTGAGGCTGTTATTAACCACCGCGACGTTAGTCTTTTTACAGTAGCCCACGCGCGGCTTTCAGGATTTGATGAATCAGTTTTTTGGGCGCTTTGTTCGCCGGTTTGATAACACTTATCATCTTCTTTATACTGCACAGCGTTGTTCTGCCGTTTGCGGCTGATATAGGGATGGAAATCGGGGTGGATTACGGGTTAAAGGTAATAGAGTTTTTTGACCGCTCAAAATTTATGTTACCGTTGGTATACGCTCTGCCGCATTTGGCGGGTTTTTAGCAGAGCGGGCGTTATTAATTGGAGTGGACAGAATGGCGTATGATGAAACGGCTTCTTTAGTGGAAGGATTGCGCGCCTTTTTATTTTCTTTGGGCGCTCATAAGGTAGGGTTTGACGATTTGCAGCCGTATCGAAAATTGATAGAGTTGGAATACGGCGACGTTTGGTTGGATTATCCCCGCGCGGTTTCGGTGGCCGTGAATTTTCCCCGCGCCGTGATGAATGAACTGTGCGACGGCCCCACGCTTACCTATGTACGTTATTATGACGCGTTGAACGCTTCATTGGATCATATCGGCGTTTACGG
>JAIRQD010000143.1:0-5925 GCA_031256655.1 Treponema sp.
CTCGTGTTTGAAACTTCGGTAAGCGCGCCGGTCGGGCAAACCGAAACACACTGCCCGCAGAATGTGCACTGCGTATCAATGACAGGTGTATCAAAAGCCGTATTCACGGTGGTATCAAACCCTCTGCCTATACCTGATAATACGCCGACCGTTTGAACATTCGCGCAAATAGCCTCGCATCTCCTGCAAAGGATACACTTGTTCGGATCCTTGACCATCGAATAACTTGACGAGTCTTTAGGGAACTTTGTTGTCTCACCTTCATATTGGATGCTTGTGACGCCCAATTCCGCCGCGATCTTTTGAAGGCCGCAATCAAGGTTCTTGACGCAGGTCAAACATTCTGATGGGTGGTCAGACAGCATAAGCTCAACTATGGTGCGACGGGCGCTTAAGGATCGCATCGAATTGGTGTATACAACCATACCTTCAAAAACGAATGTCGCGCAGGCAGGCACAAGCCTGCCTTTTGTTCCACCCACCTGCTCAACCATGCAAACGCGGCAGGCTGCGGGCCGGTTTAATATTTCCAGGTCGTGCATATTAAGGTAGCACAAGTGCGGTATATATATGCCTGCCTGCTTTGCAGCATCCAAAATGCTGTCGCCTTTTTTGGCGGCAACAGATATATCGTTAATAATCAAATTTACCGGCTTGCTTTCAGTTTTTTCCATTTTGCACCTCCTATTTGCGCACAATTGCGTTGGGTTTACACTTGTCGACACAAGCGCCGCATTTTATGCACTTTTCCTGATCGATTACATGCAGTGCTTTCTTTTCGCCTGAAATGCAGTCCACAGGACAGACCTTGACACACATCGTACAGCCGATGCATTTGTCTTCCAAAATGAAGTACTGAGCCATTTTCGTGCAGGCTCCCGCAGGACACTTTTTATCCCGAACGTGCGCGATATACTCGTCCCTGAAATACTGCATCGTTGATGTGACAGGGTTCGGGCCGCTTTGCCCAAGCCCGCACAAAGCCGTGGTCACAATAACTTCGCTCAGTTGTTCAAGCTCATACAAGTCTTCTTCCGCGCCCTTGCCATCGGTGATCCTCTCAAGTATTTCAAGCATACGCTTTGTTCCCACACGGCACGGTGTGCATTTTCCGCACGACTCATCAACGATGAAGTCCATGTAAAACTTCGCTACGTTGACCATGCAGTCATCTTCATCAAGGACTATCATGCCGCCGGAACCCATCATGGAGCCGACCGCCGAAAGCGATTCAAAGTCAACGGGAATGTCAAGCTGCGCCTCAGGAATACACCCGCCGGAAGGCCCGCCGGTCTGAACGGCTTTGATTTTTTTGCCGCCCTGAGCGCCGCCGCCGATCTCCTCAACGATTGTCCGCAGCGAAATACCCATCGGAACTTCGACAAGACCGATGTTTTGGACTTTGCCCGCAAGCGCGAATATTTTTGTGCCGGGGGAACTTTCGGTGCCTATGCTCTTAAACCACGCTGCGCCTTTATTGATGATAGGCGGAACGCACGCGAATGTTTCGACATTGTTAAGAGAAGTCGGCTTGTACCAAAGACCCTTGTCGGCGGTACGCGGCGGCTTGTTACGCGGTTCGCCGCGCAAACCCTGGGCTGAATTGAGCAGCGCCGTTGACTCACCGCAAACGAACGCGCCCGCGCCAAGAGTCAGCGATACCTTGAAGTTGAAGTCGCTGCCAAGTATTTTGTCGCCCAAAAGACCGAGCGCCTCAGCCTGAACGATCGCGCCCTGAAGCCTTTTGACTTCTTTGGGATACTCAGCCCTGATGTAAACAACTCCCTCATCAGCGCCTATCGCCCTGCCGCAAATCGCCATAGCTTCCAAAACGCTGTGGGGATCGCCGAACAAAATGGCGCGATCCATAAACGCCCCCGGATCACCTTCGTCAGCGTTGCAGATTACGTACTTTTTGGAACCTTGAGAGCGCATCGTAAGCTCCCATTTTGCACCGGCAGGGAATCCGCCGCCGCCGCGCCCGCGAAGATTGCTGTCTTTGATCACGTTAATGATATCTTCTTCGCTCATTTCAAAAATGGCTTTGCTCAAAGCCTGATAGCCGTCTTGGGCTACGTACTCTTCGACACTGGCAGCATCGATGAGTCCGCAGTTTCGCAGGGCGATTTTGAACTGCCCCTTGTAAAACGGAACTTCGTTTTGCTTGGAAATGAGACTGCCGTTTCGCGGGTCTTTGAAGAAAAGCCTTTCCACAAATTTGTCATTTTGCAGATGTGATGAAACGATTTCCGGCGCGTCCTTTGCGCTTACACGCATATAGGAAACATCTTCAGGCATAATTTTAACGCATGGACCCGGCTCGCAAAACCCAAAACAGCCGGTTTTGACAACATTTACGTCTTTTTCAAGCCCTTTGCTTTTCACTTCCGCCAGAATACTGTCGTATATCGCATTGCCTTCGGCTGCAAGACAACCCGTATCCGAACAGACAAGGACATGCTTTTTTGCCGTTCCAACCGGCTTTTCTTTTGAAACAACCGGTATTTCAGGCGTATCCCTAAGCACAATTTCTGCAGCATACTTTTCTTTTAAATCTTTTAACTGCTGCGCAGATGCGATCTTACTCATGCTCCACCCCCTCTTTGTACTCCGCAATAAGTTTTGGAACGTCCTGCACCGTGACCTTGCCGTGCATTTTTTCATTAACGACGACGACAGGCGCAAGGCCGCACGCTCCGACACAGCGCAAAGCATTTAAGGAGAACATTCGATCTGGTGTTGTTTGCCCCGCATCAATCTCAAGCTTCTTTTTTAACTCATCAAGCACTTTATCGGCGCCGACAACGAAGCAGGCAGTTCCCATACATACGTTGATAACGTATTTGCCCTTGGGAACCATGCTGAAAAAAGAATAAAATGAAACAACGCCGAATACCTTCGCCGGGGGCAATGAAAGGCGGCGGGCAATATGCGCCTGCACCTCCACCGGCAGGTAACCGACGATTTCCTGCGCTCTATGCAAAATTGCAATGAGCTTCCCATCCAAGCTACCTCGTCCAGCCAATTCATCAATGAAGGCATCAATGTCCTTCAGCTGACCATGATCCTGACCGCAGCATGACTCGTTTGTTTTTTCCATTACTGCTAAACCTCCATTTTATTTGTTCTGTATGGTAGATAACCTCTGGATTATAACTTATACTTCTCTCAGTTTCAAGCCCAAATACCAAAAATTTAAAAATTATCCAAATTTAAGCCAAACCTAATTTTTTATGCGCAGCTCGTTGAGATGCAATTGCAAATATGCCCGCCTATACATATACTCTATTGCATGATAGTAATGAAGTTCGGCGGCAGTTCAGTCGCAAACGCAGAGCGCATTCGCCACATGGCAGAAATTGTAAAAGCCCGCCTTAGTCGCAGGCCTATCGTGGTTTTGTCCGCAATGGGGGACACAACTGATCACCTCCTTGACTCAGGCGCGGCGGCTTTGGAGCGCGGTGAAATCACGATTGACAAAGTCGAAGAGCATCACCTGAAAACACTCGCCGAACTTAACTTGAGCGAGCAGGCGCACAAGGAGGCGTTAAAACACATTCAGCCGCTGCTTGCGGAACTTCGCTCGCTTTTGACAGGCATTTCGCTTATCCGCGAACTCACAGGAAAAACCAAAGACTATCTCGTTTCATTTGGCGAGCGGCTTTCGGTGCGGATTGCGGCGGCGCACTTCGCTTCACTTGGGGTGAACGTGCGCGCAATAGACGCGTGGGATGGCGGCTTTGTTTCCAACTCCAATTTTACGTCCGCCGAAATCGCAAATGAAAGCTGGAACCTTATACCCGCAAAGCTCCTTCCCCCGGTCGAAGAAGGTGTATTGCAACTAGTAACGGGCTTTATCGCAAAGGACGAAAAAGGCAATATCACCACGCTTGGCAGGGGCGGCTCTGACCTGACGGCAACGATGATTGCGGCTTCCTGCGGCGCTCTTGAAGTGCAAGTCTGGAAAGACGTCGACGGCATTCTTACCGCCGACCCGCGTCTTGTGCCGAATGCACGGCCTGTGGAAACAGTCAGTTACGAAGTGGCTTCCGAACTTGCGTACTTCGGGGCGCAGGTGCTTCACCCGCGCGCAATGCAGCCGTGCATGAAAACGGGAACACCTGTTCTTGTAAAAAACTCCTACAACCCCGAAGCGCCCGGAACACGCATCGTTTCAGAGCTTTCGGTAAAAGATTCGCACATTATAACGCTTACTTCCCGCAAAAAAGAAACACTTGTTGACATCGTTTCTTCCCGTATGCTTGGGCAATACGGATTTCTGGCGGAAGTTTTTTCGTGGTTTGCCACGCACTCACTTTCGGTTGACATGATAGCGTCAAGCGAAGTGTCTGTTTCGCTCACGCTGGATTCAAAGTATGACCTTAGCGAACTGCAAAGAGACCTTTCCAAAATCGCAAGTGTTGAGGTTAAAACCAACAAAGCGATTGTAACAATCATTGGAGATGTTCGTCGTTCGTCAAAAATCCTTGCCCACTCGTTCAGCATTTGCGAATCGCTGGGCGTGCAAGTGCAGATGATTTCGCAGGGCGCAAGTAAGGTGAACATCAGTTTTATCGTGGAAGATCACGAAGCTGATACGGTGCTCAAAGCCCTTCACGAAGATTTTTTTGAGAACGGCTACGATGATAGCGAATAAGGAAAAGGAATATCGATGAAAGTTGTTTTGGTTGGCTACGGAAAAATGGGACGGCTTTTGGAAGCACAGCTTACGGCGAAAGGGGACGAAGTTTTGGCGGTTGTTGAGCCGCATTTTGCCTCCGGCAAATCCGCGGCGAATGTTACGCCGTCAGGTGCTCCTGTGTATGCCTCGCTTGAAGACTCGCTTAACGGGGCGGAAGGCAAAAGGCTTACCGATGCGGATGCGGCGATTGAGTTCACCCACCCAAGCGCCGTTGTCGGCAACCTGCTGTTTTTGGCGGGTAAAAAAATCCCCACAGTAACGGGAAGCACCGGCTGGTACGATCGGCTGGACGAGGTGAAACGCGCGGTTGCGGATGCAAACACAAGCCTTTTGTGGGCATCTAACTTTTCGCTGGGGGTGAATCTTTTTTTCCGCCTCGCCGCCTGCGCCGCAACGCTTTTTGACCCGTTTGCGGAGTACGATGTCGGTGGCTTTGAAAGCCACCACAACAAAAAAGCCGACAGTCCTTCAGGCACTGCTAAAACCCTTGTTGAGCGGGTAATTGCCAACTCAAGCCGCAAGAACAAGGCGGTGTACGAAATGCTTGAACGCCCGCCTGCCCCGGATGAGCTGCACTACGCAAGCGTCCGCATTGGTTCGATTCCCGGCACTCACAGCCTGTTTTTCGATTCCCCCGCCGACACTATCGAAATCACCCACACCGCCCGCAACCGCGAGGGCTTTGCATCAGGCGCTATACTTGCCGCGCAGTGGCTTGTCACCGAAAAGCGGATTGGTGTTTTCACTATGGATGATGTGTTGCAGTAAGCAAACTTTATATAGGAGATTTTATGCACGAACTGAAAGGCGCTTTCACCGCATTAGTCACCCCGATGAAAGAAAACGGGGAGGTGGATTTTGACGGCTTCAAGCGGCTGGTTAATTTCCAGCTTGAGCAAGGTATCGACGGCATCGTTCCCATCGGGACAACCGGCGAAACTCCCACCCTCGATGACGGCGAAGAAGAGCAGCTCATCCGCGTTGCGCTGGATGAGACTAAAGGCAAAGTTCCGGTTATCGTAGGAACCGGCTCTAACAGCACGCGGCACATGGTTGCCTACACCAAACAGGCAAAAGACATAGGCGCTGACTTTGCGATGGTGGTAACGCCTTATTACAACAAACCCAACGATGACGGGCTTATCCGTCATTTCCAGGCGGCGGCGGCAGTCGGGCTTCCCATCATAGTTTACAACATCGCTTCCCGCACTGGACGCAACATC